>JBLIIE010000060.1:0-29136 GCA_047634635.1 Granulosicoccus sp. | reverse complement strand
GTAATGTCTTTTTCGTAAGTATTGCGTGGACCTATGGCGCCCGGATCTCTGCCACCATGGCCTGCATCGATAGCGACTACGGTATCCCGAAGACCTGCAGAGCCGATCAACTGAGCAGAGCCCGAACTTGACACTTGGGGTCGAGTTTGCGCATCTGGCAATGTCTTATAGGCAGGTGCTCCCTCTACCCCCAGATCGATAACAAGTCGTTGCCCGCCCTGGCGAGGAACGATTTGGTAGGTCGGCGAAACAGCACGCCTTAAATCGACAACGACACGCAGATAACCCTCTTTATGCTGAGCATATCGAACACCGCGAACTACACCCTGAATAAACGTCTCGGACGGTAACTCCGTCGCGAGCTTCGTCCCGGGCAAATCGACAACCAGCCGATGGGGCTCAGCCAGCGAGAACAATTCTGCAGCTGCCGCTGAAGAATTCAGATCAAAGTGCAACATGACATGGTCCTGCTGAACGATGCGAAACCCGTATAGCTTGGGCTCCGCCAAAACGTTGCCCACTACCAGCAACGTCGCCGCGAGCAGGGCAAGACCATGCCATTTACGAAACCAGGAAATCAACTCAATACTCCCCCTTTACCTGTTTAAGTCAATTTAACTGACCAAAGGCGGGCACCACAAAAACCACGTATCGAAAACCCTCCGCTGAGGTAAGCATAGGACACGAATCTAAAAATTCCAGATAACTTGAAAACCAGGACTTTAAAAGCTTTGAACAATATTGGTGGGGGAACGATCAAAAACCTCATCAGGCACGAAAAAATCGCCCAGAAGCACAGAGGCATCGGCGTGCTGATAAATCGATAGATCACTAACACCCTCCTCTATCAGTACTTCTTCATCAATGAAAAAATTTCCTGTGCACAGCGTGGGATCTCTTTTCAAGATAGCGACAGCAGCATCCGCCATGATCGCTGGGGAGCGACATTGTTTGGCCATTTCATCGTCACCGATAACGTTGCGAACTGCCGCCGTGTCGATAGCAGTAATTGGCCACAGCGCATTTACAGCGATGCTTTTTTCTTTAAACTCCTCGGCCATACCCAACACGCACAATGACATGCCATATTTTGCAATCGTATAGGCAACATGTTTTTTAAACCATTTAGCCCGCATATCCAGCGGTGGCGACAAATTCAGAATATGCGCATGCTCTGAATTTTGCAGATAAGGCAGTGCTTTCTGCGACACCAGATAGGTGCCACGAACATTGACGTCATTCATCAGATCGTAGCGCTTCATCGCCGTGTTCGCAGTGTCGGTCAGTGAAATCGCACTGGCATTATTCACACAGATATCAATACCGCCAAATTCCTCAACCGTGCGTGCAATAGCAGCCTCGACCTGCTCTTCGCTACGGATGTCGCATAGCAGACCAATGGCTCTACCAGCACCCGCTGCGTTTATTTCTTGTGCTGCGGTGTAGACCGTGCCTGGGAGCTTAGGGTGAGGTTCAGCAGTCTTTGCAGCTATAGCCACGTTACCGCCTTGTGCAGCTACTGCTTTTGCAATGGCAAGACCAATACCGCGGCTACCGCCAGACATGAATAGCGTTTTACCTGCTAACGACATTTCTACTCTCTTCGGTTAAATAAATGCATGCTGTCCAGTGTACTGTTATCGTGACTTCAATGTACTTGATTAATCCGTACGGAATTACAACAGATGAATGAATCAGTAGTCAGTCAGGAGCAAATTGATACCTATTCACGCGATGGGGTTGTTTTGATTCCTGGCCTTTTAACCAATTGGGTCGATATTGTCCGTCAAGGCATCGAGACAAACATGCGTGAGCCGGGACCTTATGCTGCAGAGAATCTGCATAGCGCAGAACCCGGGCGCTTTTTTGATGACTATTGCAACTGGTCGCGAATTAAGGAATTTGAGCGTTGTATTAATGAATCCCTTATTGCAAAGGCTGCAGCCGCACTCATGCAATCAACACGGGTACAACTATTTCACGACCATGTTCTCGTCAAAGAGCCCGGCACCTCGAAGCCCACACCTTGGCACCAGGATAGTCCCTATTATTGTGTTGAAGGGGAGCAAACACTTTCGTTCTGGATACCCATGGACCCTGTCAACAACACAAGTTTACGCTGTGTAGCAGGCTCTCATCAGTGGAGAAAACCCGTACTTCCAACTCGTTGGCTATCAGACACAAGTTTTTACCCCGACAGCGATGCCTATATGGAAGTGCCAGATCCAGACGCTCAAGGTATGGACATTCGGGAATGGGAGATGCAGGCAGGTGATGCAGTAGCATTTCATTTCGGCATTTTGCATGGAGCTCGTGGCAACGATACCAACCAGCGGCGACGAGCTTTTTCAGTTCGTCTTGTCGGTGATGACGCACGATATGTACAGCGTCCAGGCCCCACATCCCCGCCATTTACAGGCCATGGCATGAGCGCAGGAGACAGGCTTCGTGAAGACTGGTTCCCTTTATTAAATAACTGAAAATTCGAAGAATATTAGTGCGGTAAATCTAATCAGACGCAGGCTCACTCAATTACACAACTATAGTGCGGCAACGGAGCATCAAAAACATGACATCACATATTTTTCATAGCCCACTGCCTGTCGTCGATATCCCGGACGTGCCAATCACACAGTACGTGATGCAGAAGTGTTCAAAGATACCCAATCATACCGCCATCATCGATGGCTCAACCGGTGAAACTCTGAGCTATGCTCAGTTGGAGTCACGCTCCAAAGCGCTTGCGGGTGGTTTGCAAAACAACGGATTCAAGCCAGGTTCTGTGCTTGCATTGGTAGCACCAAACTGTCCAGACTACGCTGTTGTTTTTCATGCTGCTGCATTATGTGCAGGTACAGTAACCACCGTAAACCCTACATATGGCCCTGAAGAAATCAGACAACAACTCATTGACTCAGGTGCCACCCTTGCTATATCAAACAATGACTGCTTACAAACTGTTGCAGAAGCCATCAAAGACACCTCCGTTAATGAGCTAGTTTCCTTGCAAACATCTGAAGGCTATCGCTGCGTTGACGACCTACTGGGAGAAGAAATAGATCAGGTTGCTGTAGACACCCGCAACTACGCCGTCGTGCTGCCTTATTCTTCAGGAACTACTGGCCTACCCAAAGGCGTCATGCTAAGCCATCACAATCTGGTTGCAAATCTTGTTCAGATCAATGCCGCCTTAAACTACGAAGCAAACGAGCGTGCTTTGGCGGTACTGCCGTTTTTTCACATCTATGGAATGCAGGTACTTATGGGTAGCCTTTTATCTACTGGCGCAACTATCATTACCGTACCCCGATTTGACATGCAGCAGGTTCTGGGTTTAATTCAGAAACATAAAATCACACAACTATTTGCGGTCCCGCCGATTGTACTGGGCCTTGCCAAGACACCATTGTTGGATCAGTACGATGTCAGTAGTTTGCGTAAGATATTTTCGGGAGCCGCACCATTGGGCGCTGAACTTGCCGAGGAGGCTGCCAAGCGCGTCGGCTGCCCAGTTGTACAAGGCTATGGCATGACAGAAATCAGCCCTGTCAGCCACATCACTCCAGGCTTCGATGCACGAGCTGGTTCAAGCGGTGTCACTGTTAGCAACACACTTTCTCGCATCATCGATTCAGATGGCGTTGATATGGGGCCTAACGAAGAAGGCGAGCTGCTGATCAAAGGCCCGCAAGTCATGCTCGGTTATTTAAACAACGAATCAGCAAGCCGTGAGACGGTTGATGCTGATGGCTGGCTGCATACAGGGGATCTTGCTCGGATAGACGAAGATGGATACATGACTATCGTCGATCGTGTAAAAGAACTGATCAAATACAAAGGATTTCAGGTTGCACCTGCTGAACTAGAAGCCCTGCTGATAACTCACCCAGCTGTTGCAGATGTCGCCATTGTCGGCATGCCCGATGATGAGGCTGGCGAGCTACCCAAGGCTTTTATTAGCTTAAAACCAAATATTGCAGCTAGTCCTGCATTGGCACCTAGCTGCGACGACATCAAAGATTTTGTGGCCAAGCATGTTGCAACCTACAAAAGGATTCATGCGGTAGAGTTCGTAGACACCATTCCGAAATCAGCCAGTGGCAAGATTCTAAGGCGATTCCTGCGAGATCAATGATGCGATGCTGATTGCAGGATTACCTTTCTGGTATCGGGCTCGGTCCCTGTCCCCGGCGGGATCCCCGAACGAGCGTATTCAATGGACACATGCACGTTAGCAGCAGGGACCCTGCCCTCTCCCTGCTCTGGCCATTCGATAATAACAAGATTATTGGTCACCAGAACATCATCAAAACCTAAATAATCCAGCTCCTCAGGATCGCTTAGTCGGTAAAGGTCGAGATGAGCAATTCGAGTCACTGAATTATCATCATTTGTTGTCTCATAAGTTTCAATCAGCGTATACGTGGGACTTTTGACCCGCCCCTCATATCCCAGAGAATGAATCATTGCGCGGGCAAGTACACTTTTACCAGCGCCTAGCTCACCAGATAAAGTCACCAAGGCCTTCTTTGGAAGGGCATTTACAAGCTTAGTACCAAAGCTCTGCATCGCAGCTTCATTAGCGATGATAAACCGCTTTGTATCTAGTAATTGCGAAAGCTCGTTCATGGGTATCGACATGGGTTAACTCTCGCGACTTCTGTTATCAACGATGCGCACCGCCTTACCCTGCGAGCGCGCTACACTGCCAGGTGCACCGAGTTGCACTTCTGCTGTGACACCAATAGTGGATTTAATCAACGCGCTCAATTGATCAACCGTAGAGTGTGCAGAGGACACGTCCAATTTCTCGACGTGCACGATCATATGATCCATGCGATCTTTTTGCACAAGCTCTATCTGAAAATGCGTTGCTAACCCAATAACACGAAGCACCTGCTCCTCAATCTGAGTGGGGAACACATTCACACCTCGAAGAATCATCATGTCATCGCTACGACCAGTCACTTTTTCCATACGTCGCATCGAGCGCGCGGTTCCAGGCAAGAGGCGCGTCAAGTCTCGAGTGCGATAGCGAATTATCGGGAATGCTTCTTTGGTTAGTGACGTAAATACTAGCTCGCCTTGCTCACCATCTGGCAGAACTTTCCCAGATATCGGGTCAATGACTTCCGGATAAAAGTGATCTTCCCAGATGTGCAATCCATCTTTACTTTCTACACATTCGTTTGCAACCCCCGGCCCAATGACTTCAGACAAACCGTAGATATCGACAGCATGCATGTCGAAGGCTTCTTCGATTTCAGATCGCATGGCATTGGTCCACGGCTCAGCGCCAAAAATCCCGACTTTTAGTGGACTTGCCCTCGGGTCCCTACCCTGTTTTCGATATTCGTCAAGAATGGACAACATATAGGACGGTGTTACGGTGATTCCACTTGCCTGAAAGTCTTCAATCAGGAGCACTTGTCGCTCCGTCATGCCCCCGGATACCGGCACGACAGTCAATCCCATTTTTTCAGCACCACCGTGGACGCCCAATCCACCGGTAAACAATCCGTAGCCGTATGCATTCTGTAACACATCGCCCTTTCGCAGGCCTGACGCACGCAGACTTCTGGCCATGACGTCAGCCCACATATCAATATCATTCTGGGTATACCCAACAACGGTAGGCTTGCCGGTGGTGCCCGAAGAGGCATGAATTCGAACAAGTTCTTCACGCTTTACTGCGAACATGCTAAACGGATAGCTATCGCGTAAATTCTGCTTCATTGTGAATGGGAATTTTGCAAGATCCTCCAGAACGTGCAGGTCATTCGGGTGCACTCCAGCAGCATCAAACGCCTGCTTATAATGTGCCACATTGTTGTAGGCGTGCGACAAAGACCACTTCATGCGTTTAACTTGGAGGGCGCCTATTTCATCGCGAGAAGCGATTTCGATAGCCTCAAGGTCTCCGGACTTAGGTGACAAATCCAACACAATATTAATTCTCAGTTTGGGCTCGAAAGACCACTGCCCTCAGCTTTCCAACTTTATCAGCCAAATGACCATGGTCGCCGGAATTTCGCATAAACCACCCAGGTAGTCAATAATAGGCGTAGTCGCTAAACATCACTCACAATTCGCAGGTTGAACATGTCTCTAATCAATGTCCAGAGTTATGCCTATGGAGACTGGATTGAACCTTCCAGCTCTGCACGTGTGGTTGCCTCTGCAATAGACGGAACAGAGTTGGCAAAATCGGGCTCCGGTTCACTGCAGTTTCAAAACATGATCCATTACGCCAAGGAGCATGGCGGACCGGCACTCAGGCGACTGAGCTTCCATGATCGCGCACGAATGATTAAAGCGCTTGCTTTGCACTTGAGGGAGCATCGAGAGGCTCTGTACACACTTTCTTACAACACTGGAGCTACGCTGAGCGACAGTCAAATCGACATCGATGGTGGCATTGGCACTCTATTGGTATTCGCATCGAAGGGACGGCGGGAAATGCCAGATGACACTATTTATCTGGATGGTGATGTTGAAATGCTTTCACGCCACGGAACGTTTCTGGGCCAACATGTGTGCACCTCACTGCAAGGTGTTGCTGTCCACATCAATGCTTACAATTTTCCAGTTTGGGGCATGCTGGAAAAGCTAGGGCCCTGCTTGCTTGCCGGTGTACCCGCCATTATTAAACCTGCAACCTCTTCCGGTTATCTAGCCGAGGCTGCCTTTAAAATTCTCATCGATAGCGGGCTGCTGCCCAACGGTGCCATCCAGCTGGTATCAGGTGGCACTGGAGATTTACTCGACCACCTCGGCAGCCAAGACGTTGTTAGTTTCACAGGCTCAGCCAAAACAGCCCTGTCGCTGCGCTCAAAGCCAAATATTCTGAGTAACGCAGTACGATTCGTCGCAGAACAGGATAGCCTCAATGCATCGGTTCTTGGTCCTGATGCAATACCAGGTACACCAGAATTTGCCTTGTTCATCAAGGAGTCTGTGCACGAACTTACTGCCAAGGCAGGTCAGAAATGCACGGCAATTCGGCGAATTATGGCACCTGAGCAGTACATCTCTGAGGTGATTGACGCACTTTCATCAGCTCTGGACAAAATTGTAATAGGGCATCCGGCTAACAAGTCGACACAGATGGGAGCGATGGTTTCCAATAGTCAACGACAGGACGTTCTGGAGAAAGTCGCGGCTCTGTCAAAAGAGTGCGACAGAGTGTACGGAGATCCAGACAATTTCACCGTTGTAGATGCAGATTCACAAAAAGGCGCTTTTCTGCCTCCCATCATATTGCACTGCCAGGACCCCGCAAATGCCGAGGCGGTACATCACACAGAAGCCTTTGGGCCGGTTTCTACAGTCATGCCTTATCGGAATATTGAACAGGCTATCGCATTACTGAACCGCGCTGATGGATCTCTGGTTGCATCAATAATCACCCACGATGCGAATATTGCCAGAGAGTGCGTTCTGGGATCCGCAGCTTTCCACGGAAGGCTTTATTTCAACGACAGAGTTTCCATGGATGAAAGTACGGGCCATGGGTCCCCTCTTCCCCACATGGTGCACGGCGGCCCCGGACGCGCTGGTGGTGGCGAGGAATTAGGTGGAATTAGAGGTGTTATGCATTACATGCAGCGAACAGCCATCCAGGGTAGCCCAGACATCGTGACGCGCATCGGCAATCAATGGGTCCCGGGATCCAAAACAAGTACCGCCCATTCCCACCCGTTTACACGCAACTACCATGAATTAACCATTGGCGAGTCAATACAAACTGCGTATCGAACAATAACAATTTCGGATATACAACACTTTGCAGAATTCACTGGGGATGAATTTTATGCGCACATGGACGAAAAGGCAGCCGCAGCCAATCCTTTTTTCCCCGGACGTGTTGCCCACGGGTATCTGTTGCTCAGTTTTGCTGCAGGATTGTTTGTCGAACCAAGCCCAGGACCCGTACTCGCAAATACAGGTCTTAACAACCTGACTTTTAAAAAACCCGTTGTTGCTGGTGATAAAATACGTGTGCAAATAGTGGTTCGTCGCAAAACTCCCCGTACCACCGAATACGGTGAAATACGCTGGCATGTTGCCATTACAAATCAAGACGATGAACAAGTAGCAACCTATGAGCTTCAAACAATGAACAGTTACACTTGATTGATCCATTGATTCAGCGAACGAACTGACCCGGCTACCATGTCTGAACCTGATCCTTTACTCAAACCGTTCCTTACACGCCTGCACGGCTCAGGGCGTCTTCGTGTCTGGTCAGTGGTTATCTCCATCTTTGGAGATCTTGTTCAGCCGCGCCAGCAAACTATATCGGTTCAGGAGCTGCTGTCATTAACCAGGCAGGCAGGAGTTGAAGAGAATGCCGTTCGTACTGCACTATCCAGGTTAGCCAAGGAGGGATGGGTTGAGCGTCATAAGGATGGTAGGCACGCTTTTTACGGGTTGAGCAATTCTGGAAAAACGTCGTTTCTGGCAGCAACTGAGCGAATCTATAGCCATTCATTTGTCTCGCAGTCAGCCCAATGGAATCTTGGTTATTTTGACAAGCCAGTGAGCTACACCAAGGATGAAATGCCCTTGGGCTTTCCGCTAAGTAAACATTGGCAGCTGATCAATGACGAAGATGCCCATCACTTTTCTGACGCAAATATTATGCTTTTCCCAACGACAGCGGTCGACGCACCGGGTTGGGTTCTAGAGACTCTATTGCCCGACAATCTGGCGAAGCACTATCGGGATTTTCTGGAGGATATAAAACCAATTACCAAAGACAGAGATGCGATCAGGCTGATGTCGCCCCTGTGCGCTCTTACAACCAGATTTTTGCTGATTCACGCCTGGCGACGGATGGTGTTACGCCATCCGTTGATGCCACAGGGCCTGTTGCCAGTCGATTGGCCCGGTACCACCTGCCATGAAGCTATTTGTTCAATTTACCCACAATTAGTGGAGAGAAGTGAACAATGGTGGGAAGTGCCGACTTCAAATGAGGGGATTCGACTTTTGACAGACCGGTTCGTTGTGATCTAAACATTACAATAAATTGCACAAAGCTATATTTTCGTAATATATTGTCGCTAACTAGAACTATACACAACACCACCGGCATAAAAGATGCGCAAAGCGGCATCTGGTCACATTAAGAGGATATGAAAAATGTACTCTCAAGGTCTTAACGACAACACACTGGACACTGCCAGGGAAACTGTTCAAAACACTGCCGAAACACCAGAATTCCTCGCAGCTTTTCAAGCGCGAATAGATGCCGATCAAAAAATCGAACCCAACGACCCCATGCCTAAGGCATACCGAAAGACACTCATACGGCAAATAGGACAACACGCGCATTCTGAAATAGTAGGTATGCTACCTGAAGCAAACTGGATAACTCGTGCACCAACATTACGTCGCAAAACAGCTCTACTAGCTAAAGTCCAGGATGAAGGTGGCCATGGCTTGTATCTTTACTCCGCTGCAGAAACCTTAGGGATTTCACGCGAGCAAATGACGGAAGAATTGCTGTCAGGAAAATCAAAATATTCATCAATCTTTAATTACCCGACTCTGTCCTGGGCAGACATGGGAACCATAGGCTGGTTAGTCGATGGAGCTGCAATCATGAACCAGGTTCCATTGTGCCGATGCTCTTACGGCCCCTACGCTCGAGCTATGGTTAGAGTCTGTAAGGAAGAGAGCTTTCATCAACGCCAAGGTTATGAATTGATGATGAGTCTTTGCAAAGGATCAGATGCTCAAAAGGAGATGGCGCAGGAATCACTCAATCGATGGTGGTGGCCTAGCCTCATGATGTTCGGGCCTCCGGACAGCGATAGTCAGCACGGCGATCAATCAAAAACCTGGAGAATAAAACGCTTTACGAACGATGAATTACGGCAAAAATTTGTAGATGCCACTGTTAAGCAGGCAGAGCACATTGGTCTCGTTATTCCAGATCCCGATTTAAAATGGAACGACTCGAAATTCAACGGTGAAGGTGGCTATGACTTTGGTGAAATAAACTGGAAGGAATTCTGGAAAGTCGTTAATGGCCATGGCCCGATGAATAAAGAGAGAATAGCCGCGAGAACCAAAGCCTGGGAGGAAGGAGCCTGGGTTAGAGACGCAGCACTTGCGTATGCCAATAAGCAACGCAGCCAAAATATAACTCTACGCCACGCAAGCTAAGGGCTCATAAATACAAAATGAATGACATCGTTCAAACACCACTGTGGGAAGTCTTCATTCGCCCCAGAAACGGTTTGGCGCATCGTCACTGCGGATCACTACACGCAGCCGACGCCACCCTTGCATTAAGTGCAGCTCGTGATGTTTATACGCGCCGAGAAGAGGGTCAATCTATTTGGGTTATTCCCTCATCAGAAATTGTGGCATCCGACCCTCAATCTAAAGACGTTTTTTTTGACCCAGCGGCAGACAAAATCTATCGCCATCCATCCTTTTACGATATACCGGATGATGTTGGACATATGTAATGAACCACATGAATATCAAACTGGAAACTCTCGGCATTTCACCTATCGTCACGCAGCTTATTCGCTTGGCCGATGACCACCTTATTCTCGGCCACAGGCTATCTGAGTGGTGTGGGCATGCGCCAATGCTCGAAGAAGATCTGGCTATGCCAAACATAGCTTTGGACCTTATTGGTCAAGCCAGAGCGCTTTACACTTATGCGGGGGAAATTGAAAACGAGGGACGCGATGAAGACGCAATTGCCTACAACCGCATAGAGCGTGAGTACACTAATTTATTAATGTGCGAACGAACCAATGGAGACTTTGCCCATACGATGTTAAGACAGTTGTTCTTTTCCCTTTTCATGCAAAAATATTGGCACGCTTCGATGAGCTCGACAGACGATACCATCTCAGCAATTGCGGGCAAAGCCGTTAAGGAATCTGAGTATCATATCCGACACTCCGCAGAATGGGTAATACGTCTGGGTGACGGTACTGATGAGAGTGCAAGCCGAACAGTCACTGCGCTGGAACAACTAACACCCTATGTGAGTGAATTCTTCGAGATTGATGCGGTTACACAAGACAATGCGAGTAAGGCCATACTTCCAGATCCAGCCTCGTTTGAGTCAGATTGGCTGTTAGATATCAACAAAATACTGTCTCAGGCCAACGTAACCTTAGGCGATTACCGTTGCGGCCATACCGGTGGCCGCAGCGGTAGACACACGGAAGCAATGGGTTATCTGCTAACAGAACTGCAATTTATTCAACGCAGCTACCCCAACCTGCAATGGTAGTCGGTGTATAGAATATGAACTCCGAACCCATCCACTGGCAAAGACCAATTCAGCGCGCTAAACCCGAGACTGTTGTTGGTCTAGGGCAGATTCCTGAGCGAGCACAACAGTCTTCGCAGCAACAAGCGTGGAACATAGCCGCTAGTGTCCTAGACCCCGAAGTACCGGCCGTTACCGTGGGCGATCTTGGTATTCTCAGGGCTGTCGAGATTGACAATACGGGAACCGTAATAGCCAAATTAACACCGACCTACTCCGGCTGCCCTGCGGTGCTGGCAATCGAAAATCTGGTGAAAGAAGCTTTAGAGAGCGCAGGGTATTCCGTGAGAATAGAGCGTGTTTTGAGCCCTGCCTGGACGACCGATTGGATCACTGAACAAGGGCTGTCCAAGCTCAAAGCCTATGGGATAGCTCCACCTGAAAAATCCAATCACAGTAAGCGCGCTTTATTTACCAGCCCTGTAGTGGCCTGCCCAGTTTGCGATTCTAACGACACAACATTGATTTCCGAATTCGGTTCCACTGCCTGCAAGGCGCACTATCAATGTAGAGCCTGCAGCGAACCATTCGACTATTTTAAATGCTTGTAGGGCCTACCCTAATGCTGGGTAATAAGTTAAACGCAATAAGCAACTTCTCATGAATCAGACAACAGCCACACCTCAATTTCACACACTCGAAGTCACCGATGTACAGCAAGACACGTTGGAATCTGTCGTGCTCAGTTTTCGAATACCACTTGAACTCACCGAAAGCTATGCCTTCATTCCCGGTCAATACCTTACCCTGCGTTCAACCATCAATGGACACGACACCCGACGCTCCTATTCAATATGCTCACCGTTAGGATCTCCCCATCTTTCGGTAGGTATAAAACGTATCGAAGACGGCCTGTTTTCTAACTATGCTCAGACCTTAAAAAAAGGTGACGAAATTTCGGTTATGACGCCGCAAGGACGATTTATTGCATCGATCGGAGGTTCGCATAGTTACCTTCTTTTAGCGGCAGGCTCAGGAGTTACACCGATATTATCGATAGCCAGCTCGGTACTCGAGAAGGAGTCCAATAGCCTAGTAACCTTGTGTTACGCCAACCGAAACACACAGAGCGTGATGTTCAGACAGCAGTTTGATGACTTGAAGGATAACTACATGACGCGCTTCCTGCTTACGCACGTGATGGATGAAGAATCGCAGGATGTCGAACTATTCAATGGTCGCCTTGACGCTGAGAAACTGGAAACAATGACAACGCGTGGATTGATCACGCCGATCGCTTACGATGCCATTTACATCTGTGGCCCACAACCCATGATTGAAGCAGTTTCCTCTGCACTGCTGCATCTGGGTGTGGAAAAGTCCCGAATTAAATTCGAGCTATTCACACCATCGACGCCGCTTCGTACAGCAGGCGACGCAAACAAATCTACTACTAATGATGGCAGTAGCGTTCAAGCCACAGTGGAAATAATACTTGACGGTTCACGACGTTCATTTACCATGAGTGACAACGAATCCTTACTTGATGCGGCATCTAAGGCAGGTCTCGATGTACCTTATTCCTGTGCAAATGGAATGTGCGCCACATGCCGGTGCAAACTCTCGGAAGGCACGGGAAATATGATGCAGAACTTTTCTCTGGAACCTTGGGAATTAAAGGAAGGTTTTGTACTCGCCTGTCAGCTTCAACCCACGTGCAAGAAAGTCGTGTTAGATTTTGATGCAGTTTAATACAACTAAGCTATCGAATCATTCACTAGGGAATACCACGGCGCTTAGCGCATGATGAACGCCGGTACCGCAATAGTTAGTAAAGTATTCACTATCAGAGTAATTGCTATAGGCAGAGCATCTGAACTCAATAATTAGAAATGCACCATCACACCCGTTCCTGCTGGAACAAACATTTACGACAAATTGTTCAGCAAGCTAAAAGCTACATCAGTTCGTTTCTGAGGTGTGGAGCCTTTGAAGAATAAATACCCAAACAGAAGAACCAGCCCAACCACTGGATCAGGAACAGCGGCACCAAGGGCTCTCACCGACAAGCTGACAAAAAAGAATCGTTGATCACAGTTAATCACGACTGACGCAAAGAGCGATCCCCATTCCACCTCCGATACATAAAGTTGCCAACCCCTTACGGGCATCACACCTTTGCATCTCATGCAACAATGTAACTAATACTCGCGCACCGGATGCACCGATAGGATGCCCAAGTGCAATAGCACCACCATTGACATTTACTTTGGCGGCATCCCAACCTAGATCGTTATTTACTGCACAGGCTTGTGCCGCAAACGCTTCGTTCGCCTCGATAAGATCCAGATCCGAAACAGACCACCCTGCCTTCTCAAGAGCAGCACGACTCGCTGGAATCGGGCCGGTTCCCATAACCTCCGGATCAACACCAGAAGTTGCCCAACTAACCACTTTTGCTAACGCAGTAATTCCTCTTTTCGCGGCCTCGTCAGCGCTCATGAGTACCAATGCCGCTGCACCATCATTCAAGCCTGAAGCGTTTCCCGCAGTCACTGATCCATCTTGAGAAAAAGCTGGTCGTAATGTGGCGAGTGACTCTGCAGTGGTGCCGGGCTTTATGTATTCGTCAGTATCTACAACAGTATCGCCTCGACGATTTTTAACCACAACTGGGACGATTTCATCGACGAATCTGCCTGCACTCTGTGCCGCCTCAGCCTTTTGCTGGGAAGCTGCCGCGAATGCGTCTTGCTCTTCACGAGTAATGCTGTAGGCACTGGCAACATTTTCTGCAGTGGTACCCATGTGGTAGTCGTGAAAGGCATCCCACAATCCGTCCTTAATCATGGTGTCCAGAAAATCGGCGCTTCCCATTTTGTGACCTGTTCTTAGCGTTGCGCAATGAGGCGACAGACTCATGTTTTCCTGACCTCCAGCAACAACAATGGAGCTGTCACCTGATTTGATCGCCTGAAAAGCCATGGCCACTGAACGTAATCCAGAACCACACACTTGGTTGATCGTAACGGCTGTGCTTGATGCCGGTATACCCGCCAACATTGCAGCCTGCCTGGCTGTGTTCTGCCCGGCACCAGCAGTTAGTACCTGTCCGAAAATTACTTCTGAGACATCATTTCCTGAAATCGAGGATCGCTTTAAGGCTTCGGTAATGGCAATAGCACCAAGCTCCTGTGCGGGAACTGACGAGAGGGTGCCCAGAAAAGAACCTATTGGAGTTCTGGCGGCACCAGTAATTACGATGTCGTTCATAAAGATGAGGTCTGTTGATAAGGGTTAAAAAACGAAGAGGCTCAACGAGCTTGCAGTGCATTTAAGGCTTGTGTCCAGCTGTCACCTACCGGGGCCATTACCTGAATGCGCTCGCCGCGCCATTTAAATGCTAGTTCGCTGGAATGTAAAAAAAGCCTGTTCAATCCAATTTTCTTAAAATGTGCGTTCCGACGATTATCTCCGTAGCGACTATCCCCCACAACCGCATGCCCTGAGTGACGAGAGTGAACTCTAATCTGATGTGTCCGGCCCGTATCAAGCTTGATATCCAGCATTGTCGCTGTTGAGTAGCGCTGCCGGATACTGAAATGGGTCAGAGCTGATTGTCCAGACGAGTCAACCACAACACGACGTTCACCGGCGTGCTCTACATTTTTGAGCAGAGATGCATCCACTCTG
Organism: Granulosicoccus sp.; assembly: GCA_047634635.1. GTDB lineage: Bacteria > Pseudomonadota > Gammaproteobacteria > Granulosicoccales > Granulosicoccaceae > Granulosicoccus. The sequence goes on along the minus strand of JBLIIE010000060.1, from coordinate 14,195 downwards.
ACCAAAGACTCCGGCCATTGACCATCCACCAATGCGAGATAATGCTTATCAATTTCTCTCTGTCGAAACAGATCCTGTAATTCACGAGTTACCGCAAGGCCTCTGCCTACCAGCAAACAACCGCTTGTAGCTCTGTCAAGCCGATGAGCCAGTGAGAGCTTGGAATCATCACGACTTTGCCGAAGACCATCAATCAAACCGAACGCAAGTCCGCTCCCACCGTGAACTGCGATCCCGGCAGGCTTGTTCAAAATCAGAAAATCATCATGCTCGAAAATGACCGATGCTGCCACCGTTTTCGCTAACTTGTCAGGAACATGCACTTCGGATCGAACCTCAACCCTTAATGCTGGAATACGAACCTGCTCACCTGCCACCAGCTTTCGAGTCTGCTTTACACGCCTTCCGTTGACTAGAACATCTCCCGTTCTAATTAACCTGTAGATATGACTTCGAGGGACACCTAAGCACTCGCGAATAAGGAAATTATCCACTCTCTGCCCATCCTGATCATCTGTAACACGCACGTGCCGTTTTTTTGACACAGCTCGCGAATCAGTAGATTTATCGGAATTTTCAGGTTCTGACATGAATTTGCATGTTTCTTGCTGTTTACCGTTACACGTTCAAAGTGTTCGTTCGTATTAGCAAAGCTGTAACTATGTTTGCTGAAAAGTATAGTCACTGCTATATTAGGGAGTCGGTCAGTTGATGGATTTAACTAACCGACAACACTGACATTATCGGTCATACGGGTAATTGGTGCCAAATAGATTTACGTAGGCATCTACTATTCCGAGGTTTAAAGGTCGAACAACGACTCTGACGCCACTTCCGGGAAAGCCAGAAAACCGAACAAAACACTTAGTGAATTTTTATCGTCGAGTCACCGGGGCAGGAAGCCCATCATGAACTCGACTTGCGAAGCCCGCTAAAGCGAGGCTTGTTTTTTTTACAAACAATAATACGGATTCCGCCTACCCGGCTCCCCCGATGCTTAGCGCTTACACTAAAGCTTGTCTGTTACTGATTCTCTGGTTTACACCCCGAGTCCAGCAGGCGTGCGCGCATCTCGGAAAACCGCCGAAGCCGGCAGGGTCCGCAATGGACCGAATTAATAATGAAAAGAATGTTGATCAATGCAACCCACCCAGAGGAGTTGCGAGTTGCCATAGTTGATGGCCAGAAGCTAGTCGATCTCGACATAGAGCACAAATCACGCGAACAACGAAAATCCAACATATACAAAGCCAAAATCACCCGTGTAGAGCCTAGTCTCGAAGCGGTATTTGTGGACTACGGCTCAGATCGCCATGGCTTCCTCCCTTTCAAGGAAATCGCCAAAGAATACCTTAGAAAGGATGCTAGAAAGTCTGAAAATGGTGGCAGGCCAAATATCCGCGATTGCATCAAAGAAGGTCAAGAAATTGTTGTTCAGATAGAGAAAGAAGAGCGCAGCAACAAAGGTGCGGCACTAACTACGTTTATAAGCCTGGCTGGCCGGTTCCTTGTTCTGATGCCAAACAATCCTCGGGCTGGGGGGGTATCTCGCCGTATCGAAGGTGATGACCGATCCGAACTTAAGGCCGCCATGTCTGACGTCGACGTTCCTGATGGCATGGGAACTATCGTGCGTACCGCCGGCATTGGCAGAACCACCGAAGAACTTCAATGGGATCTGGACTATCAGGCGGCCATCTGGACAGCGATACAGGAAGCCGCTGGAGAAAAGAAAGCCCCCTTCCTCGTCTACCAGGAAAGCAACATTATTGTGCGTGGCCTACGCGATTACTTTCGCGGTGATATTGGTGAAATCATTGCTGACGAAGCAGAAACCCACCAACAGGCGGCAGATTTTATCCGCCTGTATATGCCTCAAAATGAACGGAAACTCAAGCTGTACCAAGATGACGTACCCCTATTTAATCGCTACCAAGTTGAGTCTCAAATAGAATCAGCCTTCCGGCGTGAGGTCCGCCTACCCTCTGGTGGCGCACTGGTAATCGACCATACAGAGGCACTCATCTCTATCGACATCAACTCGGCCAAAGCTACCAAGGGCCACGATATCGAAGAGACTGCCACCAACACGAATCTTGAAGCTGCTGATGAGGTAGCGCGTCAACTTCGCCTCCGTGATTTAGGCGGCCTGGTCGTCATCGATTTTATCGACATGATGGCAGCTAAACATCAGAGAGCCGTGGAGAACCGTCTTCGAGACGCGTTGAAACAAGATCGCGCTAGGGTACAGATAGGCCGTATTTCCAAATTCGGCCTATTGGAGATGTCACGTCAAAGACTCAGACCGTCGCTGGGCGAGTCATCAGAAAATGTATGCCCCCGTTGTCATGGCCATGGAACCATCCGGGGCATCGAATCCACTGCATTGTCTATATTGCGCCTCGTTGAAGAGGAAGCAATGAAGGACAACACCGATCGTGTACTCGCTGATGTACCGGTTGAGGTTGCGACTTACCTACTAAATGAAAAGCGCCAGAATATTTCAGAAATAGAAGTTCGAAATTCAGTGACATTGCTAATTGTTGCAAACACATCAATGCAAACACCTAACTACACCATCGAACGCATCCGTATGAGTGATGCCGAGCAAGAGACGACGGCCAAAAAGAGTTACGAGTTAGCAGCAGACAATTCGGAAACCTATTCCCCACAAGACAGTAAAGACGAGAAAAAGACCGAAATCGCTGCAGTCAAAACGGTGGTGCCTCAAGCACCAGCACCGACTCCAGCACACCGGATGCAAGCAGTTGCTGCGCCGATTGAGGCCCCACAAAATAAAGGTGGGTTCAGACGCATTATCGGAGCCATGACCTCTCTTTTCGGCACCAGTGCTGCCAGTTCGGATGAAGCCAGCGCAGAAGCTACACCTGCTGAGAATAAACCTTCTAGATCTCGACAACCAAACAACGAAGGCAATCGCAATCAAAACCGTAACAAGCGATCAGCCGGGCGCGGTGGACGAAATCGAAACAAACAAGAAGGTGACAAAACAGAAACTACAGCGGAAGGCCGCAATGCAGGGCGTAAGAACCCTCAAAAAGGCAAGTCCGCTGACAATGCCGATGAAAAGAATAAAGGCGAACGCAAGAACGTAAAATCTGCTGACAAGGAAAACTCAGAAGCGGATAACACCGACAAAGACGATCAAAGCGCGAACCCACGTTCGTCTCGCTCACGCGGACGCGGCAGAGGTCGTAAGCAGGAACGTACAGCAGGTACAGAAGAAGCTACTGAAAACAGCACCAATAACGCTTTGGAAACGGCTGATCAGAGCGCGGTTGATGCAGTACCTGCAGATAGCACAACCGACCACTCCAGCGAAGAAGAGCGCGACGAGGGCGCACGCCGACGCGGACGCAGAGGTGGACGTCGCGGTGGTCGTGGACGGGGTCGGGGAGCAGAAAGGAACGCTGAATCAACAGATGCTGTGAGCGATGCCGATGGCAGCGCTGATACTAAGCCAAGCGATCCAACCATAGCCGCTGTAGCTGTGACGGCTGCTTCCACGCCTAACGATGGTTCCCAGTCAAACAAACCTGCATCAGAGGCTCCTGCGGCCACAGAAGCTGCAAGTGCCAGTGGTCAAGCTAAAGCAGTTACACCGGCAAATAGCGAATCGAAAATTATTGATTCACAACCGTCAGCGACTTCAGCAGGTAATGCTGAATCAGAAGGTTCGGCAATAAGTGAGCAGCAAGCTGGAAAACCTGGATTGTCTGCAGATGTCCAAGAGTCTCGTGCCGATTCTGAGTCCGACTCAGGAAGTAATAAGGCTAATACGCCGGGGGATACTACTTTGGCAAGTGCCCGTCAAGAGGCTGCTAATGAACCAGAATTGAAGATTAATCAGCAAGCCACTGCTGAATCTACAATTAGCGAAGAAATTTCCGCATCCTCGGTTAATGCTGCAGACTCAGCCGATTCGGATTCTACTGCTGACGATTTGAAACCCAAACGCCGAGGTGGTAGCCGCCGACGCGAACGCGTCAACAGTAAAAAGGCAGCGGCAGCACAAGGTGATGACGAGTCTGCCTCAGATATAGAGACGCAGGAAGATCATTCCTCGTCTACTTCGATCACTGAGCCAAAAGCTGCTCCAATGACAGAGCCTAAGGCCGCTCCAAAAGCTGAGTCAAAAGTGGCACCAGCACCTAAGGCCGCTGCAAAAGCTGAACCGACAGTAGAACCAGCACCTAAGGCCGCTCCAAAAGCTGAGTCAAAAGTAGAACCAGCACCTAAGGCCGCTCAAAAAGCTGAGTCAAAAGTAGAACCAGCACCTAAGGCCGCTCCAAAAGCTGAGTCAAAAGTAGAATCAGCGCCTAGGGCCGCTCCAAAAGCTGAGTCAAAAGTAGAAGCAGCACCTAGGGCCGCTCCAAAAGCTGAGTCAAAAGTAGAATCAGCGCCTAGGGCAGCTCCAAAAGCTGAGTCAAAAGTAGAATCAGCGCCTAGGGCAGCTTCAAAAGCTGAACCGACAGTAGAACCAGCGCCTAAGGCCGCTGCAAAAGCTGAACCGACAGTAGAACCAGCACCTGAAGCGGCTCCAAAAGCTGAGTCAAAAGTAGACGCAGCACCTAAGGCCGCTGCAAAAGCCGAACCGAAAATAGAACCAGCACCTAAGGCCGCTCCAAAAGCTGAACCGAAAATAGAACCAGCACCTAAGGCCGCTCCAAAAGCTGAACCTGCACTTAAGGCTAAGCCAAAAGCTGCGACACCTTCTACTGAACCAAAGCCAGTAATAGAAGACGCCAAAGTTTCACAACGTCAGCCTAGCCAGTTAAAAAGCACAGTCAGATCATTGGCAAACAAGGACGATCAAGCACGTGGTGGTTCATCATTCGCCTCAAAGAAAGTGGCAGATGTCGCACCTGTTGGGAAAACCGCTGAAGTCCGAGAAACTGTCGCAAGCACTACCGAGAAAATCGGAGAATAAAACTTCACTGGCAACACTTGAAACAATCAATCTAGATCATTTCAAGTGTTGCTCAATGCTCGTGAATGGATACTAGCGGAGCAACTGGGTAATCCAATGGCTCACTAGTCTCTCGGCAAACCTGATGGGTTTGTGAATTGATCGTTGAGTGACTCAACGAAATCTGAGGCATGTTCCAAGACCTCATCTATTGATTTACGAGAGCGGGAATTCCAGCCTACTGGTTTGCGGCTGAAAACAGATCGGTAAAAACGGGTATTGAATCTGAACGCCTTTGCATAGGCTTCGTCATCGGTACCGCTAATTCTTGTAGCCATGAATTGCGAGACCATTTTTCGAACGAGAAAATGAACTGCTCCGACTAGTAAAGCAAGCCCAGCAAAAGACACAAGCAGCAAGGTTGGGTCAGTAAATGCAGCAGCAATGAAGGACAACAGACTCCCTATCGTACCTGTGACTATCGATGTCGTAAAAAAGCCCGCCGCCAAAATACCCAGAATAATAGCGTCGAACCTCAATACTCGCTTGGCCCATAGGTCCTTCAGCCTTGAGATAGCAGGAATAGCTTCATCCCGAATCGAATAGGCCTCTTTCTCCATACTGCCGACTATTCTGTACGCCCGTTCCACCTCGACCTGTCGGATACGATCTTCAATTTCCGCAAAATCGCTGTCTCTTTTGGACTCAAAACGCTGTCGTACTGCATCGTTTTCGAAAGGCAAGGCTCTGTCTTTGTTGTAAATGGTAAAGAATCGTCCTGCTGTGAGTCCTTTTTGCGATAGCGCTCGCTGCCAGGCCCCTACAATTTCTTCAGTGTTGTCTTCGCGCGCTGCTGTATCGATTTGATTCAGAATGAAGAGAAATTTGTTGCTGTCGTTGCGGCCAATGGTATTTTCCACCAGGTGGGTCAAGGTGTCTTGCATTGCACCTGGCTCGGGGTGTCGGGCATCGAAAAAGACCAGCACCAAATCAGATATGTCCATGATATGGTTAGTTAACTTAAGCGTCGACGTACGCTGTTCGTCTGCATCAAAGCCGGGGGAGTCAATCAATATCTTCCCTCTTACAACCTCCGAGTCAGTCACTTTAAGTTGCAGATAGGCATCAATACGACGCCCTTCTCCAGCAGTTACTTTCTCAATTTCATTGCTTATTCGATAAAATGGAAACCGCATATCGGCATCTAGTGCCAAGCCAGGTAGAACGCGTCCCGCATTTTCTTCGCCGTAGCAAACCACAGTAAACTTGTCATCTACCGCCTGATTTCCGGTTTTCTGTAAATCCCGACCAAGGTAGCTGTTTATAAATGATGATTTGCCGGCCGAAAACACACCCAGCATTGATACCAGAGGCCACCATGAGATCTTCATAGCGTAGGAATCATCAGTGTTAATCAGCCCGGTTTTATATCCTATGGCGTCGAGTTTGCGAAATCCTCCGATAGCATCGATGAGAACGGGGTTTTCCCGCTCCAAGTGACTTTTCAGGCTTTCGAATCGCTTGACAATAGATTTGTCGGGTCGGACCATCAGGTTTCAAGGCTCGGGTGGTTTAGGTTAAGGTAAGAGTTTATAGGCTGAGAATTCGCATTCAACCCGCACATTTATATTAAAGTGTCTTAATCAGTCTCTGGTAAAAAAGTTTATGTGCCCAGAATCCATGCTCTGAAGGTATTGTGTGGTTTCATCTAACCCTTTAGCGTTCGTGTCTTGGAGAAATAATTATGTGGCTAGTTACTCTACTCATCCTCGCTGCAATAGCTTTTGTCCTTGTGAAATTTGTTACAGGCAAAGCTTCTCAGCATGATTCACGCGCACCGGCTGCACAAATCCAGGAAAACCACACAAAGACCGAAGTCAGTGTAGCAACCGCAATGTCGGAAACCACTGAAAGCTCTCCCAGCTCTGAAAACGAAAGCAACTCACTTTTCGATTTAGGCGTCGACACAGGTGATGTGCAAAACGATGTTAAAGAAATGATTAAAATACTGAATCTGGCACCTCTAGATGCATCCAGACTTTCATTGAGTCGAGAGACCTTTTCAGCAGTCCTCAAAGGCGATATGGAACAAACCCCTTCTACAGATCAACTTAGTATCGCTGCCTCTAAACTGAGACACATGCTCGCCTAATCATCATGTCAGGTCTTATTGATTCACGTAACATTCACTCTATAAAGCGTGATCTAGCTGGCGTCGGAATATTTATCGCCCTGATCTGGATCATCTTTGCGCTTGATAGCTTCCTGCCCTTGGAAACCTATGGCCTGGTACCCCGGACCCTGCGTGGATTGGCAGGTATAGTCACCATGCCTTTTTTGCACGGTGATTTTAAGCATTTACTCGGTAATACGATCCCGCTTGCCGTAACCATGATGTTGTTGGCAGGTTCCAGAGCCAACAGCGGCGCTATTGTTATCATTATCACCTTACTAAGTGGAATTGGTCTGTGGTTGTTCGGAAGAACTGCATTGCACATTGGTGCTAGTGGTCTGGTTTTTGGGCTTATTGCTTTTCACGTGTGTGCAGGAATATTCGAAAAACGCTTACAGTCCGTCGTATTGTCCGTGATAGTTGGACTACTGTACGCATCAACAATCCTTCAAGGTATCGTGCCCTTCCAGCGCGGAGTATCCTGGGAAGGCCATCTGATCGGCTCGATAGCAGGAGCGTTTGTCGCACTTATCGTATCCCGAATGTTAAAACAATCCGTTAAAGCGTAAGCCGTCCGAGTAAGTTATGAACCGTGTAGAACCGCCACTAAGCTTTACAGGTAATTTCACCCAACAAGAGGCTATCCCCCAGGATGCAATTAAGGCGGCTATTGCGGTCTTGCAGAGCGGCCGTCTGCATCGATACAACGTCGCTACACCTGATGAACTCTCCGAAACCGCTGAATTGGAGATCGAATATGCGAGTTACCAGCAGCAACGTTTCTGTCTCGCCTGTGCTTCCGGTGGCTACGCGATTCAACTGGCTCTAAGAGCGTGGGGCTTAGAGACTGGAGACCCCGTGCTCAGTAACGGATTTACACTTTCTCCTGTACCCGGTGCAATACAGGCTGTAGGTGCTAAACCTGTGCTCGTGGAAACTACCAGGGATCTGGTGATTGACCTTGAGCATCTGGAAATCATGATTCAGCAATCTGGCTCTCGTCTGTTGTTGCTTTCTCACATGCGTGGTCACTTAGTTGACATGGAGGCACTTTGTTTCTTGCTCGAGAAGTATGGAGTCGCGCTCATCGAAGACTGTGCGCACACCATGGGCGCCACTTTTAACGGGCGAAAGAGTGGCTCACACGGTGTTATGGCCTGCTTTAGCACCCAGACTTACAAACACGTCAATTCTGGTGAAGGTGGCTTACTCACCTCGGACAATGATGAACTTATGGCCAAAGCGATCGTTCTTTCCGGTTCTTATATGCTGTTCGAGCGCCATGTCGCCGCACCTACGGTAGACGTATTCGACCAAATAAAGCTCACGACACCAAACTGTAGCGGACGCATGGATAATTTGCGCGCAGCAATTCTTCGCCCTCAATTAAGGGCCTTAGACGATAACGGTCGTCGTTGGAATGAACGATACAATGCGTTCTCTGGCCAGCTTTTGCACAATACTAATGCCATATTACTTCCTAAAAGACACCCTGACGCCTACGAGGTTCCAAGCTCCATCCAGTTTCAGATTCCCCTATTCAGCGACGAGCAAAACGTGGCTTTTCTGGAAACCTGTGCCCACCGAGGAGTGGATATAAAATGGTTTGGTGCTGAAGAGCCCAAGGCCTACACCAGCCGCTACGACAGCTGGCAATACATAGAAGCGACCTCACTCCCAAATACCGATGATCTGTTAAAGCGCCTTTATGACTGTCGCTTACCGCTAACCTTTTCGGTTGAAGATTGCGCAACTATCGGTAGCATCATTGCGGATGTCTCTAACAATTTACTCAGAAGCTAATCTTTCTTTGAACCCTGCCAGAGCTTAACCGTTAAGGGGTCTCCCACCATAGACTCAGTGGAATTTAGCGACAATCCGGCCTTTTCCATAGCTTGGAGTATTTCAGCGTCATTGAAGCCCAATCGCTGATGCTGATGCTCAGTGCGCAAGTGCTCCTCGTGGTGTGCTGCAAAATCGACAATAATCAAGCGACCACCCGGCTTCAATGTTCGAGCAGCTTCAGCGAGCACGGCAGCAGGTTCCAAAGTGTAGTGAAGTACCAGATGAAGAGTCGCAAGATCGACTGATGAGTTGTCTAACGGCATGTTGTACATATCCCCTTTGCGAATATGAATGTGCCGGTAATCTTCACTTTCGAGTTGTGCGCGGGCAATAGCAAGCATCTCACTGCTTAAATCCAGACCAATACCTCGATCGACCTGGCCAGCAAAGAGTTCCAGTATTCTCCCGGTTCCAGTCCCGATATCCAGAAAAGTTTCAATTCGCTCGCTACCCACCATTTCCAACAGCCGGCTTTCCACTTCTGTTTCCGGAACATGAAGCGCACGAACCTTACTCCAATGCGCTGCATTTTCCTGAAAATAATTGTCAGCCAACTGCGCCCGTTTCTGCCGAATCATATTCAGTCTCGTCAAATCACGATTTAGTTCAGCGTCGTCTTCTGGCAGGAGATCGACAAGCGTTCTGGCTAAATGTGCTGACTCATCAGCATGGGCTATTCGATAGAAAACCAATGATCCTTCGCGAATGCGGGTCAGCAATCCTGCTTCCACCATAAGCTTCAGATGACGGGATACGCGAGGCTGACTCTGAGAGAGAATCTGAGTGAGTTCTGAAACGCTTAGTTCGCCATGGGCACACAGCGCAAGCAGGCGCAGCCGTGTGGGTTCCCCAGCTGCTCGTAGTCCTGTTAACAATGCTTCCATCAGACATAAAGATATATGGATACGAACACCGAGTATGCACTAATGGGCCCGTTACCGCGCAGATCAAACCCAACATAGGTTGCATTGATCGTAATTTGTACAATTAATTACGTCCTCTTTAATTAAAGACACAGTTGCTTACACCTATACCCTGAACTAAGGGCTAAACTTCGCATTGCTTGTTAGCGTTCGGCAGCGTATTGATCCGGCGAAGCGCGCAACTCGTAACCACCGGCAGCAAACAGACGACTGCACCTCGGTGTCAAACAGCACAATTCATTCGACTTCAAGGAGGCTAATTCCGATGTGGAAAACCCTAATTCTGTTAATGGTAGTGGGCGCACTTGTCTGGCTTGGCTACATGGAAGACCTGAATTCTAGCGCCGTCTCGGCAACAAGCACCCAAGAAGAACGTTCCACTGAGGAACTTGCTTTGGAAGTACCCATTGAAGGTCAGCAGCTAGCTGCCTCGGTGGTCGACGTTTTGACCAGCGCCAGTGAACAAGTTGGCACTGCCACTCAAGGCGCGATTGAATCTGCGGTTGTAGAATTAAACGATGCTGCGGACGCTACATTCGATTTAGCTAGTTCGCTCACCGATGAGCTCGATCTATCTACAGACACCTTGGCCGACGCTGCAGATACAGCTATCGATTCACTGAAAACTAGCGTTGAATCTGCATCAGAAGTTGTAGAAATTGTAGAAGTTGTAGAAGTTGTAGAAGTTGTAGAAGCTGTAGAAGCTGTAGAAGCTGTAGAAGCTGTAGAAGCTGTAGAAGCTGTAGAAGTTGTAGAAGCTGTAGAAGCTGTAGGAACAGCAGCCACTGATCAATCAGCACAGCCGTTATCTCTAAGTGGGTTGAGCAGAAAAATTGGAGGCGCAATCGGCACTACAACCAGTCTTCTGGCAGGAGTATCCGACGAATCTAGCGCAAAGATAGCATTACCTAAACTGACAATTGTTAGTGAAGGCCTGAGCGAAGTGGTCCTTAGTGTCCCAAATATTCCTGAGGTGGCAAAAAACCAACTGGCCAAGCTGATCAGCAGTGGTATTGGCAGGATTCAGCCGTTGGCTGACAAAGCACTCAGCATTCCAGGTGTGCAAGACATATTACAACCTGTCCTTGGCCCGATGATCCAGACTCTTGAAGGACTCACTGAATAGTTCTACCGGGTGTCGATAAGCTCTGCTTAACTCACTGGTACAGAACACGCTTTTGAAGCGGTAATCGCTGGCTCAACAAATCGTAATAACGATCACGGTGGACGAGCTGTATTCGCTTTATATCAATAACACAACCAGCGTCTATTCTCGAGTGATCAAGATCCAGCTCCGCCAGGCACCAAAGTACAGCCTGCACGTTTGATGAGAGTTTGCGTCCCCAGATCTTGATCATTCGTTGTCGTGCTAATCAATCGTCAAAGGATTGCGTGACGGCTCATCGCATTGTCAATGGCCGTGACAATTTCGTCAATGTCTGCTTCCTTGCAAATCAAGGCAGGGCTTAAGCACACAGTGTTGTTCAAACCAGTCAGGCTACGGTTGGTACGGCCAATGACCACGCCCTGCTCCATGCAATCAGCTGCCACAGCCATCAGCATTTTCTCATCAACAGGTTCTTTGGTCTGGCGATCCTTAACCAGCTCAAAACCGCAGAAGAGTCCCTTGCCACGAACATCACCAATGACTTTGTACTTGTTCTGCAGTCCGCGCAACTTCTCCATTAGGTAGTCACCCATCTTCTCGGTGTTTTCCAACAGGTTTTCATCTTCAATGATGCGCATGGTTTCAAGCGCAGCAGCAGGACCAGCGGCACAACCGCCAAAGGTACTGATGTCGCGGAAGTAGCCCATGGTATCGTCGCTTTTCTTAAACTGATTAAATACGTCTTCAGTAGTGACTGTGCAGGCAATAGCGGCATATCCGCTTGCTACACCTTTGGCCATAGTCACAATGTCAGGTTTAATTCCGTAGTGCTGATAGCCGAACCACTTGCCTGTGCGGCCAAGCCCACATACAACCTCATCAATATGCAGAAGCACACCGTACTTGGTGCAGATTTCCTGAACAGTCTCCCAATAGCCTTCTGGGGGGGTAATCACACCACCACCGGCCGTAACAGCCTCCAGTACGATTGACCCAACCGTATCAGGGTCCTCCCGGAGGATGATATTCTCAATTTCTCGAGCGATTTTGACACCATAGTTGGAATCATCAGGAAACTGGCTGCGATACTCGCAACAATGTGGAACCTCTACAAAGCCAGGAGTAAAAGGACCGTACTGATCCTTGCGCTCATTCTGTCCACAGCTCGACAAAGCTGTGATAGTTGTTCCGTGGTAGTCACGATCGCGATAGAGAATTTTGTGCTTCTTTCCGCCATTTTGCATTGCTGCAATTTGACGAACCATTTTGTAGCCTTTTTCATTGGCTTCAGAACCGGAATTTGAATAATAGACGCGGCTCATGCCCGGCATCTTGGAGATCAGACGCTCGGCGTACTTGATTCCCGGGATATTGCCTGCAGAACCTGCGAAATAGCACATTTCAACTAGCTGATCGCGCACAGCATTAGCGATGCTCTCACGTCCGTAACCGACATTGACAGTCCAAACCGCACCAGACACGGCATCCAAATGCTCTTTACCGTTCTGATCCCAAACTCTCATGCCCTCGCCCTTCACGATGACGAGCGGATCTTTTTCCTCCAACGGCTTGTGTGGAGTCAGGTGATGCCATAGATGCGACTTGTCCATCTCAACTAAATCCGCCATTTCGACGTTCTCAGTAGGTTTATTCATAACGTTAACTCCTGCTATTCAAGAAATGCGACAGGTATAGAACTTCTTCGCACCAGTTGAAATAGGCATGGCCTTGGACAAGCCTATCTCTATGGTGCGACTATGGGGTACGAGTGCCCAATTCATCAGTGCCAGCAATAAAACTAAAGTGATACCAGAAAGCCTCCCATTACGCCAGCCAGAACGCTGGATCGGCCACAATTTATCCCGACCAGAGTGCGTTATCGCCCACCAGTCAGGGCTTCTGATCGTACCAAATTGGACTTTGAGTGGCGGAATCAGCTTGATTTCTCCAACAGGAGACACGCATCACATTTACAGCCAATACAAGGACATTCTTCGCCCGAATGGCATAGCGCTGGAAAATGGAGGTACGATTCTACTCGCCCATATGGGGGAAACCGATGGCGGGATATACCGACTATTTTCTGATGGCTCAATTGAAGCTGTGGCGCTGACCATCGAAGGTCAGCCCATGCCACCTGCCAATTTCGTAGTTAAAGACAGCAGAGAACGTATCTGGGTCACTGTGAGCACTCGCAAAACACCACGTGCCAGTGATTATCGCGCTGCCGCAAACTCAGGCTTTATTGCCGTCATCGAACCGGACAGCAGTGACGCTCGAATTGTCGCAGATGGCCTGGGGTACACCAACGAATGTGTGGTTGATGAGCAGCGTGGGGAGCTCTGGGTCAATGAAACATTTGGTAGGCGACTAACCCGGTTCCGACTAAGCGGTTTTGACTCCACGAACGTAGCTTTGACTCATCCTGAAATTATCAACAGTTTTGGCGCAGGAACTTACCCCGACGGCCTGGCCCTGGATGAAGAGGGACAAATGTGGATCACAAGCATCGTCAGTAATCGAATTTTGTGCGTATCGCGATCTGGCTCAGTCAGCATAATGTATGAAGACAGTGATGCAGAACATTTGAAATGGACTGAGCAAGCATTTTTAGAAAACAGGCTGGGCCGTGAACACCTGGACAATGCAAAAGGCAAATGCATGAAAAACATATCCAACCTCGCTTTCGGTGGACCCAAAAGAATGAGCCTGTATGTAGGCAATCTATTAGGGGATTCATTGCCTTGTTTTGAAACAGATTTTTGCGGTGCTGCAATGCCACATTGGTCAGTGCCATTGGGTGAGCTCAATGGCTTCATTTAATTCGGCAGAACTTATAAAGTTCTCATCGCTTTATTAACTTAGTGCAATTACTGCGATCTCACTATGACAGCTAACAGGACGCACACCTTATGAGTACACAATTCAACATAGCCGTATTCGAAGGTGATGGAATAGGTCCAGAAATCACTCAGCCATGTTGCGATCTTATGGTGCAGGCGTGCAAAATAGTCTCTGACGCCAGTCCAAATGAGTCTATTGAGCTTGTGATGATTCCGTTGCCAGCTGGTGCAAAGTCCTATCAGGCGACGGGGGAAGCATTGCCAAAGTCCTCAGTTGAGGCAGCGCGTAAAGCAGATGCAATTTTACTTTCTGCAATGGGAGACCCTGAGATCAGGTACCCGGACGGTACTGAACTGACTCCACAGATAGACC
>JBLIIE010000059.1:0-29607 GCA_047634635.1 Granulosicoccus sp. | reverse complement strand
CGATGGGCCACTAATATTGAAAAGTACTCACGCAATGTTCGCGAATGTCACCCTGGGAATTATCTCTTTGATTTGATCCAGTCCTTAACCGATACGCAAATTAATTTTATAGAGAAGCGGTTCAACAGCGAGCGTCAGAAAAATAGAGAACGCAATGGGACGCAAACACGTGAGGAACGCGTCGAGCGGCGATTGAAAAACATAGTTAAATGGGCTGGAAGACTCGGTCTAGATTTCTCCACCGCTCAGCGCAACATTATTCAGGATGGATTAATTCAACAAGTCAGCTTGAGAAAAGAGTACTACCAGCTCTCAAATGAATGGAATACCAATCTGTTTGTGCTTGCTCGTAACCAGGACAACCGTGCCTACGACAAAGATTTGAAAAACCACATAACAAAATTGTGGACCCTATTAGAGGTTGCACACCCCGAAGAGTGGCACTCAATTAGAAATCTTTGGCGCAACACCGTCTATACGCTCATCGGCACCTTCTCAAAAGAGCAGCGTGACTCAACCAGCCAATGGCTGAAAAAAATGGAAAAAACAGTTCGCGCCATTTCTAAAGACACACCCTCATTCAATATTAGCAACGATCCGGATGTCGGTTGCCTAACAATTGCAGAAAACTAGAATTTCGAAAGATCCTTCAACCACATTCGATGCTCGGCGAACGCCGCTTGAATCGCCGATACATCATGTAATGTTCGCAGCCTTGTGAAGAGTTCCGAAGCTTCCTCATAAGTTCGCTTTAAATAAGCCAGCCATTGCTTGGTACGATTTCCAATATGACGAGGGCTCAGACAATCGGACCGTAAAAATTGCGCCTCTACCAGGTGCGAGACAGTTAACCATTCGATGGCTTCAAGCTCATTACCTGATGAAGCTGCAACAATTCGCAATGCAAGATCAGGAGCAGCCAAAGCACCTCTGCCCAACATGATGTGTGTGCAACCACTATCACCTCGTGCCTGAACGCTGTCATCGACAGTCCATATCTCACCATTAATGTAGGTGGTCAGATCATTTTCAGGAACTACATGATTTACGGTCGCCCACCATGCTGGCGGCTTGTAGCCGTCAAACTTCGTCCTGGCGTGAATCGCCAGTTCAGTCGCTCCAGCGTCACGGATTCCACCAACAATGTCAGCCAGCAAGTCACTGTCGTCATACCCCAGCCGAATTTTGGCAGTGACCGGTATGTCTGATGGCACAGCATTTCTGACGCTCTCAACAATTAATGCAACATGAGAAGGCGTGCGAAGTAGAATCGACCCACCCATGCTGTTGTTAACAGTTTTGGCCGGACATCCAAAATTCAAATCAATTCCTGGAGCCCCCATTTGCACAGCTCGCGCAGCATTAAGCGCCAATGCTCTAGCATCACTCCCCAGTAACTGTGTATAAACCGGAATCCCAGACTCTGTAGTTCCACCAGACTCAAGCTCAGGGCAGTATCTTAGAAAAACTTTTTCCGGCAGCAAAACATCGGTAACTCTTACGAATTCTGTGACACAGCGTGTATAGCCACCGATACCCGTGAGTAGTCTGCGCATTGAGGCGTCAATAACGCCCTCCATCGGCGCCAGGACGATCTTGCCCACCTTCTTTACAGTTTGAGATATGCCGGAGTGCGGGGAAGACATAATGTGACGGTTCAGCGAATTAAGAGTGTTGGATGTCACATGATAACGCCCTACACGTATCATCACTGGCATAACTAGCAACACAAGCCTAAACTGCGAAGATGTCGAAAATTGGCCACACAGCTCAACTCACCATCCTCGAAGCGAATCGAGAGTCCACGACTCTCGATGGCGGTGATCTTGGGCACGTAAAACTGGATTTAAACGAAACTTCTACAGCTGAAGCGGGCGAAAAACTTAACGTTTTTCTGTTCACCGATGCCCAAGGAAAACCTGTTGCCACAACAAAGATACCCCTCGTGCAACGAGGTCAGTGTGCATCATTAAAGGTTGTCGACATTACCAACGCCGGTGCGTTCATGGACTGGGGGTTATCAAAAAATCTACTACTTCCGTTTGCAGAACAGCGGCGCCCATTGGAAATTGGCAGACATGAGAGTGTTCTTGTCTATGTCGACAATTCAGGGCGACTTGCCGCCACCAGTAGATTGGATCATCACATGCCTGAGACTGCGGATGATTTCAAACCCTGGCAGGCTGTTTCACTGCTTATTTTTCAACGCACCGATTTAGGGCTGAAGGCTGTTATCGACAATAGAGCATTGGGTTTGTTGTACAAAGACGAGATTTTCCAGGCGATTCGAGTGGGCGATAGGCATGAGGGATTTGTAAAACGTGTTCGGCATGATGGACGCATAGACTTGACCCTGCAACTGCGCTCCAAGGAACTCAACCCTGAACTGTCGGCTCGCATACTGTCCTTTCTGGAAGAAAACGCTGGTGTCTGCGAACTCAATGACAAAAGTTCGCCAGAAGCCATCCAGGCAATATTTCAAGTCAGCAAAAAGAATTTCAAGAAAGCATTGAGTTCGTTATACCGAGAGCGAAAAATTCTGATTTTCCCAGATCGAATCGAGCTTGCAAGCGCATCTCAGGATTAACAAAAGCCAGCACTACTAAAGTGCTAAGACATTGAACGCCTCAACCTTCAAAACAAATAAACGCTAATGTCTATCAATTGGTTTCCCGGGCATATGCACAAGGCCCGCAAAGAGATGGCCAAAGTGCTTCCAGAGATCGATGTCATTCTCGAAGTCATCGATGCTCGAATTCCGTGGAGTAGCGTTAACCCCATGTTGGCTGAAATCGCGAAACACAAGCCCGTTTTGCGTGTCCTGACCAAATCGGATTTGGCTGATAAAACTCGTACCAATGAGTGGCTTGAATTTTTCAGCCACGATGAAAAAAGAGATGCATTAGCAATATCCACAAAAAACCCCGCCAGGTATAAGGAAATTCCGGTGCGTCTCAAAGGCCTCGTGACAGCCACGCTAAAACCTCGTCTCAAACCTCGAGTTGCGATGGTGGTGGGTATCCCTAATGTTGGCAAATCAACATTAATCAACAAATTAACTGGCAAAGTTGTTGCTAAAACGGGCAACGAGCCAGCCATCACTAAGCGACAGCAGTTGATTGTATTGAACGACACCTGGAATCTGCGCGACACCCCCGGTGTTCTATGGCCTAAGGTAGAAAACCAAGCGAGTGGTTTTCGCCTGGCAGCTACGGGAGCAATCAGAGATACGGCTATGGATAGTGCTGAAGTTGCCAGCTATTTACTGGATCATTTGTGCCCAAACTACGGTTCTGCGCTTCGCGCACGCTATGGCGAAGATTTGCCGTTGGCAGATAGCGTGGAAGCCCTCGAATTCATCGGAAAGAAACGAGGGTGCATTAGCGGTGGCCGCATGGTCGACTTTGATCGAGCTGGTCGACTCCTTCTGCAAGAATTCAGGGACGGATTACTCGGTGGAATAACCTTGGAAACACCCACCATGCGATCCAAGGAGATAAAAGAAACCGAAGAGCGTCTAGCCAAACTTGCTGAGAAAAAAGAGGCAAGAAAAGAAAGGAAATCCCAGGAACGCGCCAACAACCGTGCTCGGAAGAACGCCGACAAACAACCTTAAGCACACTAGTAATACTGCCTTCTCGCCTTCGACAAACAATTTAAAGGTAAACGTTAACTGATTCACAAAAAGAAAAAACCGTTTGCATTGTCACCTGTTCAGTGAACTCAGTCGCTCGAAAATCGACATTTCACGCCGCTAGCCCGACATCCATTTGGATCAATGTGGTGTCTCCTTCCGATACCGCACGCAAGCGTGAGGAATATCGATGTCAGCTGCTACGATTGTCGGAAAATTATTACTGCTGTCGACAGTGATGTTTACGAGCGCTTGTTCGCTTACCCGTACTCCCGACAACCAGGAAAAATTGCAACAAGCTGCGCTGATACGGTGGAGTAGCTGTATTGAACGACATCGCAACATGCATGACAACTTTACAATGGGTCTTCACAAACTAGTCAGCACGCGCTGCGAAGGCCATCAAAGGGACGTTGTGGCCACTTTTCCGGCCCATCTGGAGAACCAAGTAGCCTCGCTCCTGTCCGAACGCTCGAGTAACATGACAACGGGACACTTTTTACAATCAAGTAACCCAGCCACTTGGAACATCACTGAAAGTACCCATGTTGACACGTTAAAATAGCGTTCATCCAGCGCACAATCTGAATATTTATGACATAGTGCGCCGGATTTTCCAGATGAATAACCCCCAATGACAGGACTCAATCACCCGATGAAAATTACGTTACTGGCCAGTGCAACAACGCTAGCTCTCTCAAGCCTTCTGGCCATTCCAGCATTCGCACAGGATGCCGTGCTTGATACCGATGAAGCCAAAATCAGTTACAGCCTAGGCATGATGATCGGCGAACGCATTCTCAAGCAATACAGCGATCTTGATTACGATTTGCTGGTCCAGGCAATGAAAGCTCAGCAGGCTGGTGAAGAAACACAGATGAGCATGGAAGAGGCACAAGTTACTCTCCAGGCACAGCAGGAAAAAGTGGCTATGAAAGCAACCGCAGCTGCCTCCGTAGCAGGTCAGGCCTTTCTAGAAGCTAACAAAGCACGAGAAGGGGTGATGGTCACGGAAAGCGGTCTTCAGTACGAAGTGCTGGCTGCAGCAGAAGGGGCTAATCCCTCAATTGATGACACCGTCAGTGTTCACTACGTAGGAACTCTAACTGACGGTACGGAATTCGATAGCTCCATCGCTCGAGGCGAACCTGCCTCCTTCCCTCTCAAAGGCGTTATTCCTGGCTGGACAGAGGGTTTGCAGCTGATGAATCTTGGCAGCAAGTACCGATTCGTTATTCCATCAGATCTGGCCTACGGCGATCGCGGTGCTGGTCAGAACATCGGACCTGGTGCAACGTTGGTCTTTGAGGTCGAACTACTCGAAATCAAGTAGCACGAATTTTAGGTAATCCCTTTCAGCGCTCGTGTCCTGTGACCGAGCGCTGACTGTTTTCCCAGTCATCTGGTTGCCATACTGGTGCATCATCTGCAGGCAGATGTCTGTTGCGGATTAAATCAGCTGCCCTCTCTGCAACCATCATGGTTGGCGCATTGAGGTTACCGTTCGTAATCACCGGGAAAATTGACGAGTCGACAACCCTTAAGCCTTCGCAGCCTCGCACACGACATTCACTATCCAATACCGCCATAGGGTCGTCATCGGCTCCAAGTTTCACTGTGCATGATGGATGGTAGGCGCTCTCTACATTCGCCTTGACCCAGTTATCAATAGAATCGTCAGATTCGATATCCATGCCAGGCTGAATTTCATTACCACGGAATGGCCCTAGTGCGGGTTGCTGTAGTACTTCACGTGTCAGGCGTATGCAATCTCGCCAATCTTGCTTGTCCTGCTCATGCTGCAAATAGTTGAACTGAATGCTTGGCGGCTCGAAGGGGTCGCTGGAGCGTATGGCAATACTTCCACGACTGCTGGGCTTATTGGGGCCTACATGAACCTGAAACCCATCCCCTGCAAAGGCCGCTCGACCATCATAGCGCATAGCTCCAGGTAAAAAATGATACTGAACGTTGGGTGATTTCAAACCCGCTCTTGAACGTATGAACCCGCACGATTCAAAATGATTGGTTGCGCCAAGACCTTGCTTGGTTGCAACCCAACGGGCCCCTATAAGCCCTTTACGCCACCATGATAGCTCGCGATTTAGCGATACTGGTTGAGTACATTCATATTGGAAGTAGACTTCCAGATGATCCTGTAAATTTGCGCCCACACCTGGAGACTCGACGTTTACTTTCACGGATGCGTTGGTCAGTGTTTCAGCAGGACCAATTCCAGAACGTTGCAAAATGGAGGGCGATCCGATTGAACCGGCGCTCAGGATTACCTCACCGCGACAGAACAGCTTCAACTGCCGATTGGCTGCTCTGTAGCGTACGCCGATAGCACGCTTACGCGACTGCGTACCGTCCATGATTAATTGATCAACGTGCACCCTGGATATAACTTTAAGATTGGGTCTTGACTTCACAGAGTCCAAATAAGAACGGGATGTTGATGCTCGTACACCGTCCTTCACTGACATGTGCTTCTGTCCAAATCCCTCTTGTTGAAAGCCATTGTAATCTGCTGTAAACGGATAACCAGCATCAACTCCAGCATCAATAAATGCCTGGTACAAAGGGTTCAACCGCATATCGTTACCAGCGTTGACACCCACTGGGCCGTCGCCACCACGGTATCGGCTTTCACCATGATGCCAGGATTCAAGCTTGCGGTAGTACGGCAAACAGTTGGCATAGTTCCAGCCGCTTGCACCAGAATCCTCCCACTCATCAATATCGCAAGCATGTCCCCTGACAAATGCCATGCCGTTTATCGACGAAGAGCCACCCAGCACTTTTCCTCGCGGACAGTCCAATCGCCTTCCATCAAGACCCGCCTCTGGTTCCGACTCGAATCCCCAGTTAAACCTGGGCATATTCATTGGAATAGATAATGCTGTTGGCATGCGAACAAATATGCTCCTGTCAGAACCTCCTGCTTCAAGCAGTACGACGGACACTGCCGGATCTTCAGATAGCCTGTTAGCGAGAATACAACCAGCAGAACCGGCACCCACAATGATGTAGTCAAATTCAGTCATAGAAACAGTAACCCTAGTTTAATTGCTGCCGTGATTCATAGGAGGAGTCATCGCCCGAACAGGAACACGGTTACCCGCCTCCACATCATTAAGATCAAGATGATTACGCATAAAGCGCTCAGAGGCATCTTGTACGGGTTGATGATCCCAAGGTGTATAACGCCCTTGGCGCAAAGCCTCATAGCACACAAGGCGGCGTTGTTGATTCTCACGAACTTCATTGTCAAGAACTTCAAGATTCCAGCGGCTGTTCATAGCATCAACAAAGTGATTAACTGTCTCTGCATGCTCAACCATGCCCGCTAGATTATCCAATTCATGCGGATCGATCTCCATATTAAATAATTGCATGGGATCGGCTGCACAATACACAAATTTCCAGGACCCCTGTCGCAGCATAAGCATGGGAGAGACTGAACCTTCTGCCATGTACTCAGAGGCCACCATGCGATCAACTTGTGCGTTACCTTGCGCGGCATCCACAAGCGACTGTCCATCCAATGGCATGGCCAACTTGGAATCATCTACACCCGCTAATTCAAGTAATGTTGGAAGCACATCCATAGCCGTTGCAGGCATGGATACGTTGCGTGGACTGAATTTTCCAGGTGCTGCAATTGACAACGGAATTCTTGCAGCCCCTTCGAAGAAATTCATTTTGTACCAAAGACCACGTTCACCCAACATATCGCCATGGTCAGACACAAACACAACAACCGTATTATCGGTAAAACCGCAATTATCCAGAGTGTCCAAAAGTTCACCAATCTTGTCATCAAGGTAACTGATGTTGGCGCAGTAGGCACGCCTGGCATTTTTAACGTGATCAACAGTGACCGTAAATTTACTGGCATCTACCGCTTCATGAATGCGCTGACTATGCGGATCACGCTGATCATCGCTCATAACAGGAACCGCAGGATCGGGTATGCATACGCCTTCGTATCTCGCCCAATATTCAGGACGGGCAGTATAGGGATCATGTGGGTGAGTGAAGCTTGCTGTTAAACAAAAAGGGCGCTGGTCGCGACCTCTTGCGATATTCAATAAACACCGCTTGGCGTGATACACCACTTCGTCATCGTATTCCATCTGATTTGATGTAAGCGCCACACCAGCTTCAGTGACTGAAGACAAATTGTGATACCACCAATCCACTCTCTCGAATGGCACTCGCCAATCTGGCGTCCAGCCGAAATCTGCAGGATAAATATCAGTAGTAAGTCGATCCTCAAACCCATGTAGTTGATCAGCACCGACAAAATGCATTTTGCCGCTTAGCGCTGTGTAGTAGCCAGCAGCCCGAAGATAATGGGCAAACGTTGGCAGATTGGATGGGAATTCCGCAGCATTGTCGTAAACCGTTGTTGCTGATGGGAGCATGCCTGCCATGAACGATCCACGCGCTGGCGTGCACAATGGACTGGGCGAATACGTGTTGGAAAAGTTGACACTACGATCATGCAATCGTCGAAGGTTCGGCACGTCCAGAAAATCAGCAGGCCCATCCTCCCAGAATGTACCTGTCAACTGATCAACCATCAGTATCAAAAAATTCGGCGAATTAGTCATCAGAACTTGTACTCAGGTTGATGTGCATTGCCTAAAAGTCGGTAGCCACGCCACCAGCGTCTTTTCGCTTTTGTACAAACGTGCCTAACTCTTCTCGTATACCAGGATCCAGAGCAGGCTCCTGGTAGGCAGCTAGTCGCTCTTTCCATACCTTATTGGCTTTTTGATATGCCGTAGGTTCTCCAGCTTCCTGCCAACTCTCGAAGTTACGCCAGTCACTGAGCACCGGTGCATAGAAAGCGTCTTTATATCGTTTCTGCGTATGATCCGTACCAAAGAAATGACCACCTGGCCCAACTTCAGTGATGGTATCCACCGCCAAGGCATCTTCGCTAAAGTCCAGTGGTGCCAAAAATTCTGTCACCATTTGTAGTAAATCAATATCAAGAATGGTTTTTTCATAGGAGCAACTAAGACCCCCTTCCATCCAGCCAGCACCATGCTTAAGCATATTCATACCGCCGTTAATGGCACCCCATAACGAAAACACACTCTCATAAGCCGCCTGCGCATCTACCGTATTGGCAGCACACACATTAGAGGTTCGGTAAGGGAAGTTATAACGACGTGCAAGTTGCCCACCGATGATCTGTGCTTTCATATATTCGGGAGTGCCAAACGCAGGCGAACCCGACTTCATATCAACATTGGAGGTAAAGCCGCCGTATACAGCCGGCGCACCTGGCCGAACAATCTGACTGAAGGCAATGCCCGCTAATGCTTCGGCATTCTGTTGAACCAAAGCGCCTGCCACGGTCACAGGCGCCATCGCACCGGATAATGTAAACGGCGTGATAACAACAGGTTGACCCATTGAGGACATTTCGATGATTCCCTGCATCATGGGTATATCGAGTTGTAACGGGGAATTTGTATTTATAACAGTCCATACTGATGGCTGCTTTTTCATCTCATCCACTGAGATTCCCCGTCCAATGCGGGTCATTTCAATTGCATCCTGGTTACGTTCAGCGCCTAGGGAATATATGCAAAAGGATTTGTCGGTCAGCGTAAGAAGGTCGTATACACAGTCGAGGTGACGGACGGACGCATGGATATCCACTGGCTCACAAGGGTAACCACCGTTACCGTGCAGAACATTGTGCTGCTGTGAGAGCTTTAGGAAATTCTGGAAATCCTCGCGATTACCCGTACGCCGACCTTTATCCATGCATGATGCATTAGGTGCACTGGCCATCATGAAAAAGCTCAGATAATCGCCACCGATTTGAATATTATGAGCCGGATTTCTGGCGTGCAAAGTAAATTGCAAAGGTACTGTACTAATCAGTGTTTGAATGAGTTCAGGCGCAAAATGTACTCGAATTCCATCAACCCCAATTTCAGCGCCGGCCTTGCGCATGAGTTCCCGGGCTTCGTCATGCAATACCGCTATTCCGGTATCCCGAAGTAGTCGAAGCGACGCTTCATGCAGCGCTTCGATTTCATCAACCGATGCAATATCAACAGGTTGGTTTCTACCGCGCATGGGCTGGCAAAACGGCTTTTGTTCAAATTCACCAGCAGCCGGAGCGGTGCGACGCCCACGACGACTTCGTCGTGAAGGTTTTGTCGGCTCTGAGTTCGATGAGCTGCTGCTAGCCATGGATGATTACTTCGTGCCAAAAATGCGATCACCCGCATCGCCAAGGCCTGGAACAATATAGCCATGCTCGTTAAGCATAGTGTCCACGGAAGCTGTAACAACAAGAACATCAGGATGTGCTTCGTTAAACGCCTTAATCCCCTCTGGTGAAGAAATAAGACAGACAAAGCGCATGTCTTTAGCGCCACCTTCTTTCAAACGCTGAACCGCTGCAATAGCTGAGTTCGCCGTTGCCAACATGGGGTCGACCACAACGATTAGACGGTCTTCCATATGGCCGGGCACTTTGTAGTAATACTCAACCGCCTGCAGCGTTTCGGGGTCTCTGTACAAACCTACATGGCCCACTCGTGCAGACGGTATAACGTCTAGCATACCATCCAGCATACCGTTGCCTGCGCGCAAAATAGAGATGAATGCTAGCTTTCGCCCCTTCAGTACCGGCGCATCCATAGCCTGGACTGGTGTCTCTATGGACGCCATCTCCAGCTGCAAATCACGTGTCACTTCGTAACACAGCAACCAGGATATCTCGCGAAGCAACGCACGAAAGGCTGACGATGACTGTTCTTTGCGGCGCATCAAGGTGAGTTTATGTTGCACCAATGGATGCTGAACAACCGTTGCTTTCATTCCCTTGGCTAGTAGTTCCTGTTCTGTATGCATGTCGTATTTGTCTCTTTACGATGTCCTGATTTCGGTAGCAAATATTCCTAGGCAACACACTGCCTAAGAAATTCTTGTTGGGTGCTGCACGTGCCTAAGCACCCATAGTCTGGCTGTCTTAACCTGCTAATTTTTTGTATCGAACACGCTTCGGCTGTGTAGCAGATTCGCCCAATCGTTCACGTCGATCAGCTTCATATTCGGTGTAGTTTCCAACGAAGAAATTGATCTCGCTAGGATCTTCATAAGCCAATATATGCGTTGCTACTCTGTCCAGAAACCAGCGATCGTGTGAAATTACAATTGCACAGCCTGCAAAATCGAGCAACGCTTCTTCAAGCGCTCGCAATGTTTCTACATCTAGATCGTTTGACGGCTCATCGAGTAAGAGAACATTGGCACCTTGCTTGAGTGTCATCGCAAGGTGCAGTCGCCCGCGCTCCCCCCCTGATAGATCTTTAACAAACTTGCCCTGATCACTGCCTTTAAAGTTAAATCTACCCACGTACTGGCGGGCAGGCATTTCGTAATTATTGATGGAAATAATCTCACTGCCATCGGCAAGCACTTCGAAAACGGTTTTCTCACCATCCAGATCATCACGACTCTGATCGACGTAAGCAAGCTGTACAGATTCGCCAACAATGATATTGCCCGAGTCGGGTTGTTCCCGATCCATCAGCATTCGGAACAAGGTGGACTTACCCGCACCGTTGCCACCAATGACACCGACAATGGCACCTTTGGGCATGCTGAAAGATAAATCATCAATAAGTACACGATCACCGTAGGACTTGGTGACGTTTTCAAAATCGATCACCTTATCGCCTAATCGCTGACCCGGTGGAATGTAGATCTCATTGGTTTCCGAGCGCTTCTGGAACTCCTGCGACTGCATTTCTTCAAAACGCTGCAGGCGAGCTTTGGATTTCGATTGACGCCCCTTTGCGCCCTGCCTGACCCAATCCAGTTCCGCTTTCATGGCTTTTGCGTGAGAGGACTCCTGTTTGGATTCCATGTCCAGGCGTGCAGATTTTTGATCCAGCCAACCTGAATAGTTCCCTTCGTAGGGAATACCCTGACCACGGTCAAGCTCAAGAATCCAGCCAGCAACATTATCGAGAAAGTAGCGATCGTGCGTGATGGCGACAACCGTTCCATTAAAATCGTGAAGAAAATGCTCAAGCCACGCAACCGAGTCAGCATCAAGATGGTTGGTTGGCTCATCGAGTAGCAGCATATCCGGACTGGAGAGAAGGAGTCTGCATAGTGCAACGCGGCGTTTTTCCCCTCCAGACAGGTGTTCAACATTTTCGTCCCAAGGTGGCAAACGCAGGGCATCTGCAGCAATGTCCATCTGATGCTGCAGGTTGTGGGCATCCGAGGCTTCTATGATGGCCTCAAGCTTTCCTTGCTTAGCAGCCAACACATCAAAATCTGCATCAGGTTCTGCATAGGCCGAATACACTTTATCCAATTCAGCCTGTGCATTTTTAATCTCACTGACGGCCTCCTCAACCACTTCGAGGACAGTTTTTGTAGGATCTAATTGCGGTTCCTGCTCGAGATAGCCGATTTTAATACCCGGCATCGGACGCGCTTCGCCTTCAATATCCGTATCGAGGCCAGCCATTATTTTCAAAAGCGTGGATTTTCCAGAACCATTAAGGCCTAAAACGCCGATTTTGGCGCCCGGAAAGAACGACAGGGAGATGTTTTTCAGTATCTGACGTTTCGGCGGCACGATCTTGCCGACCCGATTCATGGTGAAGACGTACTGTGCCATTGATAATCCGACGTTGGGTAAACCGACAGTGTATCTAAAAAGTGACCAACTACCCTATCCGAATATATCGAATTACGGCACAGAGACAGAGTGGGCGAACTTGCCGGTTCCACACTAGACTAAGAACCTGACGCCAGTTGTGGCCCCCGGGCAGTTTGCCTTCAATTTTACGATTCGAGCTTGAAATCATGTTTCAATCTTTCTTTCCCAGACCCAAGCTATTTTTTCTCTCGGCGATAGCCTGGTTTCTGGTAAGTCTTGGCCTATGGCATGGGTTTGCCGATGGTCTGGCTGCCAGCTTAAGTTTTATGCCTGAGGCTTTGCCCATAATTGAGGGTGAACGCCCGCCATTTTTGACTCCTGAAAAGGTTTGGGTCTACCAGTACATTGTGCTAACGACGGTGTTATTTTGCATCGCATGGCTCTTCATAGATCGTGATAAATGGTACGGGTGGGCGGTTTGCGGATCCGCACTAATTTTACTTGTATCCTACTTTCAAGTTCAATTGAGTGTGTTTATTAACGATTGGTATGGCGACTTCTACAATCTGATACAAAAGGCGCTCTCAGAAAAAGGGACAAGTAACGTCACCAGCGAGGAATACTATGGAAAACTCCTCACTCTGCTTTATATCCTAGTACCCAATATCATCATCCTCGTGACTTTCTCTTTCTTCACGTCACACTACGTTTTTCGTTGGAGAACCGCGATGAACGAGTACTACATGGAACATTGGGATAAGCTGAGGTTAGTAGAGGGTGCAGCCCAGCGAGTTCAGGAAGATACCAAACGTTTTGCAGGCATCATGGAAGGTCTAGGGTCCGCTTTTGTCAGTTCTATCATGACACTTATCGCCTTCCTACCTCTGTTGTGGAACTTATCCAAGGAAGTCACTGAACTACCTCTGTTCGGTGCTGTTGAAGGATCTCTCGTATTTCTAGCATTAATTTCAGCAGCCTTCGGTACCGTATTATTAGCAGCTGTTGGCTATCGCCTACCCGGTCTGGAATTTAACAATCAGAAGGTGGAAGCAGCCTACCGAAAGGAGCTAGTCTACGGCGAAGATAATCCTGAACGTGCTGCGCCACCAACCGTAAAGAGATTGTATGCCGGTGTGCGGTTTAACAACTTCAGACTTTATTTCAATTATTTATACTTTAACGTTTTCCGTTTCGCCTATTTACAAGGTGCGACCTTCATTCCACTCATAGCCCTTGGACCTTCAATGGTTGCTGGAATGCTGACTTTTGGTGTTTACCAACAGATCAGCAATGCGTTCAATCGCGTTGAAAACTCCTTTCAGTTTCTGGTTAATTCCTGGCCCACCATCGTCGAATTAATGTCAATCCATAAACGACTTATGTCGTTTGAATCTATCATTCATACAGACACAACTCCTCCAACAAAGAAAACTGTAGCGATCTAAAACCTGTTAGATGATGGGGCTGGGCGAAATCGACTAGCCTCACCACTTCTGGAAAGCGTGAAAACCATCCGTCCCAGACTTAGCGAATGATTCTTTTAATCAGTCGGCCGTTAGCGTTATTAGTCAGGCCCTAGTGCAACCAAGCCATCGTTATATACATCGATTTTATCGATATAATGTTGTACTCCAGATCGCATCATTTCCATCGCCACCTCGGTGACAGGTTTGATCACCTTTGCAGGAGATCCAAGCACCAGTGATCCATCTGGAATCTGCATACCCTCGGTTACTAACGCATTGGCTCCAATCAGGCAATTTTTTCCAATCACTGCGTTGTTTAGCACCACAGCATTCATACCTATTAGGCTGCCGTCGCCGATTTCGCAACCGTGCAGCATCACTTTGTGCCCGATGGTTACTCGATTTCCGATAGTGAGCGGCACGCCTTCGTCTACATGCAGAACAGATCCATCCTGAATATTGCTGCCTGTCCCAATCGTGATGGTCTCGTTGTCACCGCGCAGAACAGCATTAAACCAGATAGTCACACCTTCATTAATAACGACGTCGCCAATGACAGAGGCGCTTGGCGCTACAAAGTATCGACCACTGATAGTGGGTCGCTTGTCGTTCAGTGCATACAGCATTTGGATTGATTTCCCGTCAAAGACACCCGCTCATAATACCGCAAGCTCCATCTATTGAATATTCGTAGAGCTTGCAGGACCGACTATGAACCTAGCGGATAACCAATTCCGGCCCCATAATTTTCGTGGGCAGCCAGGTTGACAGCGGCGGGTAGTAGGTCACGATAATCAAGAAAACAAACAAGATTGCCACGAACGGTAATGCAGCTTTAACCACATTAAGCACCGAAAGCTTTGCCACACCAGCCGTCACAAAAAGGTTCAGCCCTACAGGTGGCGTGATCATGCCGATTTCCATGTTAACCACCATGATGATTCCGAGGTGTATCGGATCAATACCCAGCTCCATAGCAATAGGGAACACCAACGGTGCCACTATAATCAACAATCCAGATGGCTCCATGAATTGTCCGCCAATCAGTAGCAGGACGTTAACGACAACGAGAAACATGATCGGACCAAGCCCAGCAGCCAACATCATCTCGGCAATGGCTTGAGGTATTTGCTCGTCGGTGAGTACGTGCTTGAGAATGAGTGCGTTGGCGATGATGAACATCAGCATGATAGTCAGCTTGCCAGACTCAAACAGCACTTTACGCGTATCTCGATGCATCCATACCGTCAACAAGCTGTGAGGATTTCGCAGTAAAGACTTGGACTTACCCTCTTCTATGTAGAGTGGCCCCATATCGCGATAGACAAAATTTGCAATGAAAAATGCATACATCGCAGCAACTGCCGCAGCCTCGGTAGGCGTAAATTTTCCGCTGTAAATTCCGCCCAGAATAATCACTATGAGTAACAAACCCCACAGTGCATCCATGCCAGACAAGGCTATCTCTTTCCAGCCTTTCCAAGCCTGTTTCGGCAGACCTTTGACTTTAGCCATGATGTAGATGCCGATCATCAGCATAATGCCGGCCATAAGCCCAGGAAAAACACCAGCTAAAAACATTCTGCCGACAGACACATCTGTTGCAGCTGCGTAGACCACCATGACGATGGAAGGCGGAATGAGAATGCCAAGGGTACCCGCGCTACAGATAACACCGGCAGCAAATTCTTTGGTATACCCAACCTGCCGCATGCCACCTATGACTATCGTGCCGATAGCAACAACTGTTGCCGGTGAAGAACCTGAAAGTGCCGCAAACATCATGCAAGCGAATACGGAGGCTATTGCCAATCCACCGCTCACATGTCCCACCACCGCGATCGCGAAACGAATGATGCGTTTCGCAACACCGCCAGTGGACATAAAGCCTGAAGCTAAAACGAAAAATGGGATAGCCAGTAGAGTGTAGTGGCCAGTAAACGCGCTAAGAAGAGTCTGTGAAACCGACGCTAGTGACGCATCTGAAAAAATAAGTAGAAATCCAATGCTAGACACCCCCAACGATACTGCTATCGGAACACCCGTGAGCATGAGTCCAATGATGACAACAAAAAGCAATAGCGCTTCCATCTACTTCGCTCCCTCTTTCAATTCGGCCTCGTCATCTGCTTCGTGGCTCTCAACCAACAAATCCTGTTCTCCACGCCACACTCGCATGCCAGCCTGCACAAATCTGTAGGTCAGCAAGGCACTACTTATAGGCATAACTGTGTACGGAATAAATCGTGGCATTTTTTCATACAACTCACCGTCATTGAGCCAATGAGCGAAGAACTGCAAAAAGCCAGGCATAGGGATGTCATTCACTTCATAGAAAGCGCGCTTGGTTACGAAGGCCCACCAGTAGTCCCAACTTCCTTTAAAAAGTAACAAGCTGAAAACAATGCAGACTGCTACTGCGAATAGTGTCACCAGACGTCGTGTAGGTTTAGGGAGCAGTTGAACGACGACATCGACTCCAATATGGAAGGTGTGTTTTACAGCATAAGACGCCCCCATCAAAACGAGAAATGCAAATAGAAATACCGTAGCTTCCAATGCCCACAAAATATTTGAGTGCATAAGTCTGGCAATTACGTTGGCAAACGTAATTAGAGTCATAGCACCCAGAAAAAACGCTATGAGCGTCTCCTCGATTCGATCACCTGCACTGGGATTGTGTGAGCCTGCACTTGTCATGAACGAGCGGTCCTATATTGTCCGTAGAGTGATTCGACTATCGATCAATTCTGTGAATCACTCTGTTTGTAACACCTGTTGGCAATTTTTAACGACATAACGCGCCTTGCTGTAACCTCGCATACATCCAAAAAGGCAATACCCTTTTTTACCTGTGCGAGGTTCAGCAAGACGCGTCTCGATACTTAATCTACAGGAGTAGGCTACACGGATAGATCGGTGACCCACGTCTGCCTACTAGTTATTAAAAGATTGTGCAGCTTCGATCATGTCTGCGCCAACATCCCCTTCAAACTGAGTCCACACAGGCTTCAAAGCTTCAACCCATGCAGCGCGCTGCTCTGGCGTTAGCTGTCGTACAACGCCGCCTGCGGCGATTACAGCTGCTTTAGCACTTTCATTAACCGCGAAAGACTCTGCATTACGCATTGTCGTAACTTCAGTCAAGATAGTTGACAACTGATCGCGTACACCTGCGTCCATTCCATCCCACCATTCTGCAGATGCCACAACCAGGTAATCGATGATGCCGTGGTTAGACTCAGTAGTGCCATCCTGAACTTCAAAAAACTTCTTGCCATAAACATTTGACCAGGTATTTTCCTGACCATCGACAACACCTGTCTGAAGCGCGCCGTAGACTTCGCTGAAAGACATCTTCTGAGGGCTTGCACCGAGAGCTTCGAACTGCGCAACCAGTACATCGGAAGGCTGTACGCGGAATTTCAACCCAGAAGCATCACTCGGCATTACTAATGGCTTGCTAGCAGAAATCTGCTT
Source organism: Granulosicoccus sp. (assembly GCA_047634635.1). Lineage (GTDB taxonomy): Bacteria > Pseudomonadota > Gammaproteobacteria > Granulosicoccales > Granulosicoccaceae > Granulosicoccus. The sequence continues at coordinate 12,368 of JBLIIE010000059.1, read as the reverse complement.
CATGCCGTTATGCCAGAAAGCCAGACCTTGCAAACCACGCTTACGCATAGAGTCTTTCATTGCCTGGCCGGCATCTGAATTCTGAAAACCGTCAACCGCTTCAATGTCCTTAAACATGAAAGGCAAATCGAAAATTCGATATTGCTTAGTGAATTTTTCGAATTTTGATAGTGAAGGTGCAGCCATTTGCACGTCACCATTCAACATAGCTTCAAGCACTTTGTCATCGTCATACAAAACAGAATTCGGGAACACTTCCATGCACGCCGTGCCGTTCATCTCATCGTTGACGCGTTGCTCAAGCAACGTGGCAGCAATTCCTTTGGGGTGCTTGTCAGTATTTGTCACGTGACTGAATTTGATGACCATCTCACCGCTATCGCAGTTGGCCAACGCCGATCCAGTCATTCCAGTCATCAACGCGACTGAAATCAATGCGCTTGTACGCAATTTCATAGTATTTCCTCTTATGTGGTCTAATTTGGGCCCGTATAGGATTACCCAGTCGTGCCTGAAATGCAAAACATTCCTAACCGGGCGTCAGTAATGACTGTTGCAGGAATGGTACGCCAAGGCAGACGACAATCACAGATGAAATGTCGTCGAAATTAGGCGGATTTCTGCCGATTACCACGGTTTAAGGCACTAGTTAGCGCTATTTGCGCTCAAAATACAGATTCTATTGCGCCGCCAATCGCCAGTAAATCAGCACGCTGTCTCAAAAGCATGCTCATTCGCAAACCTGTCGACAGGCCGTTTTGGTGAGTAGACAGGTTGGAGACAAGCAGACGCAAACCTCAAAATATGTTGACTTATCTTTCGCGTTCAACACGTGGCGATGTTTAAGGGCTGTCAGATATTTATAAGTAGACACATCCAAATTCACTGAAGCTCTAGATTAGGTAAGTGCCAGGACCGTTGCGACAGAGTAGAGGTAGGGATTCAACATAGTTGACAAATGGCTTAACCATCTCGAGATTCGCAATCGAGATACTCAGCAGAGGATAACGAGAATTTCCCCGTATTTAAGTAAGCGAGAGTCTGCTCTATAGCCACTTCATCCTCCATAATAAATGGATGCGACACTGCGATCACCAGCATCGCACACATGCCCTCAAGCCGGGCACTTTCAACGGAGACCTTACCATCATCAGGGTGATCCAGAAAGGTGGACAAAATCGGGTTTACCGATCGAGTGCCTGCGATGACAGCGGTATCGGTTGTGATTTCACCAAGAGCTAAGGGCACACTTTGCTCATCGGTTCCAAGTTCTAAAAAGGCCGGCCCGTTCAGCCAGACCACTCCCGGAATATCCTTCACATTGTCGACAACTGCACTGCCATGATTAGGAGGAGCAAGCATCACAATTCGTTCAAGTTCGGGAATGAGGTGCTCATTTAAATAAGCTCTTACAAGAATTCCACCTAATGAATGAGTAACAAAATATAAGCGGGTGTTTCCATTTTTTAGACAATTCTCTACACCCGTGTGGACAGCAAGATTACTTAAAATCTCAATTGAGTGATTTCTCGAAGGGTAATCAACAAGTGCAACGCTATATCCTGCATTTTGCAATGCAGCGCCAAGGTTACTCATCGATGAAGAGGTACGGGCAAGACCATGTAACAACACAACGCAACGCCCGGAGTCACCTTCGAAATAGTCAACAGAGACAGTTTCAGCCTCGCCGATAGCTAGGTTTGAATTACTTATCAGCAACAGACACATCAATGCGGTGAAAATTACTCTATCAGAAACACAATGCACAATAGGAAGCCTTTTATAACGACTTAAGAATTATTGAACCCATGACCATTCGGCCTACTGGCCAACTCTTGCTTACGTTTGAATTCGCGGTGTACAGTGTAAACGGAAGCTAATACTATGATTGCCGCTCCCACCCCTGTGCTTACGCTTGGCAGCTCACTAAACAGTATCCATCCGAACAATGTCGCATAGATGAGCCGAACATAGTCCAGTGAGGCCAACAAGGATGCCTCCCCATAGGAAAACGCATAGATGTTTGCTTTCTGAGCGAAATAGGAGACGAAAGCAATCCCAGCCAGCAAAGCCCACTCGGTTGCCGTAGGCGGAATCCATTGAATATAAGCTGGTACCGCCATGACTAGTCCAACTCCAATAGCCTGATAAGCCAAAATAGTACTCGGTGGATCTGTGCGCGACAGTAATCGAATTATCACCATCACCATCCCAGCACTTGCAGCAGCACCTAGCGCCATAAAGCCATAGACTGAATACCCCTCTGCACCAGGTCGTAGCATGACCAATACGCCTAAGAAACCGACGACTACCGCCGACCAACGGTAAAGGCCAACAGTCTCTTTAAGAAAAAGAACAGCAAAAATTGTGACAAAAAAGCTCTTGGCAAACGCAATTGCAGTCGCATCAGCCATCGGCATATTAATCACGGCAGTAAAGCCAAACAGCATGGCAATCAAAGCCAAGAATATTCGCAAAAACTGCAAATGGGACTGTGCACTTTTCAATGAGCCCGGAAAGGTTTTAATCAAAACCGGCGCCAGCATAATCGTCATGCCTAGTTGACGGACAAACAGTATTTGAGTAACCGGCAAGCGTTCACCAACTAACTTGATCATGGCGACCATTAATGAGAAACCGAACGCAGCTAGCATAAGAATCAAGGCACCCTTGACGTTATCCGATTGTTTGTTAAAGCGCTCCAAAAAGCTCTCATTTTAAGAATAGGTTGGCAGCTTACACCAATGTGCCAGCTGGTATTTCCAGTATCACCGCTACTCACTCGTAGACCTCTACTGGGGTGCTGTCTTGTTTCTAGAGGGATCACCTACGATTATCAAAACGTCTTTGTAGCTGCGTAAGTTGGGCTCACGAGGATTGACAGCTGTGAAACGGAATACATGTTCACCCTGATCTCGATCTCCAGTTTGCCAAAAGAAAGTACGACTGCCATTGTCATTGCCGTCAAAACTTGCATCGCGAGGAATTCTATCGACCAGAAGAACAGGCACTGTGCCGTCTTCAGCAATCGAATTCACTTTAAAAGAAATGATTCTTCCGGCACTCACTACCTGATTGGCTAGAGGACGAATTATTGGGATATCGGGATCCACGAAGGTATCAGGGACGACAGGAAGCCTTACCTGCAGTAGAATACTGGCTTTAGTAACACTAACTCGATCATATCGGTCAACCGCCTGTAAATTCACTTCGTAACGACCTAGTTGTTCAAGTTTCGGCGTCCAGCGAATAAGGTAACCTTTATCCGAATCGTTCACGAACATAGCCCCAGGTGGCAAACCTCCAGCCGACAATTGCACTGTTGCAGGATCGATGTTGAACACCCATTCCCAGGAATCGCCAGCGGCAAATGCTTGCTCTTCAAAAGGCCCTAAAGGAACGCCCGCAGTTTCAATCTCTCTAATAGATTCGGCCGCCCGAACCAATAAAACTCTGGATTCGAGTCTCTGCCCGGTATCTACGTTTCGAGCAACAAGGTCTATGTTGACTTCAGCAGGTAAATCAGTCGAAGATTGCCAAATAATGCGCAACTGCCCCCCTGGGTCAACCATTAAACGCGCGCCTTCTGGCCCACTTTCTACTCGCAACTGCAAACGGGTTCCAGCCACTGGATTAAAACTCACCGGGTAGCTAAGAAAGTCTCCAGGTTCAAGCGCCTGCGGCTGCATTGGAGGCAATATCTCAGCACTTACAAATGCAGGGGCGAGCAAAGTAGTAATAGCTAAGGCGCTAACTCGCTTTTTTGCTTTACTCCAATTGATAAAAAAAGACTGACTCGGCATCCAATAATAATACTCGCACATGAACCACTATGATAACAAATGAGAATTGATCCACAGTATTTTGCGGGTTTCCCGAAAATGTAGTTTAGATACAGAAATTTACCCAGCCTTTCTAAACGTCAGATTCCATCTGCTGGCTCCAAAAACCACATGGCTAGAGGCTTTCAGCTTTCTCACCCCATGAAAAAATAATCTAGAAGGACCTCCGAACACCACCACATCCCCATCTGATAAATCTACAGACGTAGAAGTTCCACGACGTTCCGAACCCAACACAAAAAATCGGGCATCGATGCCCATGGATACCGATACGATAGGTGCACTGAAATCTTTCTCATCCTTATCTTGATGAGCCCCCATTTGGGTGCCTGGCACGTAGTGATTGATAAGGCAGGAATCTGGCCTAAATCCTGAAAAACCCGCAGCCACTGCTGCCTGCTCTGCAATTTTCAGAAGTAGTTCAGGCATTGCAGGCCACGATTTTCCACTCAAGGGGTCAACTTCCACATACCGATAGCCTCGACGATCAGATACCCAGCCCAGCGAACCACAATTGCTGGTTTCAACTGACATTAGGTGCCCTCGCTGTGTTTCCATTCGTCTAAGCGGTGACGAGGACAGAACGGTTCCAATTAACGGACGCAAAAGACTCGTATCGACAAACCTTGGCAGGCGAGTCATTCCCGGGCAAATAATATGTGGGGTTAAAAAAAGATCGCCAGATTTCACTTTATCACCAGTTTATACCCTTTTTCGGGCAGTTTTATTGCCAACGTTGCCATTATGACGCAACATCAACTGTATGGCGAATTCGACATCCCCCACTGAGCTCTTGGACCATATTTGCAACCACAGTTCTCTGAACCCCAGCGAAGCGGATCGCCTCGTTCAGGAAATCCTCGCATTCTATGACGAGTCTGCCTCAAATTTTGTTCGCCGCCGACACCACGAATTGCAAAAGTCTGGTATGTCCAACTCAACCATTTACGAATTCATTGCTCGTGAATTGGCCCATCATCGATTTACCAATGACCCCATGACAATTCGCCAAATACGCAGAACCATTTACGGATAGTAGCGCTCGCCAACAGGAAAATAACAAGACTAATGTGCGGAATAATCGCTTACACAGGAACCAAAGACGCGACTCCTATCCTTATGAATGGGCTCCGCAAACTGGAATATCGAGGCTATGACTCGTCCGGAATTGCTGTCATCCATCGAAAACGTATTCGAACCTTCAAGGCTGCGGGAAACTTGTCTGTGCTTGAAGATAGATTGCCAGAAAAGATTGCCGGCGTCTGTGGTATCGGACATACACGATGGGCCACACATGGAGCGCCGACAGATATCAACGCTCATCCGCACATGGATAAAGCCTTGCGTGTCGCCGTGGTCCACAACGGAATTATCGAAAATGCATCAGCGTTACGCAAACAACTAGAAAAATCAGGAATCGTTTGCGAATCTGAGACTGACACGGAAGTATTGGCACATATGCTTGCCAACCATGGCGGTACACTCATCGATGCCGTTCGCGCGGTGCTGAAAAAAGTGCAAGGCACCTACGGCCTGGCTGCCATCGACAAAGAGTCCCCTGGTACAGTTATCATTGCTCGCAATGGAAGCCCGGTTATCATTGGTATTGGCGATGGGGAGATGCTGGCAGCATCTGACATGTCGGCGCTTGCCAGACACACACGGGAAGTTATTCATTTAGAAGACGGAGAAGTTGCAGAGTTAACAGCGGATGGCTTTACAGTCACTACTCTGGATGCTAGCCCATCGAAAAAATCGTCGTCACCACTCACCTCCGCGCTAGATAATTATGACAAGGGTGGCTACTCTCACTACCTGCACCGAGAAATTCATGACCAAAGCGATGTTGTGCAACGAACCCTCAGTGGTCGTCTGGACACGCGATTTTCAACTGCACACCTAGGTGGATTGAATTTACACGCACGTGATTTGTTGAAATTCAAGCGGATTAAGATACTCGGTTGTGGATCCGCCTACTATGCGGGAATGGCTGGAGCATACATGATTGAAGAACTAGCTAGACTTCCGGTCAGTGCCGAAGCTGCAGCCGAATTTCGATACAGAAACCCTATCATCGAATCAGAAACGCTCTACATCGTCGTCAGCCAATCAGGAGAGACCTTCGACACGTTAGCAGCTCTGCGTGAAATACAGCGTAAAGGTGGCTTCGTACTCGGAATAGTGAACAGCGTTGGCAGCACGATTGCCAGAGAAGTCAACGGAGGCGTGTACATGCATGCAGGACCTGAAGTGTCTGTTGCATCGACAAAAGCCTACACCAGCATGCTCACTGTTTTCGCGCTCATTGCACTCATGCTTGGCAGGCTTCGTGATATGTCCCCACAACGCGGCTCAGCCATGGTTCATGCGTTAAATGAACTACCAGAGCATATTCAGGACACCCTATACCTTGAAGAAAAAATTAAAACTATCGCAGGCTTTATGGCAACGGCTACCAGCACTTTTTACCTAGGCCGGACTAATGCTTTTCCGGTTGCGTTAGAAGGTGCTCAAAAACTCAAGGAAATATCGTATATTCACGCAGAAGCGTATCCAGCCTCTGAATTGAAGCATGGGCCTTTGGCGCTAATTAGCACTAAAACACCCTGCCTGATAATACTGCCAGACAACGAGCTACTGCCAAAATCGATTTCCTCTTTGGAGGAAATTAAGACCCGCGGCGCACCCACCATTTCAGTCACAGATGCCAACAATGAACAAATCAATGCATTAAGTGATCATGTCATTAGAACACCGAGAGTTGAGTCAATACTGAAACCCATTGTTTACGGAATTACGTTGCAACTGTTGGCTTATCACGTCGCACTCATACTAGACAGAGATATTGATCAGCCACGAAATCTGGCTAAGAGCGTGACGGTAGAATAAACAACTACTCAGGCGTGGACAAAGCGTGTAAGTCAAGCACAGCTACATAGGCATCAACGGCAGTACAGCTGTTTTCACCACATAACAGAGGGTTAATTTCAAGCTCTACCAACCGCTCCCCTAGCTGCATTGCCGCTTGCTGAACATTTAACAAAGCATCAATTAAAATAGTTCTATCGACAGCCGCTCTACCACGAAAACCGTTTAACAAAGGCGCACAACGCAATCGATTTAACTGATCTTCCAATTCATCCCGAGAGGTAGGAAGCAAACAATGCACCGAGTCGTTTAAGACCTCGGTCGTTATTCCACCAGCTCCTATCGTCATTAGCAATCCATGCACTGGATCATGAATTACACTGACCAGCAATTCTGCAATCGTATCCTGAACATACTCCTCAATAAGGCAACCGCCCGCACAATCGATACGACCAATGGCACGCTCCAAACTTCGGCGATCCCTTACTCCTAACTCTATGGCGTTCGCCTCACTCTTATGAACGACTCCTAAACCTTTAACTACGACGGGATAATTAAATGCCGAAGACGCTTTATCCAAAGCACGGCTGAGTCGCCTTGAAGATCTGACATCAGCAAACGAGAGGCGAATACTGGTAGGGACAGACACACCAAATCGGTATAACCAGCGCTTGGCGGTGCTCTCATCAAGAGGCCTTGCCAAGACGGTCGTGGGCACTGCTGTTTTCACCAAGCCCCAAGCTTCCTGGCTGGCACGTCGCGCGCTCATTCGTGTCGTCGCTGGCGCTGACGTATCAACAATAGACAAAACTGCCGCTTTAAACACAGTGTTCTCTAGCTTTTCGTCAAGCCAGATTGGCAGTGAAGGCTCCATAAGCGCAGCATGCTCTAACACTGCCGCATTGCGCAGGGCCCGGAGTCCATCACCCATCCCACACAAAGCCACAACGTCGTGCTCAAATAACGACTCCACGACGGATTCGGGCATATTCTCCGGCAAACAGGCAATCACCGCTCCAATACCAGACCAGTTTCGAAGAGCCACGACATAAGCATCAAGCGCGCGATGCCAGGATGGCGCCTCACATCGATCTAGACGTGGAAAATCAAGTACCAGCAATGCAATATCAGCAAGTTCTACCGAGTCCACATCTGATGAGACTGTGCCGGTGTCAGGCGTTTTGCCCGACTGTAGCATCGAGCGCACCATATTTTGCATTGCAGCCACGTCGTCCCAAATGACCGTGTGATAATCCAACGGATTAGCAAGCGCTATGTTTTTACCCAGAATGACGCGCAAATCGTTCATTTGTACTGTATTCAGAGCTGGGAAGGCAAGACTCGCTTCGGCACCCATATCGGATACCAGCGCGGCCTCTCCACCCGAGCAACTCATCGAGAACACCCGTGTACCAGAAACTTTTTTGACTAGGTTCAGAACTTTAAGAGTCTCGACGAATTCGCCGATTCCACGGACTCGACACATACCCAATCTTTCAATAAAGGCACTGGCAGCTGCATCATTTCCAGACAAAGAACGAGTGTGAGACATCAATGCTGCCCTCGCCAGAGGTGTAACCCCCGTTTTCAATATAACAATGCGCTTACCTAGCTGACGTGCGTGCAGGCTAAGTTTCTCAAATGCTCTGACATCGGAAAAACCTTCGATATGCAATCCCAGCGCAGAAACTCGCTCATCGCTAATAACCGCAGTGGCTAGCTCCGCCAGACTGGTCTGAGCTTGATTTCCAGCGGTTAGTAGATACGCCACAGGCAAACCCCGCTGCTGCATGGACAGGTTAATAGCGATATTTGATGATTGCGTAATTATTGCTACTCCACGACTCACTGGCTTACCACCATGCTGATCAGGCCAAAGAGCCACGTTATCTAGATAATTAATAATGCCGTAGCAATTGGGTCCAACAATCGGCATGTCGCCAGCGGCCGCAACCAATCTCGACTGGCGCGATTCAGCATCAGCATCTTGTGCAGCGGTCTCGCTATAACCTGATGCAAAACAAATCGCACCCCCAGCGCCTAAATCACTCAACGCCTGCACAATTTCAATCGATGCGTCTTTGTTGACACCAACAAAACAGGCATCAGGAACTCCTGGCAACTCACTAATATTTTTATAACAGGGCTCCCCAGCCAAATCTGTGCGGCTCGGATGCACAGGCCAGATGTCACCTGTAAATCCAGCGCGTCTGCATTGCTGGATAACGGCCTCAGCCCATTGCCCACCGAAAACCACAATGGATGACGGCTTCAATAACCGCTCTAATCGATGATTGGACAAAGCTTGTCTCTCTTGGTTAATAAGGTCAGAAGAATTTGCAATACTGCGAATGCTCCCCCTCCTTCTAGAGAAATTCGCGTTTACAGCCAAGACGAAAACCCCTGACTACGCCACACCACCCGCGTGTAGCGACGGTGGGCGGACTCTACACAAAATGGTTGATGTTCGACAAGTATTACGCCCCACTAAGCACTCTTTTATTGAAGGCAAGCTTTTTCTCGGCTTTACTGCTCATAGCAACATAAATAAACTAATATAACGTCTCATTTTTACCATCGATCCAAACCTGCTCAATATCGATATTTCGCACATCCGGGTAAGTCAATGGGTCTCCTGAAAGGACAACAAAATCAGCCAATTTACCTGCTTCTAGAGACCCACGGTCATGGTCCAGGCGACTTTGCCATGCAGCATCAATTGTTACAGCTCGCAGCGCTCGCTCACGATCGATAACAAGCTCGGGCCCCAGACTAACCCCAGACAAGGTTTCTCTAGTGGTCGCACTCCACAACACCTGCATAGGCGAAATGGGGGTAACTGGTGCATCTGAGTGGATGGAAAACCTAACGCCGGCCTTTTCAGCCAGAGCCAGAGGACTAATCATACTTGCGCGTTTTTCACCCAATAGGTTATGCAGGTACCAATCTCCCCAGTAGTAAACATGCGAGGGGAAAAAGGTCGCACTTATTTGCAACTCGGCTAGTTGGGCCAATTGATCAGCACGAATGAGTTGACCGTGAACCAATAAATGTCGCGGATCATTTCGATAATTCAGTGCCTGCGCTTCCGCAACGGCAGCAATAATCAGATCGATGGCTGCATCTCCATTTCCGTGCATTGCCAATTGAAACCCAGCATCGTGATAGCGCTTCACCAATGACTTGAATTCCAGATCAGGCAAACTAGGCCCCCCCCGATAGTCTGATTCAACTAAATTGTTCAAGTAGGGCTCAGTCAGCCAGGCAGTTCTGCCTTGCGGACTTCCGTCTGCAACAAGCTTGATAGCAGTAATGGCAAATCTGGATGGATCTGAACCCCAATTAATCGCCGTCGCGAGTCTTTCTGAAGAGCTTTGCAAGGGGCTGACCGATTTAATATCTAGGCGATCTTCCACCTTGTCGTGAGCTGGCCAGATTACCAAACGTTGTGGAATCAAACCCAATCGCTGAGACAGTCGAAGCATCCACATAGAGGGAATGTCAGCGAATCCGTTTTGAGCTGTTGTAATGCCTGCTGACAGATACTGATCTCTTGCAGAGAGTAATGATTTAAATAGCCTAGTTATAGACAGCTGACGCAATAAGAAACTCATTTGGGGTGCAGCTCCTCCCTGCAACAATCCTGTCAATTCACCACGGTCATCCCTGTCAGGAAGGTCGACAACATGGGCTTCCACCTGAATTAACGTTTTCTCTTTAAAACCCAGCGCTTGCAAAGCCAGGCTATTAGCAACTCCCATATGACCAGAGCGGTGCCACAGATACACCGGATGATTCGGCGCAACTCTATCAAGCTCGTCTTTAGTGGGATGGCGACCCACATCTAGCGAAGAATCGTCGTAGTTGAATCCGACTATCCAATCATTTGCAGGCAGAGTGATCGCAGCATTAGAGACCATTTTTAAAAGAATATGCAATGTTGCAACATTTCCGATGGGTGGAGGCATCATATCCACTCCTGCCTCAGTCAACCCTGCTGTCGGAAAGTGACTATGAGCATCAACAAAACCCGGCATGACTGTCTGTCCCTGCATGTCCAATATTCGGGTAAAAAGCGGCAAAATGTCCGAAATACTGGCTTCGGTGCCTACGGCAACGATACGGCCTCTCTTCAATAACAGGGCATCTGCCACCGATGATTCGGCATCCATAGTTAATATATGGGCATTGACGAGAAGGATCGGGCGGATATTAGGCAGTTGCGTTAAAAACAGCAGAACAACACCTAAAATCAGAAAAAATGTGATGCGTATCATGATTTATTGGAAACCTTGGCCATTGAATCGTCAGGAACCAAAGCACCCATCACGGCTTATTGCACTTGATTACGTATACTAACCATCATTCTACTTGGGAGTTCGTCGATGACCGGTGTCAAAGCTACACGTTCATCTAAATCTGTATTGCAACACCTATCCGCGTGGTGCTTGCTCGCGCTCAGCTTATCCATTTTTTCGATGCAGCCTGCTTTTGGACAAAATGTTGATACCACCGGTCCCGTTATTGAGCTGGAAGAATTAGCAGAAGCTGAAGCAGACCAGACACAGGTCTTCACAGTATTGATTGCTGAAGATGTATTACTGCTTGACGCTATCTTATATTACCGCAGAGAGGGTCAGCTTCCGTTCATACCAGCTCCAATGCTGGCACTGGGCGATACCGGCTACTTCAGTGTCTCCATTCCAACTGACAATACTGATTTTCGCACTATCGAATATTACGTTCAGGCTCGCGATGATGCTGGCAACCGGACCATTAGCGGCTTCGCTTTCGACCCCTACCAAAGGCGGCTTCAACCCTCTTCCAAAATATCAGCTAGTCCTGCCGTGCAAGCAACCGTTCAACCTATCCCAACACCATTGGAAAAAGCTAATACCCCACCCATTCTAAGGCAGCGTTGGGTGCAAATTACTTTAGGCGTCGTTGTTGTAGGAATACTGGCCTCACTGGCAAGTAGTGATAGCAGCAATTCGCAAGTTGTACCGTTAAGGTTCAACCTGCAGTGAGAGAACGTTCCATGAAAACGCTAAAAACACCACTATCGGTCACTAGCTCGGTAATTGCCATCAGCCTGCTGCTTTCGGCTTGCTCAAGCGACGAAACCGTGACTACTCTAGACGCTCGCCCAGTCGTAACCATAGGGTTGCCGCAAGTTCTGCTCGACTCAAATTCCATTGATCAGAGCAACATCAGCCCAACGATTCTATTGTCCAATGGGGCCAGCGTCACGATGCAGCCAGGTGTAGGAGATGCCTGGAATGGAACAATAAATGTTGCCCCGGCTGCCCAATACACTGCGACAGTCACGTGGGCAGAATTCTTCGACGGACGGTTACTCCCCTTGGCAAGACTGCAACAAACGTTAGAAGTTACAGCAGACGGAACAGTCGTTGTCGGAGCGACCAGTGAATACTCGACAACAATTGATACAGACGGAGATCGTACGTCGAATCTGGATGAACGCGAAAATGGAACAGACCCCTTTACAGCAGATGACCAGAATGAGCCGACAAACAATGCTGGTGGCAATCAACTTGATACGCCTGCATCAGACGACTCTGAAGCCGAGACTGTGGCAGAGGCTAATCAGAGCCTGACGACGGGCCCCGCCATTTTTCTAACTCCAGAAACACCAGC
>JBLIIE010000058.1:0-29764 GCA_047634635.1 Granulosicoccus sp. | reverse complement strand
GCGACCATATCAGGTGGTTCTCTATCAACGGACAGTAATGGTTCCGGTTTTTTCGAGATGATTTACCCGGCCAGTAATTCCTCGTGGGCCTATGTCGAGATCACAGCGCGTGCGGAAGCGTTGGGAGCCGAGGCAGAGGATTCATTTCGCACAACTTTGTTATTGCCAGGTTCAGAAAGTAACGATGCTGACACCTTGCCTGCTAACGCTACAAGTCCGTATGGCGCAGATGTGGGTTCAACAACTGTAGATGGTTGTGCCAATACGTTATAAGCTAGTCGTTACTACGCCTTTATGATGCTATGCCAACTATCAAGGTCACCCTAGTGCGATGTAATTGTGTACAGTGCAGAATTCCGGATGTGCCCGTATGAGTGAACCTGTCATTGCCATGATGATGGCCATGGATAAGAACAAACTGATAGGCAGTGATGGTGGACTGCCGTGGCATATTCCGGGTGAGCTTGCCTATTTCAAGCGTGTCACCATGGGTAAGCCCATCATCATGGGGCGTAAAACCTATGACAGCATTGGCAAACCTTTGCCGGGCAGAGCCAACATTGTGGTCACTCGCAATTCTGAATGGACGGCCGATGGAGTCACTGTTGTTGGGAGTCTTGATGACGCCTTTGAGGCAGGTCGCCAGGCACTGAAGAGTCAGCCTGCACAAGAGATCGTTGTTATCGGTGGCGCCTCTCTATGTCAAGCAGCCATGTCGATTACGCAACGTTTGTATTTAACGGTGGTAGACAAGGCCTATGCTGGGGATACTTGGCTGGACAGCTTTGAGTGGTCAGACTGGCAAGTGTTGAGCGAAGACGCTCAGTCGTTAGAGGATACCGGGGGGTTGCCTGTCACTTATTTTGTTCTGGAAAAATAATACTCCAGGATGTGCGCACCACAATGTGGCTATTTGCAGTTAACCCAGTGGCTTGTGCGCGACTCTATTGCATATGCGACTAAGTTGCCTCCCCACACACACCCACGGTCGGTAGGGATCACTCCGGGCTTGCACATAGCGGGATGACTTGACCAGTGTCCAAAAACAATCTGCGTATCCAGAGACTTGCGATTGGGTACTGCGTACCAAGGATACAATTTTTCAGGCGCAGCACTGGGCGCTCCATTAAAATCAAAATTCAGCGTACCGTCTGCGTAGCAATAACGCATCCGTGTGAAGGTGTTGACAGCGAAGCGTTGGCGTTGTGTCGAAGTCAGGTTCTCGTCCCAGCATGAAGGTGTATTCCCGTACATGGTTGTTAGGAAACCTTGAAGGTCACTCTTGAGATTATGGTGAATTTCACGAGACATATTATGGGCACGTTTGAGTGACCATTGCGGGTGAATGCCAGCATGCACAAGTGTATGGCCTAATTTGTTATTGGTGTGCAGAAGAGGGCGCCTAGCTAACCAGTGACAAAGCTCATCACGATCGGGGGCATTAACTATCTCGTCTAGCGTATCTTTAGGAGACGCCTGTCGTATGCCGTGAACCACAGCAAGCAAGTGAAGATCATGGTTGCCCAATACAGTAATAGCGTTTTTGCCTAGTGCCTTGACGTAGCGAAGCGTTTCCAGCGATTCTGGGCCTCTATTGATAAGGTCCCCAACAAACCAGAGAGTATCTTGGGCTGGCTCGAACCCTAGGTGATCAAGAAGTCGTTTGAGCGGCGTGAGGCAACCGTGCAGATCACCTATTGCGTAGGTTGTCATCAGGTTTTGATGTAAAGAGCCTGAGTTGCGTTTTAATGCAGCGTACGAGGTGCTGAGAGTAGAAAGTCGGCAACCGGTGCTTTGAATTCTTCGCCGTCATCAGTTATCAGCATATAACTGCCGCCCATAGTGCCCATGGACGTTTCCAGCATGGCACCACTCGTGTATTGAAAGCCCTCGCCAGGCTTTAAGTGAGGTTGTTCGCCAACGACGCCATCGCCCTGAACCTCCTGTACCTTGCCGTTGGCATCGCGAATAACCCAATGCCGTGTCAATAATTTGGCTGCTGTATCCCCAATATTGCGTATAGTAATTGTATACGCAAAGACAAACCGGTTGTTGTCAGGATCTGATTCGGACTCTACGTAGAGCGTGTCAACGTCTACTTGGATGCCTTCGATATTATCGACTTCCATTTTTATGGGGGTGTGAGTAAAATGTTTGGACATAGTAGCACTGCTTAGGTTTCGCTCAAGCGTTTTGAGAGACGATGAAAGGCTTTAATGTCCAGAGTTTCTGCTCTAGCCTGAGGATTTATACCCATGCTCTCCAGGGATTCATCATCGAGGTGGCCTTTAAGGTTATTGCGCAGCGTTTTACGTTTGCTGGCAAAGGCAATTCGAGTGCAGTTTTCCAACGCCTTGATTTCGTTTTTACCCAGAGCGTTTTCAAGAGGAGTCAGCCTGACAACAGCCGACTCGACTTTTGGAGCTGGTTCGAAACAGTGAGGTGGCACTTTGAACAACGGCTCGATGTTAAAGACACTTTGCATGAGAACGCTAATTCGGCCAAAAGCACGAGTGTTGGGTTTCGCATCCAAACGATCAACAACTTCTTTTTGCAGCATGACGTGGACATCTTTGAGTAAATGATGGACGTCCAGCAAACGAATGAGTAACGGAGTTCCTATATTGTAGGGCAGGTTGCCGACAACACGAAGTGGTCTGTCTGCGGCTATTGGTTCAAGGTCTACATTCAGAACATCAGCACTTTGTATCGTCAGATTTTCTAGTTGCTGGGCTTCCAGGCGTTGGATCAGATCACGGTCAATTTCGATCACATGCAGTCGGTCGAGTTGTGCAAGAAGTGGCAGTGTTAATGCTCCCAGCCCAGGCCCAACTTCCACTACGTTGTCATCAGATTTCAATCTCATCGATGAGACAATTCTCTCAATGACCGTATGATCTTGAAGAAAATTCTGACCAAAGCGTTTTCGAGCCCTGTGGTTCACGATGAAAGAGTGCTCTGTTGTGAGGAGGCGAGTTTGTTTGCGAGTGAAAGTGCCGCGCTAAGACTGCCACTATCGATGTTGCCTGTCCCGGCTTTGTCCAAAGCGGTTCCATGATCAACGGATGTTCGTATGATGGGCAGTCCCAGCGTGATGTTGATTGCTTCTCCAAAGCCTGCATACTTTAATACGGGCAGGCCCTGATCGTGAAACATGGCCATCACTGCGTCTGCGTTGTTCAAGTGCTGCGGCGTAAACAAGGTGTCCGCAGGGAGGGGGCCAGTAAGATGCATACCCTCAGATCTTAACTCACGCAGGACAGGTTCAATAACATCAATTTCTTCGCGCCCCATATGGCCACTTTCACCTGCATGTGGGTTTAACCCTGCTACAAGAATTCTAGGTTGTTGAATCCCGAATCGATTGATTAAATCGGTGTGAAGTACTTGCAAGGCGCGCTTTAGCACGTCATGAGTAAGTGCTTTCGGCACACCTGATAAAGGCAGATGGGTTGTTGCTAACGCAACTCGCAGTGGACCGTTTGCAGTATCGGCAGCCAGCATCATCACCGGTTCACTATCGGTACGTTCTGCCAAGTATTCTGTATGACCTGTAAAAGCAATGCCTGCATCATTAATGACACCCTTGTGTAAGGGGGCTGTCACCATAGCTCCAAATTGCTTCTTAGTACACCCGTCTATGGCTTGGTCAAGAGTGGATAGCACATAGCGGGCATTTTCAGGGTTCAACGTTCCAGCCGTGCAGGGGGCGTTTAATGGTACGTGTAAAACACTTAAGGTACCTGCCTGTGTCATAACTTTTGAATTGCTATCTGCATAGTCATGTATCGCTAAAGGAAGTTGCAATTGCTGCGCACGTGAAATTAGCAGCGTCTTATCGGCAATTACTATAATTTGTTCAGAGCGTTGCTGCTGTGCCAATAACACAGTTAAGTCCGGCCCAATACCTGCTGGCTCTCCGGGCGTCAGAGCGATTCGTTGACTCAAGAGCGTATTTCCACAAAGGACTCATCGCGTAACTGTCGTGACCAACGCTGTGTTTCTTGTTCAATCTTATTTTGTCGCAATGAGTTATTGGCTTGTTGCCGGAGTGCATCTTCACTGATTGAGCGAGTTCTTTTATCTAGCAATTGCATCAAGTGCCAACCAAATTGCGTGCGAAAGGGTTGGCTGAGCTGATTTACTTTAAGCGCTCTTGCCATGTCGTCTATCTCTTTTGGCATTTGTCCCGAACTGAACCAAGGCAATTCCCCACCGCTGTTTGCACTATTCGGATCTTCACTAATCTGTGCAGCTAATTGATCAAAGGATTCACCAGCGGTTATTTTTTGCCTGGCGACGATCAGCTTTTGTTTAATGTCCGCACCATCGCCTGCAAGAAATATGTGCCGTACCAGTGATTCTTCAAGCTGCGTCTGATCGTTAGTCTGGCGTTCTACCATCTTGATGATGTGCAGACCGTTGGCTGAACGAAGCGGGCCGCCGATTTCAGAAGGCTTCATATCCCGTAATGCATTGGAAAGGAAGCTGGGGAGTTCCTGCAGTGTTCGCCATCCCAGATCACCTCCTTCTAATGCACGAGCTCCATCCGAGGAGGCCGCAGCTTCTCTCGCAAAATCTGCCCCGGCTTTCAGTTTTGCTAGTGAAGCGTTTGCACGGTTGGTTGCAGCTTGTACTTCCTCAGTACCCGCTGAAGGCGCAATGGCAATGAGAATATGCTGGATACGATAGCGAAGTTGATCTTCGGCGTCACCCTTAACACTTTGGATGAAATCATCGATCTCTTGGGCTGAAACCCGGATTCTGGGTTGAACTTCGCGTTCGATCAGGCGCTGTTCCAACAATTCCTGCTCTATGTTTTCACGAAACAGGTCGTAGTCGTACCCTTGTTGCTGCAGAGTTTGTCGAAATTGTATGGCATTCATGTTGTTGTTGCGAGAAATTTGATCAATGGCACGATTGACGCCATTCGCATCGATAGCAACGCCAATTTCAGTGGCGCGTTGTCGCTGGACTTCCCGATCAATCAGTTCTTCCAGAACTCGTGTTGCCAGTACGTCATCGGCTGGCAAGGATTGTCGGTTGCTGGCAGCCTGTTGTTTATAAAAGAGAATCGCAGAGGTTATATCACTGTCCAGGACAACACCTTCGTTTACCACAGCCCGGATACTATCCAGTACGATATCCTCGGCCAACGCTAATCCTGTTGTGACACCTGAACTGATTAGAGTCAGCGTTAGCGCCGCAAGTTTAATAGCTTTGTGAATGTGCATTTTTTTCGTCATTGAACATCGTCTCGGTATCCTAGAATCGCATTTTCCAGCAATGCGCCGTAGTTTTGTCCTAAAGGTGCTAATCCTTTAAGTACTAATTGGAAATATAGGCTGGTGTCGTGTTCATCGCCGTCATCAGCTATATACCGTCGTGCGGCGAGTCTAAGCGCCCAGCAGCAGCTGTCATATTCCAGGCCCAGCAAAGATTCTATACTGCGATCCGCATCCAGTGAGTAATTCCATCGTCCTGCGACACGCCAGCTATTGCCAATAGTCCAGATCGCTGACAAATCGATTTGTTCGGTTTTTTCTTCTCGGGTCTGATCGTTGACGACTCGATGAGTAACGTTAACAATTTTATTAGGGCCAGGCCGGTAACCCAGAGACAATGCGCTTCGCACCGTCCTATCTTCGTCAGAATTCCATTGGATGTTGCCTTTGCCGATCCAACTGTCAGACAAGGTAGTTGCCAACTCCCCAACCACATCTGAGGTGCTGCGGGTATCAACCGGGGTGTCATCCAGCAACGAGACACGGCGATCTTCAAAGTGTTTTATTTGTCCGATACTGGCTCTGAAACGTTCCTGCCCATCAAGACCGTTAATGATTCTCGTTGTTAGCGCTACCGAAAGCTGGTTTGCATCAGCAACACGGTCAGCCCCACTGAATCTGTTATCGCGGAACAGTTGGCTGATGTTGAAATCAAATGCGCTGGAATCAAAAATCGGGATATCCGATTGATCACTAAAAGGTACACGCAGGTAGAAGAGTCTAGGCTCCAGCGTTTGTACTGAACCATCTGCATCGAGTATTCGATCGAAAAATAGTCCGCTATCTGCGGTAATGGTATTTAGATTTCGACTTCGAATGTCGTCAACATCTTCGGATGTGTTGTTTAAGTTGTAGTAAGAGAAACGGTGCGAGACGCTAGGCTTGAAGAACCAAGCGTCTCGTACTATTGGCCAGGAAAGACGGGGCTGCACGTCCATTCTGGCACCTGTTACTGCATTTTTTTTGTCAAAATATACAAATTCGCTGGTAATGTCGCCTCTAACTCCGAAGGCCAGTCGATCAGATTCTGCCCAAATTTTTATCTGTGGCAGACGACGATGGGGGCGATCTTGCGGGGCGATGTTTTCGTCGACAGTCTGGAAGCTTTGCAGTCTTGCCAGGGCGCTTACACGTTTGCGGTTAAAGTTCAAATCTGCACGCTGTTCAAGGTGTGTAATGCTCGCGATTTGCAGGCTGTCACCGAGATCTTCAAGGTAGTCTTTGTCTGATACGCGACGGGCCACAATCGTTGACGTAAAGTCCGCGTTAAAAGCTCCGTTGTGGCGCAACTGCGTGAAGTACCTCGACTCGTGATTGCGAGCCTTGTCTTTCAGAAACTCATGATCAAAAGTCCATAAGCCCTGTCGGTTCTTGTAGCGCCATTCAGATTGCAACTGAGTACCACGTTTACTCATAATTCGAGGGGTAAGCGTTGCGTCTACATCCGGTCGAATATTCCAATACCATGGAATATGTAGCTCGAGTCCAGTTCGCTCGCCTCGGGCTAGAACAGGTGCAAGAAATCCGGTTTTACGTTTGTCACTTATCGGAAAACTGAAGGCAGGAAGGGCGAATAGCGGAACACCTTTGAATATCAGGCGCAAATTTTTTGCTATCCCAATACCTTTATCAGGGTCCAGATTGATACTGTCAGCCCGGACAAACCAGCTTTTGTCACCTGCGGGGCACGTCGAATAGGTAGCGCCTTTCATCTCAAAATGACCGTTTTCAAGACGCGCCATAGCGTCTGCCGACCCAGTTGCCCGTTTGCCGTTCAGATCCAGCTCATAGACGCTTTTTCCGGTACGAAACAGGTCGTCATCGATATCGATAAATGCTTCGTTACTTTCAAGTTGGATGCCTTGACCGATGAAACTTAAATCACCATTGACAGAAATTTCACCCGTTGCTGCGTTATAAAGGGCGTTTTCCGCCGCCAGCTCACGGCCCTGATACTGGATGGTCGTATTTCCGGTTAAAGTCACTTCGCCATTTTCAGACAACACGCTGTCTGCTTCAGCAATGACCTCTTGCTCAGGTATGTTCTCGAATTTACCGGGTTCGTAAACGAAACGAGGCGCTGGGCACTGCGCTCCCAGAGCTCCAGTGGAGGTGAAGACGGCGCCCAGCAAAACAGCGGAAAAGATGTGCAGGCGATTAATGTCAGCAGTCCAACTAGTGAGATAAGATTGAAATGATAGTCTCCTTTGGACTTCGTCTCAATCCTGTCGGCGTGTTTAGGGGGTAAACTGAGCTAGAAGCCCTTGGAGTCGGGGCATAAACCGGTAGAGACCTTTGGCGAAAAAGCGATCAGCACTAGCACTCGATCCGAGCTGGAAAAAACGTCTGGATCAAGAATTTGCCTCAGATTACATGACGGAGCTAAGAGAATATCTGGCTCATCGAAAGACGCAATCTGCCGTAGTCTTCCCACACTCGTCCGAATGGTTTAGTGCATTTGCCTTAACACCGTTTGATGACGTCAAAGTGGTTATTCTTGGCCAGGACCCCTACCATGGGGCAGGGCAGGCACACGGGTTGAGCTTTTCAGTACCAGAAGGACTTGCCATACCGCCATCTTTACTCAACATATTCAAGGAAATTGACGCTGACGTTGGCGATGGAGAGCCAAAACTTACCTCCCTGCGCCATGGCTGCCTGACTCCTTGGGCTGAACAAGGGGTTTTCTTGCTCAACAGCGTCTTGACGGTGGAGCAGGGAGAAGCCGCCTCTCATCAAGGCCGGGGTTGGGAGACGTTCACGGATAGCGTGATTCGACAGCTTAGTGACGAGCGAGATGGTCTGGTTTTCCTGTTGTGGGGTAGCTATGCCCAAAAGAAAGGGCAGGTAATCGACTCGAAGCGCCATTTGGTGTTGAAATGTCCTCATCCGTCGCCTCTGTCAGCGCATCGAGGGTTTTTAGGGTGTGGGCACTTTTCGAAGACTAATGAGTGGCTTATAGAGCACAAGCAAGAGCCGATAGACTGGTTCGACGTAAAGTAATCCGTTCTGAGGCAAATTCAATTTCATATTCAGTAAAGTCGCTACTGATTTGTGGAAACTCCTGAACTAGACTTTGTTCATGAAGAGTTTTCGTTTTCGCATGGCGCTTGTAGCGCTTCTACTGTCCTTACTTTCGCCTTTAGTCAGCGCTGAGAATTATCTGCTGCGCTCAGACGTGCGCGAGTATCTCAAAGAGCTGAGCGCGCAGACAGGAATTGATCAAAATTACCTGGCGGGTTTGTTCGTCAAACTGCTGCCCCAACGGGACATCCTGGACGCGATTTCGAAACCGGCAGAAAGAACACTGACTTGGCGAGAGTACCGTCCGATATTTCTGACAGATAGACGGATACAGGAAGGGAGAAGTTTTATTGTCGAGAATCGTGCGTTGCTGCAACGCGCCTCCGAAGCCTATGGTGTGTCCCCCCAAATTATTGCCGCCATCATTGGTGTTGAGACATTTTATGGACGCATCACCGGAAAGCACGGCGTGCTTGAATCCTTGGCCACACTAGCGTTTGATTATCCACCTCGCGCAAAATTCTTCAAACGTGAACTCACTGAGTTTCTTGTCCTTGCCACGTCCGAAGGGTGGCCAGCGGACAAGGTACTTGGAAGTTATGCTGGTGCCATGGGGGTACCTCAGTTCATCTCGTCCAGTTACCGGGAATATGCAGTGGATTTTGATGGCGATGGCAAACGGGACTTATTTGGTAGCACCGCAGACGTGGTGGGCTCAGTGGCCAATTATCTTGCTGTGCACGGTTGGGTCAAGAATGCACCTGTTGCTGAAAGATGGATCTCTGGACTGGATGACAAAGCGTCTGTCAGAGCTTTAGTTACAAAATCGTTGAAGCCTGTACACACCGCACAGCTTGTGACTCAAACTGGCTTTAAGTCATCAAGAATTAACAAAGCAACGAGTGGAAATCAATTAGTTAGTGTGATGACAATGAATGGTCAAAAAGCCGAAGAATTTTGGGTTGGTTACCAAAACTTTTACGTCATAACACGCTACAACCATAGTCGTATGTACGCCTTGGCTGTGTATCAGCTGGCCAGGGCTTTAGATCGTGCGGATCAGTAACGCCGTCTCATTTTAGGAAAGCTATTATGATTTTTTTATCAACAGTGTCTGGAATACTTCGCTGTATGGCGATTCTGGTTGCGGTGTCGGTGCTGGGCAGTTGTGCAGCTATCAATGGCGCTACTGAGCCACCTTGGGTGGCAGCCGTTGCTGGTGACGGACCAGGTGATCCCAGGCTTTTGCAATATAGAACCACCGTTGTGCAAAATTTGCCTAAATCACGGCGAGGCAACCCCCCAGTCTATCGTGTGTTTGGGGAAACATACCAGGTCATGGATTCGGCAGAAGATTTCAAGGAGTGGGGCGTTGCTTCTTGGTATGGAAAAAAATTCCACGGCCGGGAAACATCCAGTGGTGAAATATACGACATGCACATGATGACAGCTGCGCATAAGAGCCTGCCGCTGCCAACGTTCGTAAAGGTAACGCGGGCCGATAGCGGAAAATCAATCATCGTTAAAGTCAATGATCGTGGGCCTTTTGTCGGCGATAGAATCATTGATTTGTCTTTTGCTGCAGCTAGTGAGCTTGGCATGGTTGAAAGTGGCAAAGCGGATGTCTATATCGAGGCTCTGAGTACCCACTACATTACCCAGCCGATTCTAGATGAGCCCTCTCTATATAATTCTGACCAACAGGCCGCCCTGATTGCAGCAGAGCCACAAGTTGTGGCTGTTCAGGAGTCGGTGTCCAGCGATGTATTTATTCAAGTGGGTGCGTTTTCGCAGGCGCCTAACGCAGAACGAATGCTGGATAGGGTTCGTGAATCTCTGGATTTACCAGCCGAAATCAATCATGATCGAAAA
This sequence comes from Granulosicoccus sp., assembly GCA_047634635.1. Taxonomy (GTDB): domain Bacteria; phylum Pseudomonadota; class Gammaproteobacteria; order Granulosicoccales; family Granulosicoccaceae; genus Granulosicoccus. Next base: position 19,583 of record JBLIIE010000058.1, on the reverse strand, counting down.
CGGCAATTGCACCTTGTGCAAATCGGCCCAATGGTCGGCGAATACATGCTGCAGGATGCAGTGGATTCCCTTTCCTCAGTGGGTATCGACAGCTTTACTTATGTCACCGTGAATCCTTAACGTCAAATCATTTACACTGGAGACGGTTTGTGAGAGGAGCCTTGCCAAGGTTGTTCACACCTAAGTCTTGAGTCTTTTACGCAGCAAGGTCTTTGTATGATCGTATCGAAGTTTACTACTGTTGTCCGTTTTGTGAGTCCGCGTTTACTAACCGCTTTAGCGCTGTGCCTGCTCGGCGCTGCATTAAACCTTGTTTATGCAGCGCCGTTGCCGTCGCCACCTTTGCTTTCAGCTAACAGCTACTTACTGGTCGACCACACGAGTGGTGAAGTTCTAGCTGCTAAAGATCCAGACAAGCGCATTGAGCCTGCCAGTCTGACCAAAATGATGACGGCCTATATCGTGGCATCTGAACTAAAGCGGGGCAGTATTTCTTTGGAAGAACCGGTGATCATTTCTGCTGAAGCTCAAGCCATGCCGGGCTCGCGCATGTTCATAGAGGCTGGCACAGTTGTTCCCGTTCGAGATCTATTGCGAGGCTTGATTATCCAGTCTGGCAATGATGCAAGCGTAGCCTTGGCAGAACATGTTGCTGCGAGTGAGCGTGGATTTGTCGATATAATGAATCGTATGGCGCAAAATCTTGGGATGACTGGAACACGCTTTGCGAATTCTTCCGGATTGCCTCACCCTGATCACTACACGACAGCCAACGATCTTGGCAAAATTGCCAGCGCCATTATCAGAGAGCATCCGGAAACGTACAAACTGTATTCGGAAAGGGAATTTACCTACAACAATATTACTCAGAGAAATCGAAACACTCTGCTGTGGCGTGATGATTCAGTAGACGGCATGAAAACAGGTCATACAGAAGCTGCGGGCTATTGCCTGGTGGCATCTTCGGTAAGAGATGGCATGCGTCTGATCAGCATCGTATTGGGCACAGCCAGCGATAAAGCTCGAATTGCCGAAAGCCAGAGATTACTCAATTATGGCTATCGATTTTTCAAGACACGTAGAGTTTATGCTGCTGGCGAACAGATCAGCGAAGCGCGTATCTGGATGGGCCAGTCTGAGAGTTTGGGCCTTGGCGTGGCAGAAGATCTTTATCTCACTCTACCCAGAGACGCTTTCGAGAGCTTACAAAGCACTATCGAAGTGGCTGACTACATACGCGCCCCGATGCGTATTGGACAAAAGCTGGGCCGTAGTGTGCTTATGGCTGATAACCAGGTAGTGGCTGAAGTGCCTTTATTGGCCTTGCAAAAGGTCGAAGAGGCCGGCATCTTCTTGCGTATGAAACACTCCATACAACGATATTTCCAGTGACCGACACGCTGATTCAGTTTCCGGCAGACATCGCTGTCAAAGCGATGGGGTTGAGTACAGATGATTTCGAAACTCTGATCTCTTCGCTGGTGTTGCCGCATATTGAGCCGGACCCGGTTATATTCACAACCTTACCCAGTAAAGAGGGTAAGTATGTATCGGTCAGTATTCGGTTCACAGCCAAGAATATAGAGCAGTTGGAAATGGTCTATACCGAATTAAAGGCTGAGCCTCGAGTGCTCTTCACGCTTTGAAAACGTCTTATCTTGGTTTGGCAGATTATCGCGAAACTTGGACTGCCATGCGTGCGTTTACTGATGAACGTGGTGACGATGATGAAGACGAATTATGGGTGTGTGAACATCCGTCGGTGTACACGCTAGGTCAGGCAGGCCGAGAGTCCCATATCCACAATAGTGCTGACATTCCAGTCATCAAGAGTGATAGAGGAGGTCAGGTGACTTATCACGGCCCGGGTCAAATTATCGTTTATACCTTAGTGAATTTACGCCGTGCTGGTTTCGGCATTAGAGACATGGTCATTCGGCTCGAAAACAGCGTTATCGAGCTGCTGAAAGCTGAAGGGGTCAATGCGGTTTCTCGCCGCGATGCGCCGGGTGTTTACGTTGATGATGCAAAGATTGCGGCTTTGGGTCTGCGAGTTCGTCGCGGCAACACATATCATGGCTTGGCGCTTAACGTTGACGCTGATCTAACTCCTTTTAGCAGGATTGATCCTTGCGGATATGCCAATCTGGCCGTTACTTCCACAAAAGAATTGGGTGTGACGACTTCGAAGGCACAAATCGTGGATCAACTTGTTCTTCAGCTTCATAGGCAATTGGTCTCGCCCAGCCGCGTGAATTGATCGCCCTCTTTACTGGTAGACTCGAGCAATGGATTACACAGCCCCTTCGCGTTTCGACCCTAAACGCCATCAGCGTGGTGCAGACAAGCTTTCCCGTATACCGGTAAAAATTGTGCCTACCGAAACGATGCCTAGAAAACCTGCTTGGATTCGCACACGAATCTCCAACGATCCCAGGGTCCAGGAAATCAAGCAAATGATGCGAGAGCTAAATCTCTCATCAGTCTGTGAAGAGGCCAGTTGCCCTAATTTGAGCGAGTGTTTCAGTCACGGCACAGCGACCTTCATGATCATGGGTGACATCTGCACAAGACGATGCCCTTTCTGTGATGTCGCACATGGTCGCCCAGATGCACTAGATGAAAAAGAGCCTGAAAATCTGGCCACTGCTGTGTCTAAGTTGGGGTTAAGTTACATTGTGATCACATCCGTCGATAGAGACGATTTACGCGACGGTGGGGCGAGTCATTTCGATGCATGCATCAGGGCTATCCGTGAGAAATGTCCCGGCATTCAAATAGAAGTGCTGGTTCCGGATTATCGAGGCCGTATGCAGAAGGCGTTGGATGCGATGGCTGATAACCCACCGGATGTTTTTAATCATAATCTTGAGACAGTGCCGCGTTTGTATAAAAAATGTCGCCCAGGATCAGACTATGAATGGTCTTTAGACTTACTAGAAAATCACAAGAAACGTTTCCCGTCTGTGCCGACAAAATCTGGTTTGATGTTGGGGCTGGGTGAGACCATGGAAGAAGTGCAGGCAGTCATGCAGGACCTACGCAAGCACAGCGTGGATATGCTCACGGTGGGGCAGTATCTTCAGCCTAGTAAATCTCACTTGCCGGTCGATCGTTTCGTACATCCAGATGAATTTGACGAGCTGGCTCGAATAGGCGACGAGATGGGTTTTTCGCACGTAGCAAGTGGTCCAATGGTGCGTTCCTCTTACCACGCTGATCGCCAGGCCGCTGGTGTCATAAGCAATTAAGCTTCGAGAATATGTGTAATAAATGTTCTCTACTAACTGCGCCTAACAAAAGCTCGTTTATTACACGGCGGTTATGCTGATAGCCGACCGCCGTGTTGCTTAATAGTTAGACGGCCTTGTCGCTTAAAGTTTGCCAGAAGTGGCCTCACGCAGGGCATCTATGCGTTCTGCATTGGCACCTAAATCATTTTTGCCGATGCGACTAGCGCTCCTTACCTGAATACTTTGCTTGTCATTGCTTAGCAGGAATTCGATATCATCGACATATTGCATGATTGGAGATGTAGCTGTGGCGTACAAATAGTTCTCATCAAACCTCACAACCGCCATGCCCGGAACATTTTCAACAATTCGAGCAAGCGACTCGATGCTTTGTCCAGGATCTTTATCAACAGTAAATCGCTCCACCTTTTGACTCTGTCGACTTGCCTCTGAGCACTGGCAATTAGGTGTGTCTGGGCAGTCGGCTAAAAAAGACTCGCCGTTTATTGCTGTGATGCCGGCAATAGCTGCTGTACCAAGCGTCGGCATTAAGTATCTGATGGATAAGAAGGCGGCACCTAGCAGCAGTATAATAATGATGAATTTCATAGTACGGTTTTTAGTGGGTTATTACGGCGATATGCGTTGAATTGACCAATCAGTATCCGCTGATGAGTGCTCGAAAATAAACCGATCGTGCAATCTATCCGCTCGGCCTTGCCAGAATTCCAATCTATGCGGACGCAGACGGTAGCCACCCCAAACAGCAGGGCGAGGAACGTTTCCATCGGGGTGTTGCGCGTGTAATTCGCGAACGCGATCTTCTAATATTTCTCGATTTTCTACAGGTGAGGATTGTACTGAGGCTGCCGCACTGAACCGGCTGCCCTCAGGTCGCGAATAGAAATATTCGTCAGCTTCGGCAGGGTCTAGCTTTTCGACAGTGCCTTCGATACGAACTTGTCGCTCTAGAGCGCACCAGTAAAACAAAATAGCCGCTTTTGGGTTTTCTTGAATCTCACGTGCTTTGTCGCTTTGCTGGTAGGTGTACCAGACGAACCCTTTCACATCGAAGTGCTTCAACAACACCACGCGAGAGTGGGGTTGGCCGGTGGAATCTGACGTGCTTAGCATCATGGCCGTGGCATCGAGAATCTTCTCATCTCGTGCATCTTGCAACCACCGAGTGAATTGTGTCACTGGACTCGATGACAGGTCGTTACGGCGCAGTGTATTTGCCATGTAATCTCTACGTTCCTCAATAAGTGAGGCTGCCGCATCGTTCGAGTCTGTGGGGTTGTCATGGTGTGTCATCGGTTCAGGATACTCCAGTTCTCATTCGACTCGTAGCCAGTGCCAAACTTAACCAGCCTAGAATAAGGAATGCACCTCCGATGGGTGTAATCATACCGAGCTTGGTTATTCCGGTGAAGGCCATTACGTAGAGGCTGCCAGAAAAGATCATCACACCTGACAACAGGCAGATACCCGCACAGAGCACGGCAGATTTGCCAGCACCAGACCTGATATGCAAACCAACTAGGCCGGTTACAAGCAAGACAAGGGCATGGCTAGCATGGTAGGTCACTGCCGTGTCGTACCAACCACGAGCTCGTTCATCGAGCACGGATTGAAGTGCATGTGCGCCAAAGGCGCCAGTCATCACGGCAGAAGCACCGAGTAGGGCGCCGCATATCAAAATCCACTTGTTCACAGGTTCTCCTAATGGCTCTGGTAAGATCTACGGGTTTTCACACTGTCATCCTTAAGGAGGATACTCATGCCCTCATTCGATGTCGTTTCAGAAGTAGATCAGCACGAACTAAGTAACGCTATTGATCATACGCAACGAGAGATCGGAAATCGCTTCGATTTCAAAGGTACGTCGGCGAAAGTAGCGCTGTCAGACGAAAATGTTCAACTACACGCTGATAGCGATTTTCAGATCCAGCAAATTCACCCGGTCCTGTATCAAAAATTGACATCCCGGGATATTGACATCGCCTGTTTGGAGGCTGGAAAAGTAGAAAACAGTGGCAAGGGAGTGAAGCAAACTATCACTGTGCGCCAAGGTATTGATAAGGAAACAGCAAAAAAACTGATCGCCAAAATCAAGGAATCAAAGATTAAGGTGCAGGCGCAGATTCAAGGTGAACAGCTTCGAGTCACCGGGAAAAAGCGGGATGATTTGCAACAGGTTATGAGTATGCTAAAAGCGGCTGATATGGAACTGCCCATGCAGTTTCAAAATTTCCGCGATTAAATGAACCAACATATAGCGCTTACTACTCTCGTTGTTAAGGATTACGACGAAGCTATTGAGTTTTACACCAAGAAGCTTGGCTTTGAATTAATTGAAGACGTACAACTGGGCGAATTAGCTGCAGACGGTCAGGCAAAACGTTGGGTGGTCATTGCTCCTGGTCAATCGCAGTCCCGATTATTGCTGGCCAGGGCCAGTACTGAAGATGAGCAGTCCAGAGTGGGCAACCAGACCGGCGGACGTGTGTTCATGTTCTTGCATACGGATGATTTTTGGCGTGATCACCAAGTGTTTAGCGAAAATGGTGTGCAATTCGTCAACGGTGAGCCTCGTAGCGAAGCCTATGGCACCGTTGCCGTGTTTGCCGACCTGTATGGTAATTTGTGGGACTTAATTGAACCTGCGTTCTGAGAATGCAGACGTATTTCAATAAGTGAGTAAATCCAATTCGTTTAAGAAGGTTGAGACGTTGACTGTTGATACACGTCGTAACGCGTATTAGGAGATTCAATAACGAACCGCTGTCCGTCGTAGGGCTCAGTTGATTCAAGCGCGTTTGCCCCCTTTGGACGTTTAACAACGACTCTAGTTGCGTTGCTGGATAGTGCCGAAGTAAGCAGGGCCGCAGATAGCCCTTCATCGCTAGGACCCAGTAGAGATTGCAAAATCTGCATAGCCTTTTTGGAGTCGGCTTTTTTCCTCCCCCGATGCGGATACATGGGATCCAGATAAATCACATCAGTATCCATCTGGTTCACTACCAGACTGGCGTCCCGATTGATTAGTGTTATTCGTTCTGCGATGTCTAAACACTCTGAATCCAACGCAGCAGCTGCTAACCCACATGCCAGAACGGCGTGAACAATAGGATGCTTTTCGATAACTGTCACTGAGCAACCCAGAGATGCAATTGCCCAGGCATCTTGCCCCCATCCGCCAGTTGCATCAATTACTGTGGGAAGGCGGTTGTGTCGTTTTTTAAAGGCAGTTAGGCCTAATGATTTTTTCAAATGTGCCGCACCAGCCCCTGCTTCTTTGGTTCTGTGTCGCGACTTGCCTTTAGTGAAATCAACAGACTGAGAAACGCCGTCCGGACGAACAATTGCGAGGGTTCCGTTGAGGGCTTTCAACACCCAGTCGTCCTTTGCTGCGCTGGCAGCGTGTGCCACCCCGGATGCTGCTATCCACTGTTGCAGAGTCGGACTAGCGTCATCTAGAAGGGCAACGATCTTCGGAGTCGTCCAGCCTGTCATGAGTACCGTACACTAACCAAGGAATATTGCAGAAAACCGGACGCGTGAAACAACCTACAGCAGAAGCAGAGCAACGCAGACTCAAACTTCGGGTAGCCATCAAGACGATGGTTTACGTGGGCGTATTCGCGATTCTCTTCGTCCTTTTTTCGACGTTTAGAAATAGCTCGCAAGGTATACCGGCCGTTCCAAGCAAAATAGTAGATGTCAGCCGGATGCAAATGGGCGAGGCCATGTTCCTGAATTGGGAAGGCCGACCGGTGGTCATCTACCGGCGTCAAGACTCCGAGTACTCGACACTGCGAACGATTGATGAACGCCTGCTTGATGCAAAGTCTCAGAGCTCCGATCAGCCCGAAGGTGCGCTCAATGCGTATCGTTCTGTGGATCCAGAGTGGTTTGTTGCCATAGCGCTGGGAACCGATCAGGGTTGCTCTCTCACCCACTTGCCAGCGGATTCCCTGGCTTTTCAGCAACAGCCATGGCAGGGCGGTTTCATGGACTCGTGTCGAAAATCTCGTTATGACCCGGCGGGACGCGTTTATAAATCTCAATATGCAACTCGAAACTTGGTGGTCCCGCCCTATGGCATCTCTGCACAGACCGTCATTCTGGGGCAATAAAGTAAGTATAGGCTCCGATTGAGCTGCGTGACCCACTAGATGGCGTCAACCTTTAGTAATGCGGGGGCACTTCGTCAACAGCTGATGGTGCGGTATCAGCACCTGCAGATGAACTCGCCATACGATTCATCAGTTCTTGCTGTTGCAGCTGCAAACGTTCAATGTCCTTGTATTGGCGTAAAACTACGTCGTTGAGTTCCTGCACGGTATTTTCGAGGTCCATCATTTTCAATTCCAGCGGTTCTAAATGTGCTTCTGTCAGTGGCATGGAAGAATCTGTCATGAATTGTGGCCTTAATTGACTTTGATAGGGGCTCGAGCCGGCCGAGTGCGCTACATTATGCTAGATTCTTGCGCTGACAACCAAGACCGAGCGACATTTGTGGCTTTAACACCAGACAACATAAAATCCATTGCCCACCTAGCCAGATTGGGGTTAGCTGAAGATACGCTCGAACCACTCGCGGCTGATCTGACCAATATGCTGACCCTTGTGGAGCAGTTACAGGCAGTTGATACCGAGGGTGTCGAGCCCATGGCTCATCCTGCCAACGCTTCTTTGCTACTCAGAGATGATGAAGTGACTGAAGAGAATCAACGTGAAACTCTGCAGGCGCCTGCGCCATCAACACAAGATGGCTATTTTCTGGTTCCTCGGGTCATCGAATAATCGGTTTCGATTGCTCCATTTTTATATTTATAAAAGGCATTTCTCAACATGCATGACCTGACGCTTGTACAGCAGGCAGCGCTTCTGGCTAGCGGAGAGCTCCAAAGCGCAGAGCTGGTAGAGCATTACCTGACTCGCATCGAGCGTTTAAATTCGGATTTAAATGCGTACATCCTAGTTGATTCAACTAGTGCACGCGCCGCTGCTAAGAATGCAGATGAGCAACGTGCGATTGGCCAGGTCGGCCCGCTTAACGGAATCCCGATTGCTCATAAGGATATATTTTGCACCAAAGGCGTTCGTACCACCTGTGGCTCCCGCATGTTGGAAAACTTCGTTGCGCCCTATAACGCCACAGTTGTCGACAAACTCAATGCTGCTGGTGTTGTCACTCTGGGAAAAGCCAATATGGATGAGTTTGCCATGGGCTCGTCTAACGAGAACAGTTTCTTTGGCCCTGTAGCCAATCCTTGGCAACACGATCGTGTTCCTGGTGGATCTTCAGGTGGTAGTGCGGCAATAGTCGCAGCCAAACTTGCTTCCGCAGCAACCGGAACCGACACCGGTGGCTCAATAAGGCAGCCAGCGGCTTTTTGTGGCATCACAGGTATCAAGCCAACGTATGGCCGCGTGTCGCGATACGGCATGATTGCCTTCGCATCCAGCCTTGATCAAGGTGGCCCTCTGGCTCAAACCGCTGAGGACTGCGCTCTGTTGTTACAAGCGATGTCTGGTCACGATCCGCGAGACTCCACTAGCAGTCAAATGCTGGTGCCGGACTTTTCAGCCAATTTGAATGACGACATTAAGGGACTTCGCATTGGAGTGCCTGATCAGTATTTTGCTGAGGGTCTTGATGCGGGTGTGGCTAACGCGGTGACTGAGGCATTAGCAGAACTGGAAAGAGCCGGCGCCGTGTTAAAAAGAGTGTCTCTACCTAACCAGAACTTGTGTGTTCCAGCGTATTACGTCATTGCCCCGGCAGAAGCATCCAGTAATCTGTCCAGATTTGATGGTGTTCGTTTCGGTCATCGTGCAGAGAATCCACAAGACCTGGAAGATCTTTACACACGATCTCGTGGCGAAGGTTTTGGTGCTGAAGTGAAGCGCCGCATTCTTATTGGCACCTATGCCTTATCTGCTGGCTATTACGATGCCTACTACCTCAAGGCTCAGCAAGTACGACAGCTTGTCAGCAATGATTTCACCGAGGCATTTAAAGAGGTTGATATTATTGCTGGACCAACCACACCGACCACAGCATTTGCCAGAGGTGAGAAAACCAGTGACCCTATTTCCATGTACCTGAATGATCTGTTCACCGTGTCTGCCAATTTGTCTGGCCTACCGGGCTTGTCTGCACCGTGCGGATTCTCAGGTGGTTTGCCGGTTGGCTTGCAACTAGTGGCCCCAGCTAATGAGGAGGCGCGTCTGTTGAATCTAGCGCATCGTTACCAAAGTCTGACTGACTGGCATCTTCAGTCGCCTGCAACGATAGCTTAGGGGCGTATAACTATGGCTTGGGAAACTGTAATTGGGCTGGAGATACACGCACAGCTCGCCACTTGTTCAAAAATATTTTCAGGAGCATCAACCGCATTTGGTGCTGAGCCCAACACTCAGGCATCAGCGGTCGATCTCGGCTTGCCGGGTGTTTTGCCAGTTGTGAATCGTGACGTTGTTAGAATGGCGGTACGCTTTGCACTCGCCACGGGTGCCAGCATCACTAAACGATCTGTCTTTGCGCGCAAAAACTACTTTTATCCGGACCTGCCTAAGGGTTACCAGATATCACAAATGGCCTTTCCAATAGTGGGAGAAGGATCCATTACCATCTCGCTGCCTAATGGCGATGAAAAAATCATTGGCTTAACACGCGCACATCTGGAAGAAGATGCGGGCAAGTCTGTGCATGATTTGTTTGAAGGCTGCACAGGTATAGACTTAAATCGTGCAGGTACACCGCTACTTGAAATTGTATCCGAACCTGACATGCGATCTGCCACTGAAGCGGTTGCCTACGCCAAATACATGCATTCACTGGTGCGCTATATCGAAATATGTGACGGCAATATGCAAGAGGGCTCTTTCCGTTGTGATGCCAACATATCTATACGCCAAGCCGGTAGCGAGGTGCTGGGAACACGCGCAGAAATTAAGAACCTGAATTCGTTTCGGTTCCTCGAACGCGCTATAGATTTTGAGGTAGAGCGACAAATCGATATTCTCGAAAGTGGTGGCAAGGTGGTTCAGGAAACACGTCTATACGATGCAGATCGCGATGAGACGCGATCTATGCGCAGTAAGGAAGAAGCAAATGACTATCGCTATTTCCCTGACCCGGATTTGCCCCCCTTAGTTATTGATGACTCGTTTATAGAAGGTGTCGCTGCGACCATGCCTGAGCTTCCAACGAAGCGCCGTGCGCGGTTTGTAAGCGAGCTAGAAATACCGCCAATGGATGCACAGTCTCTCTGTGGTGACCGACATACAGCCGATTACTTTGAAGCGGTTCTGTCCGGACAAACGTTTGCACCTCGTCTTGCTGCAAACTGGATGCTGGGGGAATTGTTTGGGCGAATGAATAAGGAAGATGTAGAACTGGCAGATGTTCCTGTCACTGCATCGCAACTGGCTAAACTGATCAGCCGTGTTGATGACGGCACCTTGTCGGGTAAGTTAGGGAAGCAAGTGTTTGATGCACTCTGGTCAGGTGAGGGCGAAGTTGATGGCATCATTGAATCGAAAGGTTTGAAACAGATCACTGATACCGGGGCTATCGAAACCATGATTGATGAAGTCATAGCATCCAACCCTTCTCAACTAGCTGAGTACCGAGCTGGCAAGGTGAAGTTACTATCGTTCTTTGTTGGGGCTGTTATGAAGACATCTCGCGGAAAAGCGAACCCTGCTCAACTGAATCAGATACTTCGCGAAAAACTCAAAGGCTGAGACTCAACCACTGCCTTCAACTTGTCATAGCCGGTACTCGAGATGATCATCCAGTTACTGGCGTACTGTGGACGTTATGGCAGATGGGTATTACCGTTGGGGCTGGTGGCAGGTGTTTTATTACCCTGGGCCGCCGCACCTATGCGTGTGGCAATACCTGGCTGTATTGCTGTGTTGTTATTTCTGGCAGTAATCAGACTTTTTCCTAATTCGGTTGCCGTGAGCGAAGGCCTGCCTTTACGTGAGTGGTGTATCTCCTCAGGTGTTGTGCTGATTTCTCAATTGCTCCTACCTTTGTTGGTGTATACCGCGGGGTTGTTTTTACGGGTTCCGAGTGTGTGGCTTTTGGCAGCAACATTGGTGGCTGCTGCGCCTCCGATATCAGGTAGTCCCAACCTTGTCATGCTGCTGCGAGGGGACGGAAATATGGCCATGCGCTGGTTGATGGTCGGTACAGCCCTTTTACCGTTAAGTTGTATACCGATTCTGTACCTCTTGTTTCCGGGACAGTCTGCCTCCACCATGATCCGCCCTTCGTCGATCCTGCTCAGTTTGATTGTGGGGTCTGTTGCCCTTGCGATTCTGGCTTTACGATTCTCAAAAAAGCAAAACGTTGAGTTCTCGTCAGAAGCTCTGGATGGGGCAAGTGCCATTGTTCTTGCTGTGATGGTAATAGGTTTGATGTCGGCCGTGCATAAGCCGGATACCACTATGGTGGCTATTGGTGAAATGCTTTTACTGGCAACGTTTATTAACGTCGGTTTACAGACCCTGGGTGTTGTCACTGCTAAGCTGTTCGAATCAGGAAGGTCCGCCACTATCACGCAGGGCGTGGTGTTGGGGAATCGAAATATTGCGCTGTATTTGACAGCACTACCTGCTGCTCAGATAGAACCGCTATTACTTTTTATTGCCTGTTATCAGGTGCCGATGTACTTGACCCCTTTGATTGGCGATGTGTTTTACCGTCGTCTGGAGTGAAACGAAATGCGAGAGCGCGATAAGCAACAGAAATTTCTGGTTGAATCGTGTGATGTCCGTGGGCATTTGGTGCAATTGGATCAAACCTGGATTGATGCAGTTGCCCGCACAGACTATCCTGCGCCTGTTCGCCAGATACTGGGTGAGGCGTTTGCAGCCGCTGCTTTGCTAGCAAGCACTATCAAGTTTGATGGCAAATTGACTATGCAGGTTCGCGGCAACGGCCCCATTCATCTATTGGTAGTGCAGATCACCCATGACGGTTCAGTTCGTGGATTGGCGCGGTGGGGTGATGTTCCTGAATCAACCCAATTGATGGAAGCCTTTGGTGAAGATGCGCGTATGACGATTACTATCGAGGCTCGCAAATACGCTGAACCCTATCAGGGGATTGTGCCGCTTGAGGGTGAGTGCCTGGCAGATGCTTTGCAAAATTATTTCCGTACCAGTGAACAATTACCCACGCGACTGTATTTGGCTGTTAGTGAAACCAGCGCCGCAGGAATACTGGTACAAAAACTACCAGCCGAAGAGGCGAAAAGCCACGATGCTGATGGCTGGCAAAGAGCTACTGTGTTGTGTAAGACGCTCTCGCATGAGGAGCTGTGTACGGATGATAGTCAGACACTGTTACACCGGATATTCCACGAAGAAACTGTGAGATTATTCGAACCCTATGCTGTGCGCTTTAACTGCAGTTGCTCGCGTGAACGTACCAACGGAATGTTGCTTGGGTTGGGACGACAAGAAGTGGACGACATAGTAGAGGAGCAGGGCCGGGTGGAAATCACCTGCGAATTTTGTGATGCAGCATATAACTATGATGCAGTTGACGTGGGTGCGTTGTTTGCTAGGGCTGCCAACAGCGAACAAGCATCTGGAGATGACCCTGACGATGTTTCAGGGATAACAAAACATTAGAGTTGGAAAACTGACGAAGATCTGATTTTGAGCGGAATCATCATGGATGCGCTTGAAATTCGGTAAAAGTACATACCTAATTTATAATTGATCACGATTGGGGCCTTGCCTGACTAATTACACTTCTACCCTGTGAGATTCACATAAAGGATAGATATGAAAATCAATTCTCAGGTTAATCATTCCTGCGGCTGGAGCAGATCCACACCTCACCTTTTACAGGCATTCTGTGCGTCATTGTTTTTGATGGCGCAGTTAGTGTCGTAAGCTGTGGCGGATCGAACGATAATGCTCATTCGTAAGCTGTTGTCACCGCATCGAGAAGAATGCTGCTCAGACAATGACACTACAGACGGGGCAGGCTGGATTTTTTCGTAATTGAATTTCATTCCATTCCATGGAAAGTCCATCAAATAGAATGAGTCGTCCAGCAAGACTGTCGCCAATACCTGCGATTAGTTTTAAAGCCTCTATGGCCTGCACACATCCCACCATACCAACGACAGGCCCCAGTATCCCTGCTTGAGCGCAAGTGTCCACACTGTTATCGCCTTCGGTGTAGAGACAGCGATAACAAGGAGCATCTTTGTCCCGTGAATCGTAAACGCTAATCTGTCCATCAAAACGGATTGCAGCACCACTAACTAATGGAACTTGGTGTTTAGCGCAGGCCGCATTGACGGCGAATCGAGTTGGGAAGTTATCACTGCAATCCAGGACTACCGCGCAGGTGGGAATAATGCTCTCAAGGTCCTCTTCGTCCAGCGCATAGTCAATAGTCTGAATGCTGCAGTTGGGGTTGATATCCAGACAGGCTTTCTTTGCAGACTCAGTTTTGAGTTCGCCGACGCGCTCGGTGGTATGAGCAATTTGACGCTGTAAATTGGATATTTCTACCGTGTCGAAGTCGGCAAAACTTAAGCGACCGACACCTGCAGCAGCCAGGTACAGCGCAGCGGGTGATCCAAGGCCACCCAAACCCACAATTAAAATATGGCTGTTTAGAATTTGTTGTTGTCCAGCCTCTCCAATCTGTTGAAGATTGGTGTGTCGGCTGTATCGCTTGTCGGGTGTGAGGTCCATAATCAATAGGATAACGTTTTACGGAGCTTTGGCATGAATTTCCTTGCCCATTCGTTGCTAGGGTTTGATGATTCTGCGCTCATTGCGGGCCAATTTTGTGGTGATTTCGTCCGTGGGCGTGATTTATCACATTTTCCAGAGCAGGTAGCGCGTGGTATTCGCCTGCATCGTCATCTGGACGTGTACACGGACAGTTTTCCCAGACTGCTGTCTGTTCGTCAGGAAATGACGGGTGTTCCAAGACGTTTTGTCGGCATAATTGTTGATGTATTATTCGATCATCACTTGGCTTCTCACTGGCATAAATACAGCGATTTAGCTCTCAGTGAGCATGCTGGCAACATTCATGGCTCATTAACAGAGCACGAGGGTGTATTCCCAGAGTCGTTGAAGAAATTCATGGTGGCGTTAGAAGAGCATGCTATTTTGGAAAATAATTTGTATCTGTCCTCCATCGAATTAACATTGAAACGACTGTCACGACGATCATCCAAGTTTGCTGCTCTTGCGGTTAGTCAAGAACAACTCATCCCATGGCGTGATTTGTTGGAGGATCCTTTTGAAGAATTTTATCCTTCACTGGAACAAGCAGCTTTGAGTTATCTATCTGAACACCCGGCGCACGGAGACTAGTCGCTTGAGCGAGCAAAAAAACAACAATGAATCTTCGCTACCGGAACGGTGGTCCCGAAAATCCAAGGCGTCAGTACCGTTGTCCAATCGTGAGCTAAGTTTTCTCGCGTTTGATGAACGGGTCCTTGAATTAGCCCGAGATCCAGAAGTTCCTTTGTTGGAGCGTCTGCGCTTCTTGTGTATAACATCCAGTAATTTAGATGAATTTTTCGAAATTCGTGTCGCTGGTTTGAAGCAGAAAATTCAAGGGGGTTTGGAATCTGCCGGTATTGACGGTTTGTCTCCCAGTCAGGAAATGGACGCCATCAATCATGTAGCTCATGCAATGGTGGAGAAGCAATACCAGCTACTCAATGATGTTCTGATTCCTGAATTGGCGGGTCAGGACATTCGCTTCTTTACGCGTGAAAGTTGGAGTACCGCCATGAGCGAGTGGGTGGATTCATTTTTTGTCAGTAGCATCGCCCCGGTGCTTAGCCCGCTTGGGTTGGATCCGGCACATCCCTTTCCTCGGCTCACTAACAAAAGCCTGAATTTTATTATTGATCTACGAGGCGTTGATGCCTTTGGACGTGATCCGGGGTTTGCACTTGTACGAGCGCCACGGTCCCTACCAAGAGTGGTGCGAGTGCCGTCTGAAATTTGCGGTGTTAGAGACGGTTTCGTTTTTCTTTCGTCGATCATTCATTCGCAGATAGGAACCTTGTTCAGTGGTATGGACCCAGTGGGTGTTTACCAATTTAAAGTGACGCGTAACAGCGATTTGTATGTCTCTGAAGAGGAGGTTGCAAACTTGCGGCGTGCGCTGGAAAGCGAGTTGGTACAACGCAACTTTGGCGAAGCTGTTCGTCTTGAAGTTGCTGCGAATACACCCAACAGAATAGTGCGCTATTTAAAGAATCAATTTCGATTGGAGCATGAGGATGTTTATCACGTAGATGGCCCTGTGAATCTTAATCGCCTTTTGTCCATTCCTGATGAAATTGAAAGACCCGATTTAAAGTATCCTTCGTTCACGCCAGAAGTGGCGCCGATCTACGAATCGGGTATCAATATCTTTGAGAATATCGCACTGCGCTCACCCATTCTGTTTCATCATCCATACGAATCCTATGTGCCCGTCATCGACTTGGTTAGACAGGCTGCAGCGGATCCGGATGTGTTGGCAATTAAGCAGACGCTCTACCGAACCGGACATGAATCTGTGTTCGTCAGTTCATTGATGGAAGCTTCGCGAGCTGGTAAAGATGTCACTGTTGTTATCGAGTTGCGCGCCCGTTTCGATGAGGCCGCCAACATTGAGCTTGCAACGCAATTGCAAGAGGCAGGTATTCAAGTGGTATATGGCGTGGTCGGATTCAAAACACACGCGAAAATGCTACTCGTTGTCAGGCGTGAGAAAAACAAGTTGGTAAAGTATGTTCATGTAGGGACTGGTAATTATCATACAACCACTGCTAGGGCCTACACAGATATCAGTATGCTCACCAAGGATAAGGCTATTACTGAAGATGTACACCGCGTATTCACGCAGCTAACAGGCTTAGGACAGACATTGAACATGAAGCAACTTGTTCAAGCACCCTTTAAGCTACACGCATTTATTCTTAAGCGTATCGCTCAGGAGACAACTATTTCACGTAGTGGTGGCAGAGGTCATGTCATTGCTAGAATGAACTCACTGGTTGACCCTGGTGTTATCGAAGCGCTGTATATCGCGTCTTCAGAAGGTGTGAAGGTTGAATTGGTGGTTCGTGGTATTTGTATGTTAAAGGCCGGTGTTCCTGGCTTGTCTGAGAACATTCGCGTTGTCTCAGTGCTTGGCAGATTTTTAGAACACTCCCGGGTGTTCTGGTTTCGTAATGACGGGAAACAGAAGCTGTACATTAGCAGTGCCGACTGGATGCCTCGAAATTTTTTCAATCGAGTAGAGATTGCTGTACCAATTGAGGGTGCAGCGTTACTACGAGTCAAAGAGGAGTGTCTTGATGTTTATCTCAAGGACAATACGTTTGCCTGGCAACTGAACGCCGATGGAAAATACGCTCGCATACAAGCATCACCCGCTACGCAGTTTTCGGCACAGCAGTTTTTGATGAATCGATACAACGGTAGTCAGCTAGATCACTAATGACATCAAGAGCGTTCGCTAAAATTTGAAATATGAACAAGCGGTCCTTGAACGTCTAGGCTGAGTTTTCTGCCTTTAATTTTATATTAACGTGAGTTAAACGTTCTGCTTCACCAATCAGTTCAGCATAGGTCAACGGGTGCTCGTCTAACCAGATCTGTGGTGCTACCACGGTGATTTGTCCCGCTTTTATAACAACATTGACGTTATCGAGCGGGTCATCATAGCGTCCACGATGCAATAGGGCAGAGAGCCTTAGCAGGCTAAGCAATAATGATAATCGGTGGCTCTCATCGTCTGTTAATGTGTTGAAGGCTTCATGCTCAATTTTGCGGCGATGATAGCGAACAAGAAGTGCGAGAGCTTTTTGTTCAGCCTGAGTGAATCCGAGTAAGTCAGAGTTTTCCAGAATATAGGCCCCATGCTTGTGATATTGCGTGTGGGCGACACCCATTCCTAACTCATGCAGCTTTGCTGCCCAGACCAGTAGTTGCAGGTCGGTATCCGCATCAAGATTCCATGTGTCAGTAACATGATTAAATAGTTTTACGGCTGTGTTCTCAACACGATCTGCTTGACGCATATCTATGGAGTATCGAGCGGTAAGGTTCGCTATAGTTTGGCTTTGAATATCCAGATGCTCCGCTTTGCCAAGCATTTCGAAAATCAACCCTTCACGCAAAGCAACCTGGCTGGCGTGAATATGCGTAATGTCTAAGGTTCTCATTATGGCCCGCAGGACGACAATGCCACCAGCGATCACCTGGCTGCGGCTTGGGCTAATGCAGGTAAGTTTCAGCGCTGCGGCACTCCCTTCGCTAATGATAAGTCGCGCCAATTGTCGTAATCCATCTCGGGTGATAGTGCCGTCGGTAATGGCAAGCTCAGCCAGCATTCGAGCTGCTACTTTTATCGTACCGGAACAACCCACAACCTCATCCCACCCGTACTGCTTGTACGCAACTGTCAAAGGTTGTAGTTCAAGCTGGGCTTGTATCATGGCTTGTTTCATGGTCGCAGCCGTTATGGTCTGGCCACTATTTAAATACAGGTTTGTGTAGCTGACGCATCCCATATTGACACTTTCCATCAACGCTGGGTGCACACCGCTTCCAAGTGCCAACTCCGTGCTGCCCCCACCGATGTCCAGAACTAGCCTTCGCTGTTCAGTTTCAGGGTATGTGTGAGATACAGCAGAATAGATGAGGCGAGCTTCTTCTCGGCCGGAAATAATTTCAATCGGCTTGCCCAGCAATCGTTGAGCTTCACGCATAAAGCGCTCACGTTTTTTTGCACGTCGTAACGTGTTGGTGCCAACCACTCTAATATTTTCACGAGGAACATCTCGTAGACGTTCTGAGAATTTGGCTAAGGCATCCAAAGCTAACGCCTCAGTTTCTGGCAGTAGACGCTTGTTTTTATCAAGCCCAGCAGCTAGACGGGTAGGCATCCTCAAGCTATCTATTTTTCGGATGGAATTACCTTCGGGTGTAGCAACCAACATGTGGAAGCTATTGGACCCTAGATCAATGGCTGCGTAGACAGACTGTGGTTTGTCCGTGCCTTGATTCATTCTGAGGAGCTCGTCATAAGGTATCCGTAGCTGACGCGTTCATGACCTGCCAGATCGCGATCTGTTTTAACATATTGGTAATTGTAGCTCGATAGTAAAAATCGTACATCGTGTCCTTGGTGGTAGCCATGCTCCAGCAGCAATACTCCGCCAGGTATGCAAACACGGCGACTCTCTTTGATGATGGCCTCTAAGTCTTCCATGCCAGTAGTGCCGCTCACCAGGGCGTTGTGCGGCTCATGCTTTAAGGAGGGCAAATGTTCGTCATCTGCAGCTAGGTAGGGTGGGTTGCTGATAATCATGGCGGCTGATTGTGACTGAAGGGCATCAAGCCAGCTTGCTTGGATCAATTGAACTCGATTTAGGCCAAAGCTCTTTATGTTCCTTGCGGCAATGTGTAAAGCCTGCGTGTTACGCTCAATGGCAAACAGGGTTTGATCGTCTATTTCCTGTGCCAAGGCCAGCGCAATCGCGCCACTTCCGGTACCCAGTTCTACAATGAAGCCAGTGGGCAGTTGTGGATACAGGCTTAGCGCTTTTTCAACCAAAAGTTCTGTGTCTGGTCGAGGAACCAGCACGCCAGGTTCAATACTGAGCGCTAAAGACCAGAACTCTTTGCTGCCAGTGATGTAGGCAATGGGTTCGCCATCTAAACGCCTGTTTAGCAGCGCCGTTAGCTCAACTATCTGCTTAGATGTTAGAGCTCTTTCCGGGTGTGAAAAAAAGGAGACACGCTGCAAGCCTGTAACGTGACTGAGCAAAAGCTCAGCCTCCAATTTGCCGATTTGAGGATCCGCTTCTACCGCAAGCTTTTCACCCGCAAGAACTATCCATTGCTTAACGGTGTTCAGTCGCCGAACTCAGCCAATAGTTGGGCCTGATGTTCTGCGATAAGAGGGTCGATAATTTCAGCTAACGAGCCTGACATGACATCATCTAGTTTATAGAGTGTCAGATTAATGCGATGGTCTGTCATACGGCCTTGCGGGAAGTTGTACGTTCTTATGCGTTCAGAACGATCCCCTGAACCTACTTGCAAGCGTCGTGATTCAGACTCTGCATTTTGCTGTTTCGACACTTCCGCATTTAGCAGACGAGCTTGCAACAGAGTCATCGCCTTAGCCCGATTTTGATGTTGCGAGCGTCCGTCCTGACATTCAACGACAACACCACTCGGTATATGCGTTAAGCGGATAGCCGAATCCGTTTTATTAACGTGCTGTCCACCAGCACCTGATGCTCGAAATGTATCTACCCGGAGATCTGC
>JBLIIE010000057.1:0-29798 GCA_047634635.1 Granulosicoccus sp. | reverse complement strand
GAATCACGATCAGTCGGCGATGGATGGGTTTGAGGTTGGTCTAGTCTGAGTCTGTTGTCATACGATGGTTGAGTTTGCATTGCTCTAGCAGTTGATAGCTGCCAGCCAAATGAGGAACAGGGGGGGCGTGCTGTCAATCGACGAGTGGAGCTATGACCTGATTGGTGCTCCCCCGTAAAACCGTTTGTACAATGGATTAGCGCCAATCCGATAGCTTAGCTCAGCCGGATGCCCAACATCCCAGCAGGCAAGATCAGCCCGTAAGCCTGTGCGAATGACGCCTGTATCTTCCAGACCCAAAGCCTTTGCTGCGTGCCGGGTAACGCCTGCCAATGTTTCAGCGGGTGTCATGCGAAACAGCGTGCAAGCCATGTTCATCACTAACAGTAAAGAGGTCAACGGTGATGAGCCAGGGTTGCAGTCCGTTGCCAACGCCATTGGTACGTTATGTTCACGAAAGGAATTAATTGGCGGCATCTGGGTTTCTCTAAGAGTGTAGAAAGCACCGGGTAGTAGGACTGCAACCGTATTGGCGGCAGCCAGGGCACGCGCATCATCGTCATTCGCATATTCAACGTGATCAGCGGAAAGTGCTCCGTATTTGGCTGCCAGTGCAGTACCCCCTAAATGTGATAACTGTTCAGCATGCAGCTTCATCGGCAAACCCAGTGTTTGCGCCTTGTCGAAAACGCGAGCTATCTGTTCTGGTGTAAACGCAATACCTTCACAAAAGCCATCTACTGCATCGACAAGAGAAGCGGCGTGTGCTGCTTCGAGTGTCGGTAAGCACACTTCATCCAGATAGGCGTCGCTACGTCCTTGATATTCGGGCGGAACAGCATGTGCGCCAAGGAAGCTAGTGCGAATACGCACTGGCCTTATTTTTTCAATTTCACGGGCAGCACGAAGCATCGCAAGTTCTGTGTCTTGATCGAGCCCGTATCCTGATTTTACTTCAATCACGCAAACACCTTCGCTGAGCAACTGGTCGACTCGTGGCAGCGCCGATGCGCAAAGCTCCTCTACACTGGCAGCGCGGGTGGCCTTGACGGTTGACGCAATTCCTCCACCGGCTCGTGAAACATCTTCGTAGCTGGCACCTTCAAGTCGCATTTCGAACTCAACAGCTCGATGCCCGCCATGCACGATGTGAGTATGGCAATCGACAAGGGCAGGAGTGAGTAGACGTCCACCAAGATCGTGCCGCTCATGTTCTTTGAACTCTGAAGGCATGTCCCGCTCTGAGCCAACCCAGGCAATCATTCCATTGTCGATGACAACTGCCCCGTTTTCGATGAGCCCGTAGGGCGTATCACCATCAAGCGTTGCTATGCTCGTGTTGACTAGGTACATAGTATTTGAACTCGAGCCAGGGTAATGCTTAGAAAGTGTAATTGCATCATGAGCCTCTGCGTTGTTATCGCCCGGTAATTGCTGGTAAGGACAATTCATGTTCGCGTGCACACTCCAGAGCTTCAGGGTAGCCCGCATCAGCGTGACGCATGACACCGGTTGCCGGATCGTTCCATAGAACCCGTGCAATACGCTCGTCTGCCTCTTCTGTGCCATCGCAGCAGATAACCATTCCTGAGTGCTGTGAAAAACCCATACCGACACCACCGCCATGATGTATGGATACCCAGGTTGCACCAGAGGCTGTGTTTAGTAGTGCATTCAGCAACGGCCAGTCAGATACCGCATCAGAGCCATCACGCATAGATTCAGTTTCTCTGTTGGGTGATGCAACTGAACCCGAATCGAGATGATCACGACCTATTACGATAGGCGCTGCAAGTTCGCCGGTACGAACCATCTCATTAAATGCCAGGCCCAATTTATCGCGTACACCCAGCCCGACCCAGCATATCCGAGCTGGTAATCCCTGGAAGGCGATTCGATCTCTGGCCATATCAAGCCAGTGATGCAGATGGGTATCATTGGGTAACAACTCTTTGACCTTTGCATCTGTTTTATAGATGTCTTCAGGATCACCTGATAGAGCACACCACCGGAAAGGGCCAATGCCACGGCAGAATAACGGGCGGATGTAGGCAGGCACGAAACCTGGAAATGCAAATGCGTTCTCCAGACCTTCGTCCTTAGCCACCTGGCGAATATTATTGCCGTAGTCCAGGGTTGGAACTCCCGCATTCCAAAAGTCAACCATCGCAGCTACGTGAGTTCTCATGCTTGCACGAGCGGCTTTCTCCACTGTTTTCGGGTTAGTTTCCTGCTGCTCACGCCATTGTGCCACGCTCCACCCCTGTGGAAGATAGCCGTGGATTGGGTCATGCGCACTGGTCTGATCCGTGACGATGTCAGGGCGTACGCCTCGCTTGTACAGCTCAGGGAATATGTCTGCAGCATTGCCGATCAGCGCCACGGACTTGGCCTCTCCGGCACTCGTCCACTGCTCGATTAGTGATAATGCTTCGTCTATATCACGGGTCTTTTCGTCCACGTACCGAGTGCGTAGACGAAAATCTGCGCGGGTTTCGTCGCATTCGACAGCCAGGCAGCAAGCACCTGCCATGACTGCTGCTAGTGGTTGCGCCCCCCCCATGCCGCCGAGTCCTGCCGTGAGTATCCAACGCCCTTTGAGACTGCCCTTGTAGTGTTGCCGACCGGCTTCGACAAATGTCTCATACGTGCCCTGCACAATGCCCTGAGTACCAATGTAGATCCATGAACCTGCCGTCATTTGACCGTACATGGCCAGACCCTTACGATCGAGTTCGTTGAAGTGGTCCCACGTGGCCCAATGTGGCACCAGGTTTGAATTGGCAATGAGCACGCGAGGTGCATTGCTGTGGGTGCGGAATACGCCGACGGGTTTGCCGGACTGTACAAGTAGCGTTTGATCGTCGTCGAGTTCCTGCAGACTGGCCACGATGGTATCGAAGTCCTCCCAAGTTCGGGCAGCTCGACCGATACCGCCATAGACCACAAGATCGTGCGGATTCTCTGCTACGTCAGGATGCAGATTATTCATGAGCATGCGCATAGGAGCTTCTGTTAACCAACTTTTGCACGACAACTCGCTGCCTGTCGGTGCAATAACCGTACGTTGATTGTGTCTGGGGCCAGGCTTGTCATTCATAGGGGTTGTTGTGTCGCTCATGAGGGTTTATCCGTGAGTGTGCGGTGAGAATCGCTTCTTAGGGCTGGCGTTGATACGTGCAAGTCGCTGATGGCAGGGGCTGTTGCTGAACTTCGCGAGTCACTCATGACATCAGTTGGTCCATAAAATCAGGAATATCTGTTGAATCCAGAATATTGCCGTCACTAACGAGCAATGCCGCAGTCGCTATGTCATCAGCAAGAAAGCGATCTGACTCCAGTGTAGGTACCACAGTTCGCAGCGCATCGATGACTTTGATCAGGGTTGCACTCGTTTTAAGCGGTGCACGGAATTCGATACCCTGTGCCGCACACAGCAATTCGATACCAAGAATGTTGTTCAAGTTTAAGTTCATCCGTTTCAGGCGATAGGCGGCATGTGCTGCCATCGAGACATGGTCTTCCTGATTGGCTGAAGTCGGGGTCGAGTCGGTTGAACACGGATTCGCTAAGTGTTTGTTCTCACTCATCAGCGCCGCACTGGTTACTTCAGCAATCATGAAGCCAGAATTGAGCCCCGGTGCCGGGGTCAGGAAAGGCGGAAGATCGAACGACAGTGTTGGATCAACCATCAAAGCAATTCGACGCTGGGCTATGGCGCCGATCTCGGCCAAGGCAAGTGCGATCTGATCAGCTGCAAAGGCGACAGGCTCTGCGTGGAAGTTACCGCCCGATACGATTTCACCGGTACTCACCAGAACCAACGGATTGTCAGTAACAGCATTAGCTTCGATTACCAACGTTTTGCTGGCACTGTGTAGCAGGTCAATGGTGGCGCCTAACACCTGTGGTTGGCATCGAATGCAATATGGATCTTGCACCCGGGTATCACCATCACGATGGCTTTCACGAATCTCAGATCCGTCGAGAATCGCTCTCATGGTTCGTGCCACAGCGATTTGTCCGACGTGACCACGAAGTGTGTGTATGGCTTCGTTGAGTGGTGCTGTAGACCCCATGATGGCGTCAGTAGAAAGGGATGCGGTAATGCTCGAATTGGCTGCATTGCGCCATGCGCCGAATAAAGCAGATAGTGCACAGGCCGTTGAAAATTGGGTGCCATTGATAAGCCCTAAGCCTTCTTTCGGGCCAAGCGTCAGGGGCTCGAGCCCGACCAGTGTCAGGGCTTCGATTGCTGGCATTCTACGATTGTTAACGTAGGCATGGCCCTCACCCATGAGCGTGGCTGCAAAATGTGCCAGCGGAGCAAGATCGCCACTAGCACCGACAGATCCCTGTACCGGCACCACAGGTGTTACGCCCTTGGCCAGCATCGCCTCGATAAGATCAACCGTAGTAAGTGCGACACCTGATGCACCGCGCCCTACCGATAACAGCTTCAACACCATCATCAGGCGAGTAGTGGGTACATCCAGTGCTTCTCCGACACCACAGCAGTGAGACAACACCAGATTGCGTTGCAATGTCGCTGTGTCCTTTGGAGCGATCTTTATGTTTGCCAATTTGCCAAAGCCCGTATTGACGCCATAGACTGCGTTATCGCCAGAGGCCGCTTTGGCAACCAGATCGGCTGCTGCCTGCATGGCAGGGCGCGCTGATGGGTCGATCGAGGCTGCTGCCCCAGTGCGCCAAAGGGTTTCGAGTTGAGAGAGAGTGGTCGAGCCGGGCGTAAGCACGATGCTCATTAGAATCTCCATACAGACAGTGTTGAGGTGATGATAGTTAGCAGTGTGCAAATCAACTCATTTTGAAGTTGCATACTGGGAGTCATGCATGAGATTATGTACGCACATATTGTGATCGTCAAGTCAAAGAGAGAGTGTTTGTCATGAAGTTCATTCGCGCTAGTCAGGCGTTGCTGACAGAAGGGTGGAGCCGGGACGTGCTTATCAGCATCGCAAACGATGGTCGAATTACCTCCATTGAACACGAGGGTAGTGATGTAGCCTCCTACGACACAATTCACCAGAAGACGAATTTTGAGCGGCAAATCGCACGGCAGGTGTCCGTGTTATTGCCGGCACCTTCTAACGTTCACAGTCATTCGTTTCAACGCGCCATGGCAGGGTTGACTGAACGGCGTGGCCCGGATGTGAGTGATTCTTTCTGGACATGGCGTCGTTTGATGTATGCCTTTCTCGATCAGCTAACGCCTGATCAGATTGAGGCGATTGCAGCCTTCGTTCAGATGGAGATGCTGGAGGCTGGGTACGCCACCAATGTGGAATTCCATTATCTGCATCATCAACCCGGTGGAGCTGCATATGACAATCCGGCTGAGCTATCGGAACGAATCGTGGCGGCAGCCCATACCACTGGAATCGGTCTGACATTACTGCCTGTGCATTATCAGTATGGCGGTTGTGATCAACGCAAACTGACAGATGGTCAGCGACGCTTCGGAACTGATTTAGACAGCTTTCATCGGTTGTGGACTCGAGCGGAAGATGCGACGGCCCTGTTACAGGATGATGCTTGCATTGGCGTTGCACCGCACAGTCTGAGAGCAGTTGCTCCTGCTAGCTTTGAGCATCTGATGGAGATTGCACCCGAGGCGCCTTTTCATATGCACCTGGCAGAACAGATACCAGAGGTAATTGAGGTCACAAACGCCTGGGGGGCAAGACCTGTTGAATGGCTTCTCGAGAACGTCTCCGTCGACGCACGATGGTGCTTGATTCACTGCACTCAAATGTTGCCGCATGAAACTAGTGGCTTGGCTCGTACTGGCGCCGTAGCAGGACTATGCCCGATTACAGAATCGAGCTTAGGTGACGGTATTTTCGATGGCGTTGCGTTCCTTGGCGCAAACGGTCGAATTGCCATTGGCTCCGATTCAAATGTGCGAATTTCGCTGAGCGAGGAACTACGAACACTAGAATACACACAACGGTTACGTGATCACTCCCGTGCCGCCCTTGCGAACTCTCATTCAACAGGCAGACGATTATTCGATGCTGTTGTGCAGGGAGGTGCTCAAGCGGCGGGGCGGAACTCGGGTCGCATTGAGGTAGGCCAGTGGGCGGATCTACTCGCACTTGATGGAGAGCATCCAGATCTGGAGGGCCGTAATGGCGATACGATACTGGACAGTTATGTATTTGCTGGCGATGATCGAATGGTGACGGACGTTTGGTCCGCAGGGCGCCATTGCGTTACAGCAGGTCGACATATTGCTCGTGAGGTTATAGTCAATCGCTACCGTAGCGTTATGAAATCCCTGGGAGAGAGACTCTGAACCTCAAGTCAAACAATAGATCGACTAATGGTTGGCAGCATGTGGAGGCCGAAGTAATACAGCGCTTACACTCCCGCTACTGGAAACCGGGTGATCTACTGCCTAACGAGGCAGAACTGGCCACTGAGCTGGGGTGTGCTCGTAGCACGGTGAATCGTGCGCTGCAGGCGATAGCGGATGATGGCCTGATTGAACGTAAACGCAAAGGAGGGACACGGGTTGTTGTGCATCCAGCACGAAAAGCAACATTTAATGTTCCTGTCATACGACAGGAAATCGAAAGACGCGGGCACGCGTATAGCTACCGATTGATATCGCAAAAACGTGAGCGCCTGCCCAAGGCGATACGAACGCGTATGAATCCTTCGCCGAGTGCTCGGCTTTTGCATGTAATAGCGTTGCATCTCGCTGATGAGAAGCCTTATGTTCTAGAAGACCGCTGGATTGATGTCAGCATCGTGCCAGGTGCTGCTGATGCTGATTTTCGACAATGTAGCCCAAATCAATGGTTGGTTGAGAACGTTCCTTTCAGCGGTGGGGATCTTGCCTTATCAGCCTCCACTGCAGCCGATGAGGAAGCAGCTTTACTCGACGTTGACAGACATGTTGCATTGTTCACAGCCGAACGACGAACGCGTAGCGCCAATCAAGCTACCATCACGTCAGTGCGGTTGGTTTACTCTCCAGGTTATCGGATGGAGATTGAGTTATAACGTGTTAGAACTCTGTGATTCCAATAAGACATTGGCCATATCAACAAACCCATATCCACCCTGATTTGCAGTAATGAAGTTAGGTAGATGGTCCATTGTTGCTAGAAAACGACCAATATTTGCAACTCCAACAGAGAGTGGAAATTGCTTGAACATTGATTCATCGTTTGGTGAATCACCAATAAATAGGCAACTGTGTTCATCCATATTTTTTTGCTGAAGCCAGGCCATAGCACCCGTTGACTTGGAATGGTTCCCCATCCACGCATTAATATGTATGGAACTACGACGTGCCTGCAGACCCTGAGCTATTAACCATTGGGTTGCCTCAACGGCTAACGACTCAGGAACCGTGACCGTTTGCCCAATGTCGAAGGCGATGTCTGTAATGCGAAATGGCTGATCTTGGGTGAATTTTATTGTAGGAAACTGTGTTGTTAAAGCACTACCCATTTGCTTTAGTGTTGCAAGATCGTGTTTGACTGATTCTGAATCCTTCGCAAACATCGTACTTACAATTCCGTTAGCATCCTTTTCCATATATAGCGCACCATTTTCACCAATGACATGCTGTATGGGCCAAGTTTTGATCAGACAATCACACCAGCCAGCACTGGCACCGGTTACCGGGATAACAGTAAAGCCTGCATCTCTTAGTTGAAACAAAGCAGTGTACGTTTCGATGGGCAAATGGCCATCAAATGTTAGTGTATCGTCTACATCCGTAAAAATGACGGATGGTAGTGGTGAAATAAACTCTGGTAATGGAGAAACAGTATGTTCAGCCGGATTGCTGAGTCTATTGACACTCATAGAGCAATTTCCAGCAAAACAGGCTGGTGATCCGAGGCGTCAGTTTCGACATTAACCTCAATGCTAATGGTCTTGTTGGCAATGTTTTTGGTAGCTAGAAAAAAATCTCTGACGTGTGCGCCTTCGCTCCACTGAACTGGATCGTGGCAGCCACATGTCGGTTGTCGTTCGGTTCGTTCTATGGCATTGCTAGCGTGTTGGGCGTCCCAGCAATCCACCCAGTTACGTTCAGTGATGTGTTCTTTAAATTCACTGCTGTCGGAGGCCACGTTCAGATCACCACACAGAATTACCGCCTGAACTGAATCTGCGTATCTGTAAGGGTCCTCTGCATCTGGGTGAATTGCCAAATCACTCTTAGCAATAATTTGATCTCGCAGGTGGGTTAGCGCTGCGAGTTGTTCGATACGTTCGACACTTGAATGAAATGCCAGATGTGTATTGAAAATGGAAAATTTGAATTGTTCTCCACTGACAACAACTTCAGCCATGGTGCGAGGCATCTGTAAATCTTTGATGAATGGACTCGGTAAATTATGGACGCGTGCATTTCTAAGTAGAGGTTTTCTAACTAATGTGAGATTTCCGAATTCAGATCGGTTACCTGATTTGTCAGGTACGCTAAATCCTGGAGCCCAATGCGCATCAAAGTCAGAAAACGGATTCGATATACAGGCAACCTGATCTTCATAACCAAGGCTTGGAATGTGTCTCGCAACTTCTTGTAGGCATATGACATCCACAGGTCCATATTTCATGATTTCACTGATGATGCGTGAGGAATCGAGAACACCATCGCAGCCTTTCGTAGCCTGGATATTCCATGTCAGAATTTTCATTATTTAATTCCGGCCTGCATAAACGATTGTACAAATTGTCTCTGAAACAAGATAAAAAGAATTAACAGGGGCCCAACTGATATCAGAGTACCTGCTGAAATAATGGACCAATCCACACCGGACTCAGGTGCTCCGAATATGGACATACCTACCGTTAATGGTCGGCTCTTTTCAGTGTTTGTCACCACTAACGGCCACAAAAAGTTATTCCAGTGATAGCTGACAGATACCAAAGCAAACGCCAGATAGGTCGGTTTGGCCAGAGGCACGTAGACATTCCAGATGACTGACAGTAAAGAGCAACCTTCAATCCTTGCGGCGTTTTCTAAATCTTCTGGTACTGTTTTAAAAGTTTGACGCAATAAAAATATGCCAAATGCACTCGCGAAATAGGGTAGAGCCACACCCCAATACGTATCTATCAAATTCATACCGGCCAAGGTTTGGTAATTCTCAACGATGAGTATTTCTGGCACCACCATTAATTGCATGAGTACCAAGGCAAATATAAAGCCGCGACCAACAAATTCCATACGCGCCAAGGCGTAGGCTGCCAGTGTACAAAATATGAGTTGTCCCACTAGAATGAGCCCGGTAATGGCGACCGTGTTTACCATGTAACTCAAGAACGGTGCCTGGTCCCATGCCTCAACAAAATTATCTGTGGTCAATGGTGCAAAAAGTGAAAATCGCGTAGCGTATTCGGCGGGATGAATCGCCGCCCATATCGCGTAAATAAGAGGAAACAGCCAAATGAAACCGATGAACCAGGCTAATGCGACAGATATGAAATGCGTTAAACGACTCATCGATAGTGCACCCGTTTTTCGATAATACCGAATTGTAATAACGCCAGCCCAACCAGTATCGTTAGCAGCACAACTGTAAGTACCGCGGCATAAGCAGTATCGAAGAAGCTAAAGGCATTCTCAAAAATGTAATACAGCAACAAGTTGCTGGAATTGTTGGGACCGCCCTTAGTCAGAATGAATAAGTGGTCTACGAGCTTGAACGCGTTCAACATTGCGTTTACCAGCACAAATAATGTTGTTGGCATAAGCAGTGGAAAGGTAATGCGTCTAAACACAGTCCATTTACTGGCATTTTCGATTGCAGCTGCGTGATACAGATTGGTGTCTATGGTTTGCAGTGCTGCCAAATAAAAGATCATAAAAAATCCTGCTTCCTTCCATATAGTCATAGCCATCAAGCTGTACAAACTAAAAGAGGGATCGCCAAGCCAATTAATTCCGTTATGGCCTACCAATGCGAGCAACTTGTTCAGAAGCCCAATTTCTGGACTGTAGAAAAATAGCCAGATGTTCGCTACCGATATCATGGGTAGTACGGTGGGTGTGAAATAAGCGGTACGTAAAAAACCTTTGCCCATCATGCTGCTGTTTACCCACAAGGCCATGGCGATTGCCAATATTATGGATACGGGAACGGTTATCGCCGCATACAGAAAGCTATTTGACAATACTTGCATAAGTACTTCATCTTCGAGCAGGTATTGGTAATTTTGCAGACTTGCTGCATCTTCCCATCGAGTACCAAAGCCGAAGAAACTACGGGCGATAGTCTTCAGAACCGGATAGTGAGTAAACATCACCAGCAGGCAAAGGGCTGGTAATAGCAATAGCCAAGCCTGAATTTGTCGCGATAGTTGCATGAATTACCTAATGAGTGTGAAGACAGCGGGAGAGGCTTTATTGCATCTCCCGCTTGGACACTAAGCTACTTATAACGTGAAAGGATTCGGTCGGCTTGCTTCTGAGCGCTGTTCAGAGCGTCTTCTGCGGAACTTTGTCCTGTGAGTACCGATTGAATAGCATCGTCCAGTAATTTTCTAACACGTCCTGCTTGATGGGTTGAAAGCTCAGCGGTGGCATGTTGCAGCTGATCACGTGCGATTGCCGCTGGTGGAAATGTTTTTATATAGGCAGCCAATTCCGGTGTTTCATAGGCGGCTGGACTGACACCCATGTATCCAGTTTCTATACTCCAACGAGCAGCTTGCTCGGGACTTGTCATAAACCGAATCAACTTCAACGAAGCTGCACGTTCTTCATCACTTGACGCTTTGAATAAGTGGAAATTACCACCACCGGTTGGTGAACCTAGCTCGCTGCCAGCTGGAAGCATTGCTACACCAAAATCGAAGTTAGCGTTCTTCTTAACGGTTGTCAGATTTCCTGTGGAATGCCACATGATTGCAGTTTTTTGCTCAAGGAAATTCTGTCGTAATGTTCCCCATTCTATGGCACCTTCTGGCATTATACCGTGCGTGCGGCCCAAGTCATTCCAATAGTTCAAAGCGTCAATCACTTTGGGGTTGTTGAAGTAGACCTCAGTACCTTCCTGGTTCATCAGCTTCTGACCTTGCTGTTTAGTCAAAGCACCAAACATCCAGTATGGGTAGCCAGTGGAAGGAATCATTGCTCCCCATTGATCTACGTTTCCATTTGTATTTTTCTTCGTTAAAGCAGCTCCCATCGTTACAAGTTCTTCCCAGCTAGTAGGTGGCTTCTCCGGGTCAAGGCCTGCCTCACGAAATAGGTCCTTGTTGTAGTACATGACAATGGTTGAACGTTGGAATGGCACGCCATAGGTCTTGCCTGCAACTGTCCCATTTTCCATCAGTGCCGGATAGAAACTGGCAAGCCAGTCCTTTTCTTCCTGAGTGGAGACAATGTCATCGAACGGCACAATGGCGTCAAGATCCATAAGTTCGTGAACGTCTATTGAAAACATGACAGCCAATTGCGCAGGGTCACCACTTTGCAGGGCTGCAAGAGCTTTCACGCGAGCATCATTGTAGTTGCCGGCATAGATTGCGTTGACGTCAATGTCGGGGTTGGCGGCTTCAAAATCACTGACTATGCCATCGACAATTTTAGTCAAGGCACCGCCGACGGCAACCGGGTAAAACATGGTTAACTCGGTTGCGGCAACAGTTGGAGCTGCAATTGCACATAGAACTGCTGCTGCAACGGTGTGTTTAACTGACTTTATCCACATAGGAATCTCCTCCAGAAAATACAACTATAAAATGCAAGCCGGGACTATTCATATTCATGAATAACCCAGGCTAATGAAAGGGCAGTAC
This sequence comes from Granulosicoccus sp., assembly GCA_047634635.1. Taxonomy (GTDB): domain Bacteria; phylum Pseudomonadota; class Gammaproteobacteria; order Granulosicoccales; family Granulosicoccaceae; genus Granulosicoccus. The sequence goes on along the minus strand of JBLIIE010000057.1, from coordinate 18,005 downwards.
CGCGTGATCAACAATCACACGATGTCCGGTTTTACTACTAAAATGATGCTCAGCTTCGCGATCCCAGCTTAGTGTGACTTTTGTGCCGTTGGCAATGCTTCGCTTTCCTTGAAAACTGGCCCTTATGATTGAGCCTTGATAAATAGTGCTTACTATTGTTTCTGATCCCTGATAATCACACTCCTGCACAACTACTTCGAGACCACTTGAATCCACGATGGACACATGCTCAGGTCTAACACCCACTTGAACATCATCACAGGTAATTAGATTCATTGGAGGATGCCCAATAAAGGAGGCGACAAATGATGTTTCTGGTCTGTCGTAGAACGCTTCAGGCGCTGCTGCTTGTTCTATGCCACCTTCGTTAAGCAATATTATTTTATCAGCCATACTCATGGCTTCGATTTGGTCGTGAGTCACATAAATCACGGTAAGCTTTAACTGTTTTTGTAAGGCGCGAATTTCCGAACGCATGTCGGCGCGCAGTTTTGTATCCAGGTTGGACAAGGGTTCGTCCATAAGGCATAAAGGTGCGTTCGATACTATGCTTCGAGCTAAGGCAACACGCTGCGATTGTCCGCCGGACAATTGACCGGGCTTTTTATCTATGTGGGGACCAAGATCAACCATCTCGATGGCAGAGTGGAGTCTCTTCATTCGTTCTGCTTTAGGGACTTTGCGGGCTTTGAGTCCAAATATAATATTTTCTTTTACGCTCAGATGTGGAAATAGGGCATAGGACTGAAAAACCATTGAAAGATTGCGTTTCCCTGGCGATTTATTTACAACATTTTGTCCATCAATTTCTATGGTTCCACCATCGGGTTGCTCAAGTCCTGCAATCATCTTCAATGTTGTGGACTTACCGCAGCCACTCGGACCGAGCAGCGCAACAAATTCACCTTCTTCGACATCAAAGCTAATGTTTTTTACCGCATCGACATTATCGTATGAACGGCGTAAATCTGAAACTCTTAGAAATATCGACATTAATTTGTCTCAGTCAATTCAGTAGTGACTTGCAGCTCTGCGTCGTCGCATAAAGTGTTCAATTCAGGCGGGAGAGAGTCTGTTAAAAACAGATCAAAATCGCTTAGATGACCACTTTTAACGGGGGCGCTGCGCATAAACTTATGGTGATCAGCAACTAATACCTTCTTTTCACAATTCTCCAAAATGGCCTTGAACAAATAGGATTCTTCGGTTGTGAAATTTAAAAGACTTCCGGACTCCGATATACCTGCAACACCGCAAATACCAAAATTCACCTGGAAATTTCTGAACTGGGAAGTTGCTTCCTCTCCAACAATGTCTTCATCTGTGTGCCTTACACGGCCACCGACCATATAGGTTTCGATATTTGTGTTGTGGCACAGAGTCAGAGCTGCATTTAGGTTGTTTGTGATGACTTTTAAACCCGTGTGATAAATCAAATGTTCTGCTATTTGGCTTGGTGTTGTGCCTATTCCGAGAAACAGACTTGAATTATTGGGAATGAGTGAGGCGCACAATCTGGCTATATGTTTTTTCTCTTCAAAGTTAATCACCTGCCGATTAGTAAACGACAGGTTCCTGCTTTGTGTCGGTAAAGTGATTCCTCCGTGCACACGACGAACTAAGCCCAAATCGCTTAAGTCATTCAAATCCTTACGAATGGTCTGAACTGATACATCGAAGCGATCCGTTAATTCACTGCTGGATAGTGTTCCACCGCTGCTGGATAGGAATTCGATGATTTGGGTTTGACGATCAGAAAGTTTCATTAGCCTGCAAAGTGGCGATATAAAGTTTCGAAAGAAATGTAAATACGCTCATTAGAGGGTATATTTTATTTCGTAAGAAATACAGAGCTTTCGTTAGAAAGTGGATAATTCAAATGTGTTAGATGGAATATCAACAAGTTAAGTAGTATGCTGATGCATTGTTATTACAACTTTATTACTCGGCGGATCTAAGACCCATCTGTATGGGCAACACACACCGAACGGAGAGAGATTGGATTTTTTACTGTTATTAATTAATGTCGGTGCCGCAGCAACTCTTTTGCTGTGGGCTGTTCGCATGGTTCGTACAGGGTTTGAACGTGCCAACGGGAACGCATTTCGACGCGCCATTCAGCGCTCCAACTCCAATAGATTCAAGGCAGCTGGCGTCGGCATGCTAGTAGCGATGCTTCTTCAGAGTTCAACGGCAGTCGCCGTGTTAGCTTCTGGCTTTGCCGCATCAGGAGCCCTTAGCTTCATACCTGGAATGGCTTTACTGCTCGGGGCCGATGTAGGATCTGCGCTGGTTGTGCAGATTCTTTCGTTCGATTTGTCATGGCTAATGCCGGTTCTGTTACTGACTGGTGGATTACTCTTTCTTAAGGGGCGCACAGGACTCGTCAGGCAGATAGGTCGGATAATCCTGGGTGTGGGTATGATTCTGCTCTCTCTCAAGTTGATCGGAGAGGCAACTGTGCCACTTCGCGAAAGTGAACTATTGGTGGTCGTCATGGGCTACTTGGCTAACGATCTGGTTGCCTCGTTTCTTGTCGGTATTTGTATCACTTGGCTACTGCATTCAAGCGTAGCGTCAGTTTTGTTGATAGCAGCGCTCGTAGGGCAGCAGATTGTGCCAGTGGGTGTAGGCGCGGCACTCATTCTGGGTACCAACATGGGAAGCGGGTTGATTGCCTTCGGACTCACTCGTAGCCAACCGGCTATTGGCAGGCGCATTCCTGCTGGCAATTTGATCTTTCGCACAACTGCAGCTGTGCTAGTGCTGATTACTTTGAGAATAGTTGAGTTACCTGTGCCGGTAAGTCCAGCTGAAAGTATGCGCTGGATGGTTCTGGGTCACCTTGCATTTAATGGCGCATTACTCGTGATCTGTCTTCCGCTCGTAGGAATAATGAAGTGGGTGACCAGCAGACTCCTTCCCACGCCTGCAGATGCCGGCAAGCACCTTGATCCACTCATGAATCGGCACACAGCCCTGGATCGCTCGGTACTGGAAATGCCTCAATTGGCTTTGGCCAGTGCAACCCGTGAATGCTTGCGCATGAGTGACATCATTGAGTTGATGTTGCAGCCCATAATGTCGTTTTATGAGCACGCAGAGAAATCAGCCATGCAGGAAACCAAGGATCTGGACCTGCATATCAACAGGCTGCATTCCTCGATTAAATTGTATTTGTCAGACTTGGACGACACCGCCATGACGGAGCGAGATGCGGATCGTAAATTGGAACTCTCCAATTTTTCTATCAATATGGAAGCTGTCGGCGACTTGGTGGCAAAAAACTTACTTAAATTGGCTGATCAGAAAAACAGGGAATCGCTGACATTTTCTCCGCAAGGCTGGGATGAACTGACGGAGCTGCACAAACAAGTGGTTGCAAACATGCATCTAGCGCTTAACGTTCTTGTCTCTGGCGATATCAGTTCGGCTCGGCAACTGATTGAGGAGAAGGACAGAATTCGCGCCCAGGAGCGCCAAAGTAACGATCAACACTTACGTCGCCTTCAAACCGGTTCTGTCGTTAGTATCGAAACCAGTGATATTCACCTGGAAACATTGAGAGCGCTTCGGCAAATCAACTCGTTATTTGCCTCTGGAGCTTACCCAATACTTAGCCAGCATGGGGAGTTGTTGGAAAGTCGCCTTGCCAAGGTACGAATCAAGTAAGCAAGTCGGCGATATTCGGATATTATTAACGACTACGACGCGCTTGTAAATTGCGTAAATCAACTCTAGCGATTGTCATTGCCAGAAGAGTAGTGGCCAAAATTGCCATAAGCATGCTCACGGCTAATGGTAGAGTTTCATCTGAGGCCACATCTACATAGAATGTTACTTAGTCTCAATTTGTCGGATTCCGAGCTCATATTCGTAAATTTGTAGTAGGGGCTTGAATTTGACGGCTGAACTCTGAATGATTTGCTAGCGATTTGTCCAGCCTGAATTGCTATTCATCGGAAACTTTAATGGCATTAGCTATGTCGTAGTCGTAAATTGTCTTTTGCGAGCGGTACCTGCATGCCACAAGTAAATATCAGTATAAAGAATCACTGCATTAAAATACATTGTCTGCACTGGCTTTTGGTCTGCGTGTTCACGCTGCCAATATTCAACATTGCACACGCGGCAAACTCAACATCCACTTTATCTAATTTTGTCATAAAAACTTACGGCTCACCGCCCCCTCTAGTTGAAGGTGAATTGAGCGAAAATATAGAGAAGGCTCTCGATACGGTGTTCGGGGAAAATTTACTCACCCACAAGTGGGGCCTAGAGCAAACAAAGGCAATCGAGACGCTTGGAGACTCAAATGACCCTCGCATTGCGTGGCTAATAAGCGACATGATGCGAATAGCAGGGTCAAAACAAATGCTGTCATTGTTAGGCCGTTCTATTTCGGCGCTGCTTGCCATAGAGTTTAAGAATGGTGATTATTGGGATCGAACAACCAATCATTTAATTGCCTGGGATATACCCGCACCACCAAATTATTTAAAGTACAAACGAAATATCTACCTGGTTATCGAACCTGAGTGGGTGGGCTTATTTAGTGAAGGCGACATTGATTGGCGTCACGTGTCATGGGGTGGTGTTCGAATAGACAATAGGAAATATGACGAAACAGACGCTCGGTGCAATTGTATCCCTGCGGCGGACAATCCGAGCGTTACATCAGCAGCTGATGCACAATGGCTAAAAGATGACGACATAATATTCGGTATTGAAGTTAATGGCGAATACCGTGCTTATCCTAGGCGGATAATGGAAGTGCGAGAGATGATTAACGATACGCTGGGAGGTCGTGATCTTGGGATTCCGTACTGTACGCTTTGTGGCTCTGCACAAGCTTATTACACAGATGAACTACCCAATGGAGTGCAACGCCCCGTATTAAGAACATCAGGGCTACTGATACGATCTAATAAAGTGATGTATGACGTTAATACATTTTCGGTTTTTGATACTTTCCGAGGTCACGCCGTTACTGGCCCGTTGGCTGCAATACAGGTCAAGTTGAAACAAGCTAGCGTTGTAACAGCAGAATGGGGACGTTGGAAAACAGCTTATCCAAAGACCACTGTGCTTGCAGAATCCTTGGCACTAGGACGTGATTTTGATTTCCGCAACAATCGTGATGCTAATGGTCCAATTTTCCCCGTTGGCGATGTTGATCCGCGATTACCCGTTCAAGAGGATGTCGTTGGGTTGTTAACCGCTAGTGGAATTCCTATCGCATTTCCTGTATCTCAAGTTTTGGAGGCTTTGGAGCAGAGTGAATTAGTGCGGTACGAAAATATTCAACTAACTCTCGATGCAGGTGGTGTGAAAGCTATTAATGAACAAGGCCAGGACTTGGGAAGTCATCAGTCATTCTGGTTTGCGTGGTCACAATTTCATCCTGAGACAAAGCTGTGGCCACTTTGATTTGCTGTTTGTATCCAAACTCCAGCAACGTTTAGAATCCAGTACTAATAACGACAGCTGCAGAATTAAATCGTGCGAAGTTATAGACAGTATCAGTGTCAGCTCCACCATCTAGTACTCGCAGCTCAGCACCAATACCCCAGCGTTTCGTAATCGAGTAATCGAGACTTATACCTAAGTCGATTGCACGTCCGGGGCCACCGGCCAGTCCGTCCAAGTCTGCCCCCATTGTCCAGCGATTACCCAGTTGATACTTACCTGCGAGATATAGCAATGGAACGAGCCCTAAGTCATCATCAAAACTTACGGTGCCACCTTGAACAAGGCGAATTTCTGCCTCTCGCACTTTCAATGTAGCACCCACTCGAAAACTTGCGATATCGGTGTGCATAAGTGAATAAAAATAGCCTAGTCGCCATGAGTTAAACTTGTACTTCGCATCGGTTGGTTCATCTTGGCTAAAAGTTTCCCCAGCGAAGAGTACAGGTTCACTAAATGTTACGGACTCTGTGTAGGACAACGGTGCCAATAGAACCCGCACGCCATGCCGCTCGTTCATCATCCAGCTAAGCTCTAAGCGAGCAGCAGGCGTTGGACCGTCTCCCACAGCGTCCTTGAGCGAGAAGCGGGAACCCAGGTCGGTGTTGGGTATTTGGACTTTATTTCGGCTCTGCCAGCTGTTGCCTACTGATAATCGTACGTTCACTGAGCTGTCAGCTGCTGTTACAGTTCCGATAGGGCAAAGTAACGCTAAAGCGAACGCGATAACGATAAATTTGGGAGTATTGTTGAATTGCCGCATTGAAAAAGTATAGGTTTGATCAGGAGTTGCAGTTTGCGAGTAATGAGGTCTTTCGCAAGCAGTGACGCTTTATGGTGTGGCCACATCAATTAGTACCTCATTCCTTCTCAATGGAGGAAGCGTCCAAGGTGCATTATAGCCAGCCCATCGTGGTTCCGATTGTTGCACTAGGCCTGTCGATTCAATCCAGTCTTTAAGTGCTTTGGTATTCTGCACGCGTGCTTTATCAGTTGATCTACCTGAATATCGTATGGTTGCTACGCGTTGTGGTGCCGTCTCTGCAATGGTTACATCGGGATTCAAAGGGCGCGGAGCCGTATCAACAGTGAAGCCTTTGGGAAGTACAAATTTATACAGCCAGGCTTCGCCATCTTGTTGGGATAATACGGGTGCGGTCATGGCTATTTTTTCGCTCGAACTAACGATCTTAGGCTCTGCAATAACGGGTGCTGTCATCGCAATTTTAGCGCGGGTCTCGTTCTCACCTGATATGTAAGCGAACAATTTGCGAAACGCCTTGTTGCCAGCCTCTTTATAACTGGCGTCGATTCGTGTTTGGGCTACCACAAACGGTGCGTAATCACGGATCTCGAATTCGTTCTCTTTCAGAACGGTTTGGTAAGGGGCTTCTTCCACAGATTCGACTCCGAAAACTGAACAGGCTGTGCTCAATATCAGCGTAGCTGCGATAAGCAGAAGTGTCGGAAGTTTACGTGTCGAGGTGCGCATTCGTTCGGGCAGAAGATTACATTCCAATTGATCACACTCCGTAGAGAAATATCTTAAATTTCAAGGGCCCTTTACGATCGATTGCTATTGTTGGATTGATCTATCAAACAGGGTGTACAGCCAAAGAAAACGAGGCCTTCTCGGTCACAGAGACACTCACGGCCTAAAGTACTTAATACAAACAGGTTGAACCTGATCCCACCCCTTATCCAGCGATTGCAGAATGGAATCTGGTAATGGGCCTGCCTCGCATGCGATTAGATTCTGTTCTAGGTGGGCCACAGTACTAGACCCCAGAATGATGGCGTGATTATTGGGCTGCGCGATGGCGCTGTGGTGAACCAACCAGCGCAGAGCAGCGCTGGCTGGCGCAATGTCACAAGCTTTGCAGGCTTTTGCAAATGATTGCACCACGCTGAACATGTCCGGTTTCCAGTAGCGTTCCTGATAACCGTTGAAGCTGGCAAATCGGCCGCTGCTGGGTTGTGAATCTACTGAGTCATATTTGCCGCTCAGCATGCCACCTGCCAACGGGTTATAGGCATAGAAGCTCATCTTGTAATGGGCAAGGCAGGGCAGTAACTCGCGTTCAACATCGCGGGTCAGTGCGTTGTACATACCCTGATACACTGTAGGTTGTACCCAGCCATGATGCTTGCAAAGTTCAACAATTTCAGCCACTTGCCAAGCTGCATAATTGCTCAGCCCGAAGCGGCCAAATCGACCATTGCGATAGTGCTCATCAACACAGGCTAAGGTATCGCTTATCGGAGTATTCAAATCAGGGGAGTGCAGATAGAACATATCGAATGCATCCTGTTTAACTCTGGTAAGAGACTCATTTAGCTGCATAGAGACTGACTCTGGGCTTAATCCGTTTCCTACACTAGGGTTTGCCTTGCCTGCCAGCGCGATACCTTGGAGAGCATACGATTCATTCAACCGGCCCAATAAGATTTCAGTCTTTCCCTTGTTATAGACATAGGCCGTATCCACTTCGCGATGGGGAGTTGCACGAAACATTCTCAGCATGTCGATTGCGGTGGTTTCGTCAACCTGATCGCTGAATGTCATAGTACCGAGGACAATTTTCATGCGGTTACACCTGTGACTGTCGGGTGAACATACTATCGTTGATTGCAGATGCTGTGGCTCATGTGATCTGGTATGTAACATCTGCTTGCGATTAATCCGTGGAAATCATTCGCAGCAAAGCAGTTATCAGCGCGAACGGAAAAATATCTCGTGGAACGACTGGACAGTGAAAACTCCTCCGTCCCCATTAATTCCTTGGATTGCTCCAAAATGTGAAACATATCTCAGGAAACAACCCCTTTAACTCAACGAAAGACCGATTCGATACGTTAGATTCGCGCGTATGGCACATCAGTTGCTTTTTTGGATTCTGGGATACCATGGATCGTGTATTGAGGGTTGAAATGTATTTATTGATCTGCCACTGGGCTAGTAACGTCAAGAGTAACGTTCTTTGGATTGTTACATTTTTGTCGATAGTTGCTACAAACACTTACGCCAACGAACCATTAGAGTGCTTGATTGAGCCACATCGGCTTGTTGCAATCACAAGCTCTGAGGTTGGTGTGCTTGCATCTGTGAATGTGGATGAAGCTGATGTTGTTTTTAAGAGCGATATTATTGCTGCATTACGCACGGATGTGGAGAGCGCAGTGCTGGAGATATCGCGTGCGCGTGCTGACGCTAATTCTGAAATCGAATTATTGCGGCGCGACCATGATTTTACGGTACGTAACCGCGACCGCGTGAATGAGTTAAATGATAAAGAAGTTGTTTCTGCGCAAGATGTTGACGAAGTACGCACTGCACAGGATGCGGCCTGGCTGCGCTTGCAAGCGGCTATGGAGAGACAACACACCGCACAACTCGAGGCAGCACGCGATGAGTTGGCTCTAGCCAGACGTACCGTGCTCAGTCCCATCGATGGAGTAGTGGTCACTAGATTCAAAAGCGCAGGTGAATACGTTGATGGTGACCCCATTGTGCAAATTGCACAGCTGGACCCGCTGCGCGTAAGAGTTGTTGTGCCCATTGCTATGTACGGCCAGATACAGGTGGGTATGCAAGCAACGGTACTGCCGGAACTGCCAATAGCTGGGCCTTTCCTGGCCTCAGTGACTCGTATCGATCCGATGATGGATGCCGCGACGGCAACGCTCAGCGTGCGTCTATCATTACCTAATCCTGATAATCGGCTTCCAGCGGGACTGAAATGTACGTTGGTTTTGCATCCTATGGAAGAAAAAATTGCCGATACCGATACTCAACCCGAGTCTGAACATGGCCTCGGTAAAAATGCAGACACGGCACTTGAATCGGCTACTTCCAAAGTGTTACCCAGCGCTGACAGGCCACCGCAATTTAGCGCAGCACTGGAAGCCAAACCAATTGAGCGCACGGCCGCTGCCGTTATACTTATAGAGCCGTCTGAAATAACTGATACGCAAATTCCAAATCCCGCCAATGAGCCAATTAGCCCCAATAGCGTAACGAATCATAAAGCGTTGGACAGTGAGCCTTGTTTAACAGTCGGACCACTTCAGGATACCGACACAGACGATTTGGTTGAAACTGTTCTGAACAAGAGCGATATGAAGTTCATGCGCCGATACGCCTCCGAATTGAACGTTGATGGGCTATGGGGTGTCATCTCGCAACAATCCCATGAGGACGGCCAAGCATTAATCAAACGCCTTGAGCAAAAAGACGTTTCTGATTTTCAGTGGTTCCGACGTGGGCCTTGGATGCATCACATGTCTTATGGCTGGTACCGGGATCGAAAGAATGCACAAACTCGCGTCAACCACATGCAAAGCTTAGGGTTAAATGCTCAGCTGGTTACAAAGGGCAGCACCAAGTCCTCGCTTTGGTTTGACCTATTCCGCACAAGCAACGACAACGACTCGACTCACGGTGCCTTGATTAAGAATTTACGCGATCAATACCCTAAGATCTCGGTTCTACCGATCACCTGCCCAGAGCTTGCGAGCCGTTGATGGCTCCATTGTCCTCATCTGCTGAGGAGCACATTCCTGATGAAAAAAGTTCTGTGGAAGGTGAGTATGGGATGCCAGCTGAGATGGATAAAACACAAAGTGCGTTGGTGGTTGATGCCAAAAATGATCGCTTACACTCTGGAGCATCGCTTCGAGCAGACAACGTTGCGTTGGAACCAACAGTGCCTGATGATATTGTACAAGGCTGGCTAAATGCACAATGTGACATGATCAATGGCGCAACGCTTGGCCTGGTACTGGACGCCACCAGCGGCACAGATGATGTGCAACTACTTGCTCGTTGGCCATACCGCCTAACCCATGTGCCAAGAATGTTGATTGATGCTGCGCACAGCGCCATGCATAACCAGGACATTGTTATTGTCTCTAATGAAGGACTTGACAACTCGAAGAGTGAATCCGAGTTAACTAGGTGCTTCGTTGCTACGCCACTGCTACCGGGTGATTCTGCTAGTCCTGTTGCCGTTTTCGAATTGCCAAACTCAATTCGACAGCAGCAGCAGGCCATTATCCAACTTTTGCAGTGGGGCACTGTATGGTTTGGTTTATTGCAGCAAAAATACAATTCTGGAACACCTAAAGGTCGACTGGATACGGTTGTCGATTTACTCGTGAGTAGCCTAGAGAATTCCCGTCTTAATGCAGCGACAACCACTGTTGTCACGGAGCTAGCGGTGCAGTTGGCGTGTACACGCGTGAGCTTAGGTTTACTTCACGGCCAGTCAGTGTCTGTGTGTGCGATATCCAACAGTGCAAAGGTAGACACACGGTCGAATCTGACTCGAGAAATCGGTGCAGCAATGAATGAGGCGGTAGATCAGGATGCAACGCTCAGCTGGCCGCTAATAAGCGAAGGACTTCCTCATGTAACTTTTGCTCAAGAGGTGCTTGCACAACACGCAGGCAATACATCAGTGCTGAGCACACCACTGTATGACGGAGCTGACGCGATTGGTGCTCTGACACTTGAACGTGATGGTGACGAAGGTTTTGATCAGAATTGCAAAGATATTTGTGAAACGCTTGCGAGGCTGCTGGGACCGGTAATTGCGCTTAAACACGACAAGGAAAAACCAATTGCTTACAAAGTTTGGACGTCGTTTCGTGAGCAGCTTGTGCGACTGTGTGGTCCTAGACACGTTGCTTTGAAACTCAATGCATTTATTCTAATCGCAAGTGTGATGTTTTTGAGTGTTGCCACTGGCGACTATCGCATCACAGCACTTGCTCAACTGGAAGGTAGTGTGAAACGCGTGGTCACCGCACCGCTAAATGGTTTTGTTGCCAGCGCTAATCATCGTGCCGGCGACATTGTGAAGTCAGGCGATATCCTTGCACGACTGGATGATCGGGAGCTGCTTCTTGAACAGCTCCAGCTGAGCAGCCAGCGCGAACAACTTGACAAAGAACAACGAGCTGCGCTCACTAGTCACGATCGCTCAGCCACAGCCATAATAACGGCGCGCAAACGGCAAATGAGTGCTCAGATGGCGCTTATTGAAGAGCAACTAATCCGTACAGAACTAACAGCGCCCTTTGACGGTATCGTGGTCTCAGGGGACCTCAGTCAGAGCATAGGATCGCCTGTTGAGAATGGTCAGGTGCTTTTCGAAATCGCTCCGCTGGACAGCTATAGAGTTGTTCTTGAGGTGGATGAGCGTGATATCGGTGATATTGTTGATGAACAGCGCGGTATGTTGACACTTACAGGCATGCCGAATACCGCACTTGCTTTTACTGTTAATCGAATTGTCCCCCTATCCACACCGCGTGATGGACGAAACGTCTTCGAAGTTCAGGCAGAACTTGAATTGTCAAACCAATCCATTCGCCCTGGCATGGAGGGCATTGGTAAGATAGAGGTGGACCGTCGTAAACTTATCTGGGTGTGGACTCATGAGTTGGTCGATTGGTTGCGGCTTAGTGTATGGACTTGGATTTCCTAAGCTCTGATGTCCTCGCTAACGAGTTCTTCTTGGTACCGGGTAGCCTCTCTAAAACCAAGGCTGCGCGCTCATATAGAAGTGCACCGGCACCCCGTTGGTAAGGATGTGGCTTTTATGCTGCAAGATCATTCACTGGGTAAATTCTATCGCTTCAATGTCAACGCTTACGATATCTTGGGCCGTATGGACGGCCTGCGCACAGTGCATGAAATATGGGAGGAGACAGTTGTCTGTATTGGTGACGACGCACCCACGCAAGATGACATTATTGCCGTGCTGGGTAGACTGCACGCTGTTGATGCGCTTCAGCTAAATGTGACTCCAGACTGCCTGGAATTGTTTGAGCGTGCACAGCGCAGCCAGAAAACCTGGTGGAAAACTGCGTTGCGCAGTCCCTTGTCTGTACGTATTCCTTTACTGGATCCAGAGCGAGCGCTGTCGGTGATGATGCCGATTGTTGGTCCAGTGTTCAGTCGCGGTGGATTCGTTTTGTGGTTGCTAGTGGTCACCTGGGCAATATTTATCGCGGCCATGCATTGGCCTGAGCTTAGCCATGGCGGTGTTGAGCAGATCCTCGATCCAAGCAACCTGTTGTTACTACTATTCGTCTACCCAGTCGTAAAAACGTTGCATGAATTTGGTCACGCCATTACAACCAGAAAATGGGGTGGGGAGGTGCATGAGATGGGCATCACGCTGTTGGTCTTCGTACCGATCCCCTATGTGGATGCTTCAGCGATGTCGGTGATTAGCAGTAAATACCGGCGTATGTTAATTAGTGCCTCTGGAATGATGGTGGAGTTGTTCCTGGCTGCAATTGCATTACTTATTTGGATCAATGTTGAGCCTGGCTTGCTAAGATTGACCGCTTTCAACGTCATGCTCGTTAGCGGTGTGTCGACTCTGGTATTTAATGGTAATCCCTTATTGCGCTTTGATGCCTATTACATATTCAAAGATGCTGTTGAGATCCCGAATCTGGCTTCGCGTTCCTCGCGTTATCTGGCCTATCTTGCGCAACGTTATTTATTCGGCTTAACAACTGCCGATTCACCGGTTACGCGAAATGGTGAGCAGTCCTGGTTACTATGCTACGGGGTGGCTGCAATGCTGTTTCGCGTGTTCATGACGTTCACCATAGTGTTGTTCGTCGCGAGTCACTTTTTTGTGCTAGGAATCGTGATGGCAATGTGGGCACTAGTGCTATTGGTAGGTGTTCCGGTATCAAAAGTTATGCGGTATGTCCTTTTCAATCCTGCTCTCGACGAAAACCGGCCGCGTGCGCTGGTTATTAGTGTCATCGTGCTTAGTGCTGTGTCTGCGTTTATTTTTCTTGCCCCCGTACCTTCTGCAACGCAGGCTCAGGGTGTTCTTTGGTTACCCGATCAGGCACAGGTTCAAGCAGGCACTAATGGTGTGGTTACCGACGTGCTCGCAGAGCCGTCCACGCAAGTCCAAGTGGGTCAGCCTTTGTTAGCGATGGCCGACCCGTTGCTTCAAGCGCGTATCAACGTACTGGAAGCTGAGCTGGAGGAACTACAGATCCGGCACCGTATTGAGACGCTGGTTGATCCTGTAAAAGCCAATCTCATTAAGGATCAGATCGTCAGCAAACAAGGGGAGCTTGATCTTGAACATGAACGATCTGATAAATTAGTAGTTCATAGCAATAAAAACGGTTTGTTTGTACTGCGTCGTGCGAGCGATTTACCAGGTCGTTATGTGCGGCAGGGTGAACGTCTTGGATTTGTACTGGACCGTAGCTCAATGACCGTGCGAGTAGTGGTGCCACAGCATCGGATAGGATTGGTTCGAGAAACATTGCATGGCGTTGAAGTCAAACTTGCTGAGTCTCTACAGACATCAATTCCTGCCACATTAAGTCGAGCGGTGCCGGCGGCTCAGCAGCGTCTGCCCAGTAAAGTTTTGGGCCGCGAGGGTGGTGGGGAAATTGCTGTCGATCCTAATGATAAAGCGGGCCTGGCAACGCTTAAGAGTGTGTTTGTACTTGATGTGACACTGCGTGAGGAACCCAGTGCGTGGCGCATCGGACAGCGTGCCTACGTTAAATTCGATCATGGCAATCAACCACTGGCCGAGCAATGGTTCCGAATTGGTCGACAACTCTTTATAAGACGTTTTGGAGTATGAACACGATGACGTCTTCAATTCACAGTATTCCCAGGCCCGGTCTAGCATTGGGTCGTTACCCTGAGCGTCGTGAACCAAAACCCAAGAAACTTGACGATTTATTAGATCGCACGACAGCAAGAGTGTCTTCGCGCTGGCAGTTCCGTGTAAGTCGCTTTGAGCGAGTTGTGTCGGACATTGATCAGGCTGGCCGAGTATTGAGCACGTTACCAGAAGACGAACTTTCTAGTGTCGTAACTACTCTTCGTGCACGCCTGGTCCGCGCAGGTTGGAACGACGCGCTTGCGATAGAAGCTTTTGCAGCGGTTCGTGAAATGGCAACGCGTGTTCTGGGAATGCGCCATTTCGAGTCACAGCTACTTGGCGGCTGGGTTATGTATCACGGACAACTCGCCGAGATGCAAACTGGAGAAGGCAAGACACTTACGGCTACGTTACCAGCCGCTACGACAGCGATGGCAGGCGTTCCTGTTCATGTGATAACAACTAACGACTATCTGGCATCGCGCGATGCACAACTTATGGGCCCGCTTTATGAAGCGCTAGGACTCACAGTGGGTGTAGTGAATGAAGGGATGGACTTTAACGCGCGCCGTGCTGCTTATGCCTGCGACATCACCTACTGCACAAACAAACAAGTTTGTTTTGATTACCTGCGTGATCGTGTGGAACGTGGATCGAGTAGTAAAAAGTTACATCTCAATCTTGAACGTCTGTTCGATGATGAATCACGCAGTAAAAAGCTTATGCTCAGAGGGCTTTGTTTTGCGATTGTAGACGAAGCTGACAGCATACTTATTGACGAGGCGCGTACGCCGCTGGTGTTGTCTCGCGCGCTCGAGAGCAATGAATCCCAACAGGTGATGTATCAGCAGGCATTGAGCCTTGCTGACGAACTCACCCAAGGGGAGGATTTTGTTTTGCGCGAAAGCGAACGACAGGTACTTTTCACACCGAGTGGGTCTGCTTATCTTAGCCAGCGGGCCGTTCAGATGAGTCCTCAGTGGAACTCATTAAAAAGCCGAGAGGAACTTGTACTACAAGCGTTATCAGCGCAACTTCTGTTTATTCGTGATCGCGATTACGTGGTTCTTGATAACAAAGTTCAGATTGTTGATGGCAATACAGGCCGCGTTATGGCTGATCGCACGTGGCAATGTGGACTTCATCAAATGGTCGAAGCCAAAGAACATTGCACGATAAGTGGAGACACGGAAACACTCGCGAGGATCAGTTATCAACGCTTCTTTCATCGTTATCTTAAACTCTCGGGAATGACAGGTACTGCTTGCGAGGTTGAACGCGAGCTTGGCAGCGTCTATGGACTAAACGTTACGCGTATTGCCCCTCATCGTATCTGTCGCCGCGTAGCAATGCCCGAGCACGTTTTTCTATGTGCTAAGCATGCCCAACTGGCAGTAGTTGCCAGTGCTCGTGAACACGCAGCACAAGGTCGTCCTGTACTTATAGGTACACGCTCGGTGCTAACGTCTGAGCAACTCGCACAGCGGCTTAAAGATGAGGGGGTAGATGCGCAGGTTCTTAATGCGGGTCAGGACGCTGATGAGGCAAGTGTTATTGCTCAGGCTGGCAAGGCAGGGCGGATCACTGTTGCCACGAACATGGCTGGGCGTGGCACAGATATTCATCTGGAAACAGGAGTTGAAACTAACGGTGGCTTGCACGTCATAATAACCGAACGCAATGATGCTGCGCGTGTGGATCGGCAGCTGGTCGGACGCTGTGCCCGTCAGGGCGACCCCGGGAGTTATCAGTGCTTTGCATCACTGGAGGACGACATTCCCAGGCATGGGTACGGTGCACCCATATTAGATTTTCTCGCTCGGTTCGCTCGTGGTACGCAGGGTCAATTGCCTGGGTGGCTCGGGAGCGCTGTATTGGATTTCGCGCAACGCCGCCTTGAGCGGCGTCACGAACGTGTGCGCCGCCAGGTTGAGCGCGAGGATGAACGACTTAATACTGTTTTGTCCTTTACAGGTGTGTCTGAGTGAGCCAGATATAGCCCTTAACACTAGTAGGAAAGCTCTAGAACTAACTGGTTGTCAGTTCACAATTCGTGCTAAGGGCCAAGTTGTTGCTAGAGGGAAGCTATGTCTGCGACTGAATGAATTGGTCAGCTGGCGCTCTTAACTGTTAGCTCTTTGCAGTTTTGTGTCGTGCAATTGGGCACGGAGAGAATTTAATGAGTAACAAGGCAATACGAGCATTGTGCATGGCATGGGTGTGCTGACGTTTAATAACGCTCCGGATCAGGAGGTCAAAGATACCGATATAGCTGACGTTACCGTTACTGACCACGGTGGGTTGACCGATGTACGAACTCAGCCGATGTCCCTCATTCGCTTATGACCTACAAGCCCATTCAGATTTATCGCGAAGAGGTGACACAGGCTGTGGAAGTAGAGCAAATAGTTGTATGGCACTCTGGATACAAGCATCCGCCACCTATCGAAGATCTATTGGCACGTAATCTCGTCTTGGCACCCGTTCAATGGTCGGGCATGGTAGACCAATCCGATGGTCTTGCAGCTGAAAAATCACCCAACGCTAAGGGTCATTTACACCGTGCAAAAAAGAGCATGCGCGAGCAGATGAACGAATCACTCAGTGACGAAGAACGCTCTACGCAGGTCACGGAGCTTGTACGTCGCGTGTCTGGTGTCACGATGTCAGCAGGGTCTTTAGCGTGGGTCTTGTGCGGTGGGAGCCTTGTTGCCAGCACTCTATCGTCTATCCCGTCATGGCAAAGGTTTGACCCACGTCCTGTTCTTTCGAAAAAAAGTAAATCTCGCTGGGGATTTAAAGACCAACATACATCGGAGAATACGATCGATAAGGGTGAGGCGGTAGCGGGTCAAATACTGGATTCAATCAATGATAATCATCAGAATGCAGTTTCGCAACATTCTCGAGAGGGTCACTTATGACACCGGCAATAAGGATCAGTTTGGGGATCGTATCGATAACGACGACCCTGTTGTTCGCCGCAGATTGGGCGCTTGACATATTCCCCGACCCATATGCTCCTGCCTTGGAGGCACGCCAGGATCTATCGGAGTCACTGGCTATCCAATATTCTTCATTGGTTACCGCTGATCAGTTACTCGATATGCAACCAGCAATGGAGTCTATGGTTGCGCAAGTGCCTGACTTATTGTCGATGAACCTAAAAAAATTCAATGGAGACTCCGCAGCGTTAACGAGTGAGCATGCCGTATTGTGGAACGAGGACGGGGCAGAGCGTTCCACACCCACACAAGTATTGATTCCAATATTTCGAGGACAAAGGCAGTGGGCTGTACTGGAAGTGAAATTTGATGCCCTCCCACATGTGGGTTTTTTGGGTATGCTTGACACGCCTTTGTATAAGCTTATTGCCGTTATGGCCGCCTGTGGCTTCTTTGTCTATATGGTGTACCTGTCTCGAACGCTACGCTACTTAGATCCCAGCACAGTGGTGCCTGGCAGAGTGCGAGCAGCATTGGACCAGCTCGTTGAGGGGGTATTTATTCTCGATCACGAACAACGCATCGTGTTGGTCAATTCATCATTCGCCAATCAGATGAATCTAACACCCGAGGCGTTGATGGGTGTTGATCCCTCTGGCTTGCCTTGGGTGAAAAAGGGTCCTGAAAGTGGACCGAACGAGATGCCCTGGGAGATCGCTATACGCTTGGGCACACGCAGAACGGACGAGCGACTGGAGCTCCAATCCCCCAAGTTGGGGATTCGCGTGTTCAAGACTAATATATCGCCCATCATTGATGGTGGCGGCAAGCAGCGCGGTGTGCTTGCAAGCTTCAATGATATTAGCGAACTTGAACGCATGAACGAAGGGCTTAGAGATACGTTAGGAAATCTTGAAACAGCCCA
>JBLIIE010000056.1:0-29929 GCA_047634635.1 Granulosicoccus sp. | reverse complement strand
AGCGAGATTATTCAGGTCTTAACGGTAGCTCTATTGTTGCGGGGGCGTTCGGTATTTTGTCAACATTTCTCGTTGTGTTTCTGCTGTCGCGTAACATGATATTAAGTGCCATTGTTGTATTGGGTGTTGTGAGTATGCTGTTGGTTTTTGCCGTGTTTGGGCGGCTGATGATTAGTGGTGTAAGGCGCTTTGCTGGTCAACGTTTTAGACTCAGTACAGCAGGCTTGCAACGCCGTGCGGCTAGCAGCATCGTGCAACTATCGGCTTTTGCCATGGGCATTATGGCTTTGCTTCTAATTTCTATTGTTCGAGTGGACTTGCTAGCAGCTTGGGAGCAAGATTTACCGTCAGATGCCCCTAATGTTTTCGTCGTTAACATACAGCCTGACCAGGTGGACGGATTTGCAGATCAGCTAGCCTCGCAAGGAATCGAGACCACAGGTATTCACCCGATGGTGCGGGGCCGCTTGGTTGCGCACAATGGTGAACCCATTGCAACTGATGAGGCCACGGAAACGGAGCTGCGTCGAGCCAGACGTGAGTACAACTTGTCCTTTTCAAATACTTTGCCGTTAAACAACAACTTGGTGGCTGGTGAGTGGTGGGCAACAGATGGTAGCGCTCCACCATTGTTATCAATTGAGCAGGAGTGGGCCGAGGAGCGCGGATACGCTATTGGCGATACATTGACATTCAAATCTGCAGGGGTCGAATCAACGGCAACTGTCGCCAATTGGCGAGAGGTCGATTGGGAGTCCTTCCAGGTTAATTTTTTCGCAGTGTCATCTCCAGCCATGCTGGAGGGTTTGCCCTCTACTTATGTGACTAGCTTTCACATTGAGGAAGACTTCGTCAGTTCAACGACTGGATGGGTACGGCAGTTTCCAGGTATCGCCACGCTCGATATTGGTGCAATCATTACACGTATTAAGTCATTGATGGATAGGGCCTCTTTAGCGGTAGAATACGTCTTTCTATTCACGCTACTTGCAGGGTTTTGTGTCCTTCTTGCCGCAGTTCAGAGCAGTCAGGGAGAGCGCATCCGAGAGTCTGCTCTTCTACGGGCCTTAGGTGCTTCACATAAGCAGTTACGTGAAGCAGTCATTTTGGAGTTCGCTGTACTTGGAGCAATGGCCGGGTTGTTGGCAGCAATTTTTGCTACCTTAATCGCCTGGCAACTGAGTCTTCGACAGTTTGAGCTTCCTTTTCAGTTAAACGTCTGGTTATGGATTATTGGAATTTTTGGCGGTGCAGTTGGAATTTCCATTGCCGGCTACTTGGCCACACGTCGTGTACTTTTTACACCTCCGATAGTGGCGTTGAGACATGCAAACTAGCTACTAATCATTTGGTGATTGAGTTGTGAAGCATACTTTTAGTGCCGATGAGTCAGCTCTAGAGACACTTGAGTCTTGTCAGGCGTACCTGTCCGAAAATTGTACACGCAACCAAACTCTGGTTATTCGCCGAGCAGTAGAGCACTGCTGGGCTACCAGGGACCAAGAAACGCGTTATCCGGATCCAATGCACGTTGCAGCTCAGTTGAAGCACATGAGAGCAGATATGCCCATCATTGTGTCCGCCTTATTTGGTAGCGATGCGGCAACTAGAAATTATTCTATAGACTTCATAAGAGAGCAGTATGGTCAGGAAATCGCTCAACTAACACGCGGCGTACGTTGGTTAAACGAGTTGGAAATAAGTGATGCTTTTGGCTCCGGCGACCATGCTGAAACCTTGCGCCGTATGGTGCTTTCAATGGTGGAAGACATCCGGGTCGTGTTAGTCAAACTGGCATTTCGAACTCAACGCTTGTACCAGCTTGCCAAAGATGACTCAGTGACAAGTGTAGAGGTTGCGCAGGAAACACTCACTATCTATGCTCCTCTGGCAAACCGGCTCGGTCTTGGCCAACTCAAGTGGGAGCTGGAGGACGTTGCTTTCAGAATTGTTGAGCCGCAGGCTTATAAACGCATCGCCAAAGCTCTGGAAGAGAGCCGAGCTGCTAGAGAGACCTATATTACTGACTTTGTGGTCGACCTGACTCGTCGAGTTCGTACGCACGGTATTGAGAGTGCGGCCGTTTTTGGTCGTCCCAAGCACATTTACAGTATCTGGAAAAAAATGCGTGATAAGCGTATTGAGTTTTCAGATTTGTTTGATGTACGCGCCGTTAGGGTGCTGGTAGACGATCTGCAGCAATGTTATAGCGTGCTGGGAATAGTGCACAGCTGTTGGCAACCTATTGGCAGAGAGTTTGATGACTATGTGGCGAATCCTAAAGACAATGGTTATCGCTCTTTGCATACGGCAGTTATCGGTCCGGCTGGTAAGCCTGTAGAGATTCAAATTCGAACCCGAGTAATGGACGACTACGCCGAGAACGGTGTTGCCGCTCACTGGGCTTACAAGGAAGGCAGTCCGGTTGATGCCAATCTGCAAAAAGGTATTAACGCGTTACGTCATTTGTTGGAAGATAACGATGACGAGCAGCTGGTTGAAGGTTTTTCACAACAACTTAGCTCGCAGCGTGCTTATGTGTTTACTCCCAAGGGTGAGGTGATTGATCTGACAAAAGGCTCAACACCCCTGGACTTTGCCTATCACATACATTCCGAGATTGGTCACAGATGCCGTGGGGCAAAAGTGAATGGAAGAATAGTGCCCTTGACGTATATTTTGAATAACGGCGACCAGGTGGAAGTTCTTACGACACGCGAATCTGCGCCCAGTCGAGACTGGCTGAATAAATCCCTAGGCTATATCAACAGCACACGAGCACGTGGAAAAGTGCGTGCTTGGTTCAATCAGCAAGATCATGATCAGCATTTAGCCGATGGAAGGGATATCCTCGATAGGGAACTCAAACGTTTTAAAGCCACTACGATCGCCATCGATACGCTGGTCAAGCGTTTAAAGTTTGGAAAACCCAATGAGTTGTTTGCAGCAATAGGTCGCAATGAAGTGACGGTCCCTCAAATCGTGGGTGCTATCGATCATCTGGCAGAGCCTGTTCGACGACCGCTGGAGAACATTAAGCCTGCGCGCCGTGATCACTCCTCTGGTGCAATTCATGTTCGCGGTGTGGGTAATCTTCTGACTCAAATTGCTCCATGCTGTCAGCCGGTGCCTCCGGATATAATTGTTGGATTCATTACTCGTGGGAAAGGGGTCACTGTTCATCGAGGCGATTGCAGCAATATTTTGAATTTGCGTGAATCAGAACGAGAGCGCCTTATTGATGTGGATTGGGGTGACGATGAGGCAAGTCGTTATCATGTTGAGATTCAGGTCATGGCTTTTGATCGTCAAGGGCTGCTTCGCGATGTATCAACAGCCCTATCGACGTTGAACGTCGATGTTGTATCAGTTAACACCTTAAGCGATCAGGCTCAGCAGACCGCCGATATGAAAATTGGGTTGCATGTATCCAATACGGGAGAATTAGCGGCAGTCATGGATAAAATTCGTCAATTGCGCAACGTCCAGGGTGTTGAGCGGGTTAGCTAGCACTGTATACTTGGCAGTATGGCAGGTAATACATTTGGCAAGCTCTTCACAGTCACAACCTTTGGTGAGAGTCATGGTCCGGCATTGGGTTGTATCGTAGATGGCTGTCCTCCGGGGTTGCCGCTAAGCAGTAGCGACTTACAGAAAGATCTGGACCGACGCAAACCTGGTCAGAGTCGCTATACGACGCAACGGCGGGAAGACGACGAGGTGGAGATTCTCTCTGGTGTCTTTGAAGGTAAAACGACGGGAACCCCTATCGGGTTGCTAATTCGTAACACCGATCAGCGCTCACGGGACTACGACAAAATCAAGGAGCAATTCCGCCCGGCTCATGCGGATTACACCTATCAGCAAAAATACGGATTCCGGGATTACAAAGGGGGTGGCAGGTCCTCTGCACGAGAGACTGCAATGCGTGTCGCAGCAGGGTCTATCGCTAAAATTGCCCTGGCGCAACGGTCTCTAGGCGGTGTCCATATTCGTGGCTATCTTTCGCAACTTGGACCTATCGTGCTTGATCGTTCTGGTTTTGACTGGAAAGAGATAGAAAATAACGCATTCTTCTGGCCAAATGCTTCTCAGGTGCCTGAGCTCGAGGCTTACATGAAGCAGTTGAGTAAAGATGGCGATTCAATAGGAGCCAAGGTCAACGTGCAGGCAGATAACGTTCCTGTCGGTTGGGGTGAACCTGTTTTCGATCGTCTAGACGCTGAGATTGCTCACGCTTTGATGAGCATAAATGCTGTTAAAGGTGTTGAGATTGGTGCAGGCTTTGATTGCGTGACACAAAGAGGCACAGAGCATCGCGACGAGATGACCCGTCAGGGATTTCTGTCTAATCAGGCGGGCGGTGTCCTGGGTGGAATATCTTCGGGACAAAGTATCACCGCTGCATTGGCATTAAAACCAACATCTAGCGTTCGACTACCAGGTCGCAGCGTAGATATTAATGGCAATGACATCGAGGTCATTACTACAGGGCGTCATGATCCTTGTGTCGGCATTCGGGCAACACCAATTGCTGAAGGCATGCTGGCTCTAGTACTCATTGATCACGCGTTGCGAAACAGAGGACAGAATGCCGATGTTGAGCGTTCTACACCCATTATTCCAGCTGATTCCTGACATTGCTCCTGGCTGTTTTCAGCCTGCAATTTCACTTTTAACAAGATATTAACGTGGACAAGCACATGGGCTACAAAGCCGAAGGCAAAGTAGAAAAGATCTTTGATAGCGAAACCAAAGGTGCATCCTTTCAGGTTCGCCAATTTGTGATTGAAGTAAGTGAAGGTCAGTACCCACAAATGGTTGCCTTCCAGCTGGTTCAGGATAAGTGCACCTTGATTGATGATTATTCAGAAGGGGATATGATTGAAGTTGAATTCGATTTGCGTGGTCGTGAATGGAATGGAAAATACTTCACAAATTTACAAGCCTGGCGCATTGGCCGAGCCGGTGAGGGTGGAAGTCAGGGTGGGTCGAGTGATGGTCAATCTCAATCGGCGGCGCCAAAAGCTGCAACTCCCGCACCTGCTGCTGTCAGCAATGATTTTGATGACGATATTCCCTTCTGAGAGTACATAAGATGAACGGTGCGGAAAGCTTAGTACGTTCGCTGATCGCTAGCGAAATAGAGGTCTGTTTCTCTAATCCTGGTACGTCAGAAATGCATTTTGTCGCAGCATTGGACAAGGTCCCTGGGTTGCGCTGCATACTCGGTTTGCATGAAACAGTCGTAACAGGTGCAGCTGACGGCTACGCCCGAATGGCTGGCAAGCCAGCGGTCACGTTACTGCATACCGGCCCTGGCCTGGCCAACGGCGTGTCCAACTTGCACAATGCCCGCAAAGCTTGGACTCCGGTGGTCAACGTTGTCGGTGAACATGCGTTGCGCCACATCGAACACGATGCACCGCTAACTTCTGATATCCAGGGCATTGCAAAACCTGTCTCTCACTGGATCAAAACACCAACTTCATCTGACGAATTAGCAGGTGCGGGTGCTGAAGCGGTTGAACAAGCCAGTCGACACCCAGGTCATATAGCCACATTAATCCTACCCGCCAATACTGCGTGGGACACCGTGACACCAATCGCATTACAACCTGACACTCCAACACGACCGGACAGCGAAAAGACCGCGAAAAATTCAGGCACAAAGGTCTCTAAATCTCGCATAAAAACCATAGCCGCAGTTATTTCATCTAGGAATGATTTTGAAGACGACCCAACAGTCGAATTGGAGGTTAACGACATCTGCCTAGTCCTTGGAGGACATTGCCTACATGCAGAGGCACTTGAGCTGAGCGATAAAATAGCTCAGCACTGTAATGTCACTCTTTTCGTAGAGACTTTCAAGGCCCGTTTTCAGCGTGGCGAAGGCCGAGTCACAGTAAAAGAAATTCCATATTCGATAGAACCCGCATTAGAGTTGTTAGCACCGTTTAAAACACTAATAACGTGTTGCGCAAAAGGCCCCGTTGGCTTTTTTGCCTACCCAGACAAACCCAGCAAGCTGTATTCCGAGCACGCTGAAGTATTGTCTCTTGCAGACATGCAAGAGGACGGCATCGACGCACTAAAGCAGCTGGTAATTGCGCTTGGCGCTGAAAAAACGGATCCCCGACTTCAAAGCTTGCAACTTCACGACGAACCCACAGAAGGCCCACTAAACGCTGATAACATTGGCACCATCGTCGCCAACCAACTGCCTGCTGATAGCATAGTCATTGATGAAGCCGTGACATCGGGCATGCCAGTAACGTTAAGCACGGCTACTGCTGCAGCTCATGACTGGCTAGAGGTCTGCGGTGGATCCATCGGTGGTGGTATGCCGATTGCCACCGGCGCTGCGGTAGCATGCCCCGATCGCAAAGTCATAAACCTGCAAGCCGATGGCAGTGGCATGTACTCGCTTCAGGCGCTGTGGACTCAAGCTCGCGAAAAGCTGAATATCACCACCATCATTTTCGCCAACAGCAGTTACGCAATTTTGAAACACGAGCTGAAAAACGTTCAGGCAACGAGCGGCCGGGTAGCGTTGGATATGATGGAATTGGACCGCCCGAAGCTTGACTGGGTATCATTGTCCTCAGGTATGGGCGTGAAAGCTGTTAGCGTCAGTACGGTTAACGAATTCCGCGACGCGCTAGCCGACGCTCTGGCCTTTGACGGACCATTCCTGATTGAAGCCGTAATCGTCTAGCTGCACCTGCTCATCATGCAAAGCGCTTTGCAGCAACTACGCACAAAACCACCAAAACGGCAGTTACAAACATTTGAACACTGACGCTTTCATCGAGTAGAAGCGCTGCCAGCATCAAACCGAAAAATGGCTGTAACAGCTGAAGCTGACCTACAGTCGCAATACCCCCGTGAGCAAGCCCGCGGTACCAGAATACAAACCCGATAAGCATGCTGAACAACGAAACATAAGCTAATCCAAACCAGGATTGTGGCTGAATATCGGCAAATGTCGCTGGCTGGATCACTAAAGTTAATGTAAGCATCATAGGCAGAGAAATAGCCAATGCCCAACAGATCACTTGCCACCCACCAAGCTTTCTGGATAATTTAGCACCCTCAGCGTATCCCAGCCCGCAAATGACAATAGCGCCAATCATGTAAGCATCCCCAACCGGATTGCTAGCGGCACCGTTATTCAATGCAAACCCTGCAACTAGTGCACTACCAAGACAGGAGAATATCCAGAAAGTACCTTTAGGCCTTTCTCCAGCCCGCAGTACACCAAACAGAGCTGTCATCAGTGGTAGTAAAGCAATGAACACAATCGAGTGTGCCGCAGTAATATATTGTAGCGCTAGTGCGGTCAAAAGCGGAAAACCCACCACCACACCAATGGCTGTGATACACAACGACGCGACATCCTCACGCCCTGGGCGCTTAACGTGAAGACTGATTAGCACCACCATCGCCACAACGCCAGCGATTGCCGCTCTTGCGGCGGTTAGAAATACAGGATCAAAATCCTGAACAGCAATTCGTGTGGCAGGCAGTGATCCGCTAAATATCAGCATGCCAATGAAGCCGTTTATCCAGCCACTAGTTGTGTTCTTCATCAGCGTCCCAAGTTGTCACAACCAACCAACATAGGCCTAATTAGCGATGTTTGCTAGGTACAGTGGTGAGTATTTATAGGGTACGGGTACGGGTTCGTTCCCACTTCTTAATGGGAACTTAGAAATATGGCCTCTAGTTCTGATCATGCGGAATACCTTCTTGATCAGCTATCAATATCAGGTGACACACGTCATCGAAAAATGTGTTCTATCTTCGTGCAGGAGAGTCGAATATTCATGACCATCTAGAGGTTGAAACGTGTCAATTACCCGGTGGTAAAGGCACGGGCATGCACTACTATGATCGACCTAAAGAGGTATGGAAACAGCCCAGCGAATCGATGCGTTGGACTGTGAGAAATTGGTTACGTTGACTGCCAAAAAAATACCTAACGATTCAATCGAATTGGTTATCGCCTTCAGATCCTTTGATTATTGCTAATGCAGGAACAAGCAGCATACCGACATAAGGTAAAAAGTAGATGAGTTGCAACCACTCTGATCTGTTCATATCGCGAAGTCTTCTCGCGTTCAAGAAGACCATAGGAATTAAAGTCGTCAGGAGGACATTGACCATGAGGAATATTGAAAAATCCCCAGAAGTCGCATTAGCGATTAGTCCGATAATCAAGTATGAAACAAGTAGTAGTAAATACGGGTATATGTATTCAGCCGTGCTGGCTCTGCCACTAAAGTTCACGTAATTGTGGAAAAATTGGAGATAGCCTCGCCAAATCCTGCTATCTCTTTTTATGAGTCCAAATGTAAACTGTTAGCCGTTGCGGACATAATAATTACCTCTAAGTTGGTGTACTTGAGTTATCGGCAACAAGATATATTTTTAAGCGGATTCTTGTGACAAGCTTTTCTTTTCCATAAGGCTCGCAAGAGTAGGGCTTTGATTTTGAGACTCGTTCAGCACGCACGGACTACCAGAATATTATTGTCAAATTTTCGCGATTATTCCTTTTTGATCATCAGAAACTCCAGAAACGTCAACGCTGCCCTTGATAGGGTTCTCCCTTTGAGTCGAACAGATCCTAGCTTCCGTTGCATGGGGAGCGAGGGTATGGGTACAGCGCGCATGCCTTCATCAACCATGCTCAGGGGAAGTGCGCTCCAGCCCAATCCAACCGATACCATCATTTTGATTGTTTCAAGATAGTTTGTCTCCAGGCTGGTCTCGACGTTTACTTCAAAGGGTTTTAATGCGTCTAGTAAAATCGCTCGGGTTACTGTGCCGCGTGCAGGTAGGACGGCCTTGTATTGCTCTAGCTGGTTTGGTTTGAATTCGTTGGTGCTATCTAACTCGCTTAGCATTGGGTGATCTGCTGCGCAGACGATACTCAAAGGATCAGCCCAGACGAGTTGCGTGAGAAGGCCACCCTCTAGATTATTGGGCAAGGTGACTACGGCGAGTTCGATGTGACCATTGGCGACTTCTGCACAGGCTAGTTCTGAATCCATGAATAACAGGTCGAGCTCTACCTCTGGGTGTGCCTGTGTAAAGGCTTTGAGAACTGGAGGTAATCGGTGGATGCCCACGTGATGGCTGGTAGCTAGACGCAGCCGACCACTAACGTTTGATGACAGAGCCAGTACTTCTTCGCGGCTTATATCAATGTCTGTCAAAATACGGCGGGCGCTGATCAGAAACTTCTCACCCGCTTCGGTTAGCTGGATGGTGCGGCCTAATCGGTCGAATAAGGCGGTGCCTAGATCGGCCTCCAGGCCAGCGATGCGTTTGCTGATGGCTGGTTGGGTCATGAACAGTCGTTCGGCTGCTCGTGAGAAGGAACCGGCTTCAGCAACGACGACAAAAGCTTTGAGTGAGGGGAGGTCCATTAATATATTCCTACACGGAATGGTAATCATAATCAATATGAATTTGAGTTATTTGACACAGCTCGATATCATACCCACCTGAAAATGAAGATATAGAGGCATCGAAACTATGGCTGGCAAGACCTTATATGACAAAGTCTGGGACGCACATGTCGTCCATCAGCAGGACGAAGGCACGGTGCTTTTATATATCGACCGTCATTTGGTTCACGAGGTAACTTCTCCACAGGCGTTCGAAGGGCTTCAGCTCGCTGGGCGAAAGCCTTGGCGTACCAGTTCTATGCTGGCGGTGGCTGATCATAATGTCCCTACTACCGATCGCTCGAAAGGAATTGAAGATCCTGTGTCTCGCTTGCAAGTGGAAACACTTGACGCGAATTGTGAGAAGTTTGGGGTTACAGAATTCAAGATGAATGATTTAAGGCAAGGGATTGTGCATGTCATTGGGCCTGAGCAAGGGGCGACACTGCCAGGGATGACGGTTGTTTGTGGGGATTCGCATACCTCTACTCATGGGGCGTTTGGTGCGTTGGCGTTTGGTATTGGCACCTCAGAAGTTGAGCATGTCATGGCTACGCAAACGTTGTTGCAGAAGAAGTCGCGCAATATGTTGGTTAGTGTTGATGGTGCAGTTGGGTTGGGTGTTACTGCAAAAGACATTGTGCTGGCTATTATTGGCAAGATTGGTACTGCTGGGGGTAATGGATGCACTATTGAATTTGGTGGTGACGCGATACGTGCACTATCCATGGAAGGGCGAATGAGTGTGTGCAATATGGCGATTGAAGCTGGTGCGCGTGCGGGCATGATTGCCGTTGATGAGACTACAGTTGATTATTTGAAAGGTCGCCCTTTTGCTCCGAAAGGTGAGACTTGGGATATGGCCAAGGCGGCTTGGGTCGAGTTAATGAGTGATGATGACGCAGAGTTCGATGTGACTGTCAGGCTTGATGCTGCAGACATTGAACCTCAGGTTTCCTGGGGCACGTCACCTGAGATGGTGGCATCGGTGAATGCATTTGTACCTAATCCGGCGGCTGATGAATACGCGAACAAGCGTGAAGGATATGAGCGGGCTTTGGAGTATATGGACCTGAAAGCAGAGACAGCTTTAACTGATATTAAGCTAGATAGGGTGTTTATCGGGTCTTGCACTAATTCTCGTATAGAAGACTTACGCGCGGCTGCAGCGGTGATAAAAAATAGGAAGGTAGCTGAGTCTATCAAGCAGGCGTTGGTTGTGCCGGGTTCGGGTCTTGTGAAGTCTCAGGCAGAGGAAGAGGGACTTGATAAGCTGTTTATCGATGCGGGATTCGAGTGGCGTGAGCCAGGATGTTCCATGTGTCTTGCCATGAATGCTGACAAGCTGGAGTCTGGTGAGCGGTGTGCATCGACATCCAATCGCAACTTTGAGGGTCGACAGGGGCAAGGTGGACGTACTCATCTAGTGAGTCCAGCGATGGCTGCAGCGGCTGCCATTGCTGGTCACTTTGTTGATGTACGACACTTCTAGGGAGCGCTTAATATAATGAAGTCATTTACTCAAATGAATGGTCTGGCGGTTCCGCTTATGCGCGGTAACGTAGACACGGATGCCATCATCCCCAAGCAATTTTTAAAGTCTATTAAACGATCAGGCTTTGGCGTTAACTTGTTTGATGAGTGGCGGTATCTGGATGCGGGTTTTCCGGGTCAGGATTCTTCCACTCGGCAGCCGAATCCTGATTTCGTATTGAATGCCGATCGCTACAACGGCGCTGAAGTACTCATAGCTGGTGAAAATTTTGGCTGTGGATCATCGCGTGAACATGCGGTGTGGGCGTTGGATGACTATGGCTTTCGCTCGGTTATTGCTCCGGGATTTGCTGATATATTTAATAACAACTCGTTCAAAAGTGGGTTACTGCCTATTGTGCTGGATAAGGAAATTGTTGAATCGTTGGCTGCCGAGTGTGAAGCCAGTGAGGGATATAAGTTGGATATCGACTTGAATACGCAGACAGTCACCACACCGTCTGGGCAGAGTTTTCAGTTTGAAGTGGATAGTTTTCGAAAGAACTGCTTACTCAATGGTTTTGATGATATCGAGTTGACACTGCAGCAACGTTTTCGTATTGAAGCGTACGAAGAAACACGTCGTAAGAAAGCGCCGTGGTTGTTCGATACGCCCTCATGAAGCTGGTTATCGGTAACAAGAACTATTCATCCTGGTCGTTACGGCCGTGGATATTGATGCATCATGCTCAGTTGAGCTTTGATGAGATTAATGTTCCGCTGTTCACAGATGAGGGTGCTGCGCTTATAGATGAATGGTGTCCGGCTAAACGAGTGCCGGTGCTCCATGACGGACCGTTGGTTTTGTGGGATTCATTGGCTATTTGTGAATATATTGCCGACAAAGTCACTGATCGTTCATTGTGGCCTGCACGTACAGATGATCGAGCTAGGGCTCGCGCGATGAGCGCCGAGATGCACTCGAGTTTTGCAGCGCTACGCGAAGCTATGCCGATGAACTGTCGGCGAACGGTCTCAGGGTATACACCTACACTAAATGTGCAGATTGATATCAACCGGATTGTTCAATTGTTTGAAGATGCACTTCAGCAGAGTAATGGCCCTTGGTTATTCGGGAGTTATACCGTAGCCGATGCCATGTATGCACCAGTGGCCTCGCGGTTTAAAACCTACCAGATTAAGTTGCCAGCCTTGTCTCAGCGTTATGTGGAGCGCACGCTTAATGATGCTCCTATGCAGGATTGGTATGTGGCGGCTCTCGCTGAAGACGCTGTGATTGAGCGCGCCGAAATTTTTGATTCACCGACGAAATAATTAGGAATTAATCCCATGTCTGAAGCACGAAAGATCGTCATCCTTCCCGGTGACGGCATTGGTCCGGAAATTATTGCAGAAGGCGAGAAAATTCTTGATGCGATTAATAAGAAAAATAGCCTTGGTTTAGCAACACAAACCTGTATTTTTGGCGGTGCTGCCTACGATGCCCACGGCACACCTTTGCCAGAAACAACACTAGAAGCCTGCCGTCAAGCCAGCGCCATCCTTCTCGGTGCTATTGGCGGACCTACGTACGATGCAGCGCCCAGAGACTTACGCCCTGAGAGAGGACTGCTGCGTTTGCGGGCCGAATTGAAACTCTTCGCCAACCTTAGGCCTGCGCTTTTGTATCCGGAGTTGGCGGAAGCTTCGTCGTTAAAGCCTGAATTGGTTGCGGGTTTGGATATGATGATTCTGCGTGAACTTACCGGAGGTCTTTATTTTGGACAGCCTCGCGGCATCGAAGAGCGTAATGGCGAGCGTGTGGGTTTTAACACCATGGTTTATAGCGAGTCAGAAATCCGACGAATTGCGGTTAGAGCATTTGAAATTGCTCAGCAACGAGGATCGCGACTTTGTTCTGTCGATAAACACAACGTATTGGAAGTGTCGGAACTTTGGCGAGAAGTTGTCATGGAAGTGCATTCTGATTACAAAGATGTCGAGTTGACCCATATGTATGTCGATAATGCCGCGATGCAGTTGGTTCGTGCACCAAAGCAGTTCGATGTCATCGTTACCAGTAATATATTTGGTGACATCCTGTCTGATGCCGCCGCCATGTTGACAGGCTCGATCGGTATGTTGCCCTCGGCATCGCTCGATGAAGCAGGAAAAGGTATGTACGAGCCGATTCACGGCTCGGCTCCTGACATTGCTGGTACAGGCGTTGCTAACCCGCTTGCAACCATATTGTCGGTTGCCATGATGCTTAGGTATACGCTCAAAGAACCCATCGCTGCCGATGCCATTGAAAATGCAGTGGCTGAAGTTATTGCAACAGGTTACAGATGTAAGGACATCGCGACAGGTAAGCTTGGCGAAATAGCGGTAGGAACAATTGAAATGGGTGATGCCGTTCTGGCAGCTCTACAATCAGGTACTAGGAAATGAGTAAGACTTACGACGTTGCGGTAGTAGGGGCTACTGGGGCTGTGGGCGAAACGATCCTCTCTATTTTAGCTGAGCGTAAATTTCCTGTCGGCAATATTTATGCACTTGCCAGCTCACGCTCAGCAGGTAAAAGAGTTGCCTTTGGTGATAAGCAGCTGGTTGTTCAAGATCTGGACACCTTTGATTTTTCACAAGTACAAATCGGAATTTTCTCACCAGGGGCTTCAGTTTCGAAAATATATGCTCCCAAGGCTGCGAAGGCAGGCTGCATCGTCATTGATAACACATCGGAATTTCGTTACGACGATGACAAGCCGTTAATTATTCCGGAAGTGAATGCGCACGCTTTG
This sequence comes from Granulosicoccus sp., assembly GCA_047634635.1. GTDB lineage: Bacteria > Pseudomonadota > Gammaproteobacteria > Granulosicoccales > Granulosicoccaceae > Granulosicoccus. Next base: position 16,197 of record JBLIIE010000056.1, on the reverse strand, counting down.
GTAGGTTATAAAGGCACAAATATTATTGCTAATCCTAATTGTTCTACCATCCAGATGTTAGTGGCTTTAAAACCTTTGCACGATGCGTTCGGTATTACCCGTATCAATGTGTGCACATATCAAGCGGTATCGGGAACGGGTAAGGAAGCTATTGAGGAGCTAGGGGGGCAAACTGCTAAACTACTCAACGGTTTGCCAGTAGAGCCATCGGTTTATCCGAAGCAGATTGCGTTTAACGTGTTACCTCAAATTGATGACTTTCAGGATAACGGGTATACCAAAGAAGAGATGAAAATGGTGTGGGAAACACACAAGATCATGGAGGATAGCTCTATTGCAGTGAACCCGACTTGCGTTAGGGTTCCTGTGTTTTTTGGTCATTCTGAAGCACTTCATATAGAGACCCGCGAACCGATAACGGCTAAACAGGCACGGGATATGCTCACTATAGCTCCAGGAGTGGTAGTTATGGATGAGCGAAAGGACGGGGGCTACCCGACCGCAGTAACTGAATCAGCAGGTCAAGACGCTGTTTTCGTTGGGCGGATTCGCGAAGACATCAGCATTGAGAATGGACTTAACCTTTGGGTTGTATCCGACAATGTTAGAAAGGGTGCTGCCTTAAACAGTGTCCAGATTGCTGAATGTCTCGTTCAGGACTACTTATAGGCGCTAATCTATGGAGCGATATCTTCTTCAGTTGTTCGATGGATTGTGTTGTGACGGTTAACTAAGCTTGGCTTGTGCTGGCGATTTCTCGCCTCCAAGGATTTCAAGTCGAATTATATGAGTGGGACTCAATACGTGCGAAAACTAGCAACAGCTGCAGCGGTAAGTTTAGCCCTAGCATCAGGTGGGGCGTTTGGTCTTGGCTTGGGCGATATAGAGATGCGATCAGCTCTTAACCAACCTATGCAGGCCGAGATCAGGCTTACCGCTGTGAAATCGGGGGAACTCGAAGGCATGATCGTGCAGCTTGCCTCAGCAGATGCATTTGCTCGCGCTGGTATTGAGCGATCATCAGTGCTTACCGACTTATCCTTTAGTGTTGATCGCTCTGGGCCTGTTCCGGTGATTCGCATTTCTAGCACGCGGCCGGTTGTAGAGCCTTTTTTGAACTTCTTAGTGGAAGTCGATTGGCCTCAGGGAAGAATGATTCGAGAGTACACGGTACTACTCGACCCTCCCGTATTCATGACATCCACAGCAACTGATCGCAATACAGCAAGTGATCAAGCGGTGATTGTGCAACGTGGTGCCGAAGCTTTGGTCGTTCCTACACCGATCGATCGAGGTTTATCCGTTGATGGTGAAATTGTCGAACTTGATCTGCTAAGCCTGGCCGATGTAGAGCTTATTAGTCCCCAGGAATTGGTTGGTGGGCAACTGTTTGACGGTCGGGGCTTTCAGCTGGACGCCTTCGATTCATCCTCGGAAGGAGAAATTGTTTCTCTAACCGATCTATCCGCCCCAAACACCGCTGCAATCCAGCAGCGCTCTCAAAGTGTGACTGAGACGGTTGATGGTTTTGAGGTTGAGGTACTTGGTGGCGGCGAAGAAGTTGGCAATTCCAATAACGGTTTCACGAGTGAAAGCGATGGTTCAACCATCGTTTCACTGAATGATATTAATTCTGCTGGCGTAGTCTCATCAGGTGATGATTCAGTGTCTGTAAGGCAGGGCGATACACTGTATGAAATTGCTCGATCTAAAGCTGTGGGCGGTGCGTCCATTCAGCAAATGATGATGGCGTTGCTCAAAGCAAACGAGTCATCTTTCATTAACAACAACATCAACTTGGTTAAAGCTGGTGAGATTCTAAGAGTTCCTGGTGCTAGCGAAGCCACGCAGTTAAATCAGGCTGAAGCTTTGGTCGCTATTTCCGAGCAAAATCAACTGTGGCGTGATTATCGCGACCAGTTGCGAAGTGGTTCTGGGGCGCGCCTTGCATCAACTGTGAGTTCATCTGAAAGTCTGACTCAAGAGACTCAACCAACACGACCTCTCCAAGAGGTGGAGTTGTTGGTAGAGGAGGAGGCGAACACTGATGGGTTGGCAGATGGGGCACAGGCAATACTTGACATTGCGCGGGACGAGATTCGTGATCGTGCAGAACTAAAACTTGTAGCTGATAGTACGTCTACGAGCACTGCGGCTAGTGCAACAGCTGACGCAACCTCCCTATCTGAGACAGATCGGCTTGGGGAGGTAAACCGCAAGCTGCAACTCGCTCGCGAAGAACTTTCCTCAACTCGCCTGCAGTCTAGTGATTTGGCAGATCAGGCCAGCGAACTGGTGAACACCACGGAAAATCTTGATTCGCTAGTTGAATTGCGACAAACCGGTGTGGCGAATTTGGAGGCACAACTAGCTGATGCTCGTAGAAACGCTGAGAATACCGTGGACGCTGTGGGGAGCTTTGTAGAGGGGGCGAATGATTCTAGCGTTGATCTGATTGCTGATGCCTCAGCGACCGTGGGTGAAGTGGTGGATTCAGGAAATAATGCGTTAACCGAAGCTGGGGAAGATTTAGGCGAGGTTGAGCTCTTTTCTGAAGGTGATAATCAACAGGCACTGCAAGCGGACAACACACTCAATCTACAAACGGAGGTTCCAGCTCCTCCTGTTCAGACAACAGCCTGGTATCAGAATTTACTGTCTCAACCGGTAAAGTTGTTGATTGCAGGGGGCGCTTTACTTGGAACTCTGGGTCTAGCTGCTCTCTTGTTATGGCGCCGCAGGCGTTCTGATGATGTTGATGAAGAGACGGCATTTGGAGACGATATCGATTTCATTGATGAGTATGAAGCAGCTGATCTTCAGGCTGAACTAAGTCAGGATCGGTTCGATAACATTGATGATTTCGGTGAAGTCAGTACTGGCATTTTTGCAAGTTCTGATTTTGATGAACAGGACACGTCCAACTCTTTGAGCAACCTTGACAGCACAGGCGCGAAGCCTGAAGTTGCTGATGTTGACGACATGCAGGATCTGGAATTCGGATCTGAATTGCAGAGTGTGGCGGTCGCTGCATCAAACGTTGATATTGATCGTGACGACACAATATCCGAAGTCGACGTATATCTGAATTATGGACTGCATGGTCAAGCTGAAGAGCTACTGAACAAAGCTGTCGAGAGTCAACCTAACAATCCAGACTATGCTCGAAAACTGTTAGAGACTTATCACGGTCAAGGTAACGTTGATAAGTATCTATCTGCGGCTAAAAATTTCCATGCACGATTTGGTGGTGAAGCTAACCCTGATTGGAACAAGATCGCAGTCGATGGAGCTGAGCTCATACCAGATGAGCCAATTTTTCATAGTGTAGTCGCTAAAGTTGCCCCCCCAACTCCTAGCTTTCATAAGGAGTCGGTAAAGTTGACTGATGACGATTTTCTGCCCGCAGATGAGACTGTTGGCGGTTCGATCAATCGATCTATCGATGCTACTAATAACGATGAATATTTAGCGAGTTCTAATAACGCCGAGAATGGTTCTGATCTAAAGGCGCCGGTTGTAGCAGCGTCAGCTGCCGTGGCGGCAGGTTTTGCATCGCTTACGTCGAAACCTGATTCAGTTGGCCTCGATGTTGATGAAACAGATCTCATGGATCAAAGTCTTGATCCAGCCTTTGCTTTTGACGAAGCAGATCTTGAGGCCACGGGTGATTTTTCACAGATTGCTGATGATTTTGCAGCGGAAGCGGGTGATAATGTCGATTTTCCTAGCTTCGATGACACGGTCGCTCTGTCAGCTAGTTCAGAAAATTTTCTCGACGCTACTATCGCTGATAGTGATGTTCTCAGTGAAGCATTGACGATGGATGAAATAGATGGAGTTATTGGTTCTGCGGATGATTTGACGCTTGATCTGGATCAACTCTCTGGCGATCTCGAGCTTGACTCCGCTGAACTCATGAACCCCGACCTCAGCGACATCGATCTTCCGGAAATGTCTTTTAACGTTGACTTCGATAACTTCGATAACTTCGATAACTACGATGCCAGTGATGCGGTGGCCGGATCAGCGAGCAATGATTCTGGTGCAATGGAGACCATGTTAGATCTGGCCAAGGCCTACATCGACATGGGTGACAAAGATTCGGCGAGTAGTGCTTTAGATGAAATCGTGAAGAGTGGAAACCCGGCTCAGGTGACCGAGGCAGAAATTTTGTTACGCAACATATCCTGATGTAAATAATCTACATATGGTTTTAAAAAGAATAGCCCTGGCTGTCGAATATGATGGCCAGGGCTTTTGCGGTTGGCAACGTCAACCCCACTGCCATTCCGTACAAGCGGAAGTTGAACAGGCGTTAAGCAAGATTGCTCAACACGCTGTTACTGTCTATTGCGCTGGTAGAACAGATACGGGTGTCCATGCTGCAGCTCAGGTTGTTCATTTTGAAAGTGAAGCTGAGCGTCCCTTGCGTGCTTGGACTTTCGGTACAAATTCTCATCTGGATAAACGAGTTTCTATTCATTGGGCATCGGAAATGCCAATGAGTTTTCATGCGCGATTTTCGGCGCTAGATAGGAGCTATCGATACACTATTCTTAATCGCGCTACTCGGCCCGGATATCAAGCAGGGACTATGGGCTGGGAAAGGACTTTACTGAATGCAGAGCGGATGCACGCAGCAGCGCAGGTGCTTGTGGGAGAGCATGATTTCAGTAGCTTCCGATCGGCGGATTGTCAGGCAAATCATGCCGTCAGGACTCTAAAACGAATTACTGTCCGTCGTGACTTGGACAAAATCATAGTAGAAGTGACTGCAAATGGATTTTTGCACAACATGGTGCGCATTGTGACTGGTTGCTTGCTGACGATAGGTCGAGGCGATCGTCCAGAAAACTGGATGTCGACTTTGTTGGGAGTTCGAGATCGCTCACAAGCAGGAATGACGATAGCGCCGCGAGGGCTGTGTTTCCTCCAACCAAGCTACCCGCAAGAATATGGGGTACCAGATTTCGAAAAAAACAAGGAAATTCCCTGGTATCCGTGAATCCAATTATGGCTTCGTAAGGAGTCATCTGGTAAAGTTCCAAGTAAGATGGCGCTAAGAACCCGAGTCAAAATCTGCGGTATCACACGCCTGCAAGACGCCGATATGGCGCAAGCTTTGGGTGCGGACTCGCTTGGCTTCGTTTTTGTTGCTGCCAGCGAGCGATACATTGCACCGAACGCAGCACTAGAGATCGTCAGAACTGTATCTCCATTTGTGACTTGTGTAGGACTATTTTTGAACGCAGACGCTCAGGATGTGCGGCATGTGCTCTCTTTAATGCCTTCAATGATGCCTCAATTTCATGGTCAGGAGACCGCCGATTATTGCGATCAATTCGGGCGTCCCTACCTAAAAGCTATTGGAGTAGGGGGAGGGATGCCCACTACTACAGAGCTATCGATGTTTCGATTCTGCTCAGGTTTTCTTTTTGATAGCAATGCACCTGGCGAGTTGGGAGGGACGGGGCATGCTTTTGATTGGACACAATTATCGACAAATTTTGAACGTCCGCTGATATTGGCGGGCGGTCTTAACGTACACAATGTGGAAAGAGCGATAAATGAGGTTGCTCCTCACGCAATTGACGTCAGTTCTGGAGTTGAAATCCAGAAAGGAATCAAAGACCCAGATGCTATGAAGTCCTTTATGGCTGCGGTATCTAAGGCTGATACCGACAAATGAACTGGGTCCAAGGTCCTTTTGATCACTAAATAACAAGAAATTTTGGAATAATCTAATGAATAAAGCGATTGAGTTGCCAGAAGGCCAGATCTCAGAAAAATTTCCTGATGAGCGAGGGCATTTTGGTCCTTACGGCGGTAGTTTCATTGCCGAGACATTAATGGACCCTGTACGTGAGCTGCAAGAAGCTTATGAACACTATCGGCTTGACAAAGATTTCATCGCTGAATTCGAATGGGAACTTAAAAATTTTGTGGGTCGTCCTAATCCGCTTTATCATGCGCGGCGCATGTCTAATGAACTTGGTGGAGCTCAAATCTGGCTCAAGCGCGAAGATCTCAACCACACAGGTGCACACAAGATAAACAACACGGTAGGTCAGGCACTGCTAGCTCGACGCATGGGCAAAAAGCGCATTATTGCGGAAACAGGTGCAGGCCAGCATGGCGTTGCTACAGCAACTGTCTGTGCTCGATGGGGTATGGAGTGCATCGTCTACATGGGTGAAGAGGACATAGTCCGACAGGCTCCCAATGTCTTCAGAATGAAGCTCCTGGGCGCTACGGTCGTTCCGGTCACGTCGGGCTCGCGCACCCTTAAGGACGCGCTCAATGAAGCCATGCGCGATTGGGTGGGCAATGTCGATGACACTTTCTACATTATCGGTACCGCTGCGGGCCCTCATCCTTATCCAACCATGGTTCGAGACTTCAACAGTGTGATTGGGAGAGAGATCAAGGAGCAGTCGCTGGAGCATACTGGACGACTGCCTGATGCGATCATTGCGTGTGTCGGTGGTGGTTCCAACGCGATTGGTGCGTTCCACCCATTCCTGGATGACGCCAATGTTGATCTAATCGGCGTAGAGGCTGGTGGTGATGGGCTGGAAACAGGACGACACGCTGCCCCGCTTAGCGCTGGCAAGCCGGGTGTACTGCACGGTAACCGCACCTATCTCATGGAAGATGAGGCTGGACAGATTATCGAAACTCACAGTGTGTCGGCCGGTCTGGATTATCCTGGCGTGGGTCCAGAGCACTCCTTTCTAAAAGATATCGGTCGTGCTCAATATGTAGTGGCAACTGATACAGAAGCTCTTGAAGCAACGCACAAGTTATGTCGAATCGAGGGTATCATTCCAGCGTTGGAGTCAGCTCACGCCTTGGCTCATGCGATGAAAATAGCTCCATCCATGAGTAAAGACATCAATATAGTTGTCAACCTCTCCGGGCGAGGTGACAAAGACATCAATACACTGGCCGACATAGCAGGAATTACCCTATGACTCAAAGCCGTATCGCAGCACGCTTTGCAAAGGATACCAGTCGGAAATTACTGGTGCCCTACATTACTGCAGGCGATCCAGATCTGGATACCACGCTTGCGTTGATGCATACATTGGTCAAAGCAGGTGCAGATGTCATCGAGTTGGGAATACCTTTCTCAGATCCCATGGCGGATGGCCCGGTAATTCAGGCAGCATGCGAGAGGGCGTTGAAGAATAATGTTTCGCTTGTGCAAGTGATTGAAACGGTTAAGCGGTTTCGTCAAACCGATTCAGAAACGTCTGTGGTACTTATGGGGTACATGAATCCTGTTGAAATTTTGAGTTACAAGAAATTTGCGGAACTTGCATCAGATGCCGGTGTAGACGGTGTGCTTACCGTGGACCTCCCGCCTGAAGAAGCCGATGACCTGCTGGTCGAGCTCAAAGCGAAAAATTTGGATAGTATATTTCTATTGTCTCCAACAACTCCCGATACGCGTGTGAAGTTGGTATGTGAAAAGACAAGCGGGTATATCTACTACGTCTCTTTGAAGGGCGTTACCGGGGCCGCAAATATCGACCCGGTTGAGGTTGCCAGTAAGGTTGCTCACATCAAGACCTTTGCACAAATTCCGGTCGCAGTCGGTTTTGGCATACGTGACGCAGAGTCAGCCGCGACAATTTCAAAAACTGCAGATGCCGTTGTGGTGGGCAGTGTGTTGGTGTCACTCGTCGCTGAACACGGCGAAAATCCCGATGTTCTGCATGAAAAAATGTTCGAATTAGTTAACGGTATGCGTTTAGCCATGGACCGTGCTGGAGATATCGCGTGAGCGATGGTGAGAAGCCCAAGGATGTTGAAAAGAGGACCATTGTTCCTTCAATTCCTGGTTTAAGCTGGTTCGAGAAGCTTATTCCTGCGCGAATCGGCACGCGTAACGAAGAAAAAGGCACAGTTCCAGAAGGTCTATGGATCAAATGTGATAACTGTTCTCACGTGTTGTACCACGCTGAGCTAGAGCGAGCTCAGGATGTATGCATTGACTGTGGTCATCACATGTTGGTCAGAGCACGGAAGCGGATTGAGCGTTTGCTAGATGCTGGTGACAAGGAAGAAATCGGAGCATCAATAGAGCCCGTTGATATGCTTAAATTTAAGGACTCCAAGCGCTATAAAGACCGTCTGAGTCAGGCTGCCAAAGACTCTGGAGAGAAGGATGCCCTGATTGTTATGCAAGGTAAGCTCAAAGGTATGCCTGTTGTGGTAGCAGTTTTTGATTTTAAGTTCATGGCAGGCTCAATGGGATCAGTTGTTGGAGAGCGCTTCAGTCGGGCTTGTGAGCGCAGTCTTGAACAAGGCATCCCCTTCATTTGTTTTAGTGCAAGCGGTGGTGCACGTATGCAAGAGGCTTTGTTCTCACTGTTGCAAATGAGCAAAACCAGCTCTTTACTGCGCAGGCTAGCGGATAGGGGGCTCCCCTATATCTCTGTGCTGACGGATCCCACGATGGGGGGTGTTTCTGCCTCATTAGCTATGCTCGGTGACATCATAATTGCCGAACCTGGAGCTCGAATTGGATTTGCAGGGCGACGCGTTATTGAGCAAACGGTTCGGGAGAAGCTGCCTGAAGGTTTTCAAAGCAGCGAATTTCTCTTGGATCATGGTGCCATAGATCTTATTTGTGATCGTCGGGATATGCGCGACACGCTCGCCAGGTTGTTGGCAAAGCTGGGTGACAAGCCAGTGCTGAAATTTGATGATGCCCGTGTCGCTGTTCCTAGTGGGTCGTGATCTACGCAAACACTGACTTGTGACTACTGCTTCTGATACTGAGGTCCTTTTGACTGCACCTTCTCCATCAGAACCTCTCAGTGAGTGGTTGACCTGGCTAGAAACAATTCATCCAGTCTCCATTGATATGGGGTTGGAAAGGGTCGGTAAGGTTGCGGATCGGCTGGGTATGCGTCCTGTATCGAGTCCGCTTATACTCGTGGGTGGGACCAACGGTAAGGGCTCTACGGTTAGCATGCTTGCAGCTATCTATGCGGCCGCAGGTTATCGTGTTGGCAGTTATACTTCCCCACACATTTTCGATTTTAGAGAACGTATCCAAGTCGATGGTGAAATGGCTAAGTCATCAGAAATCGTAGATGCTCTGGCATTTGTCGAAAGTGGTAGAGCGCCGCAAACTCTGACTTATTTCGAGTACACAACGCTGGCAGCGATGCGAGTGTTTCAGCAGAGGCGCTGCGATGTTTACGTACTGGAAGTTGGTTTAGGTGGAAGGCTAGATGCAACTAATTTGTGGGACGCAGATTGCTCAGTTATTACAAGTATTGCATTGGATCATGAGGAATATCTCGGTTCTGACTTGTCGATAATCGCCACTGAAAAGGGTGCTATTGGTCGACGAAACAAAGTACTGGTCGTTGGCGACGTAGATCCTCCTCAGTCTTTGCAGCGATTCGCTGAAAACCAAGGGATCATAGTGGATCATGTAGGCGCATTATCCGAAACAGAACTTCCTCAGACTGGATTGGCTGGTATTCATCAACGACGAAATGCCGCCTGTGCTGTTGCCGTCGTGAATACGTTGACCGAGTGCCTGCCGGTGAGTAAAGCCACTCTCAAGCAGGCGCTGTTGGGAGTCGTTATTCCTGCCAGGTTTGAAGAGTTGGTCATACAGGGTATACCTGTTCTGCTGGATGTGGCACATAATCCAGCTGGGGCCGTGGCACTAGCAGTTGCCTGGGGAGAACGATACCCGTCGCAACAAGCACAAGTGATATTTGCGTGCCTTGCAGACAAGGATTTAGCCGCAATTGTTACAGCGCTTGCACCGATAACTGCGCACTGGCATACGGTTCCATTGGAGGGTCCTCGAGCCTTGTCCAGTGGCGAATTGGCTAAGCAAATACAGGGTATCGTGCGTGTACCTGTAACACCTTACATGTCCGCCTCAGAGGCATACGCGGCAGCGCTTCACCTTGCTCGTGAAAACACCCAGCCAATTTTAGTTGCGGGCTCCTTTTACACTATTGCAGATGTACGTGGCGTGCTGGATGCTGCCGTTAGTCCTTAGCGTCGCCTGAATGACTATGGCATCCTTTGACGATGATAATGAGAGCAATTTCCGGCTGCGTATATGGGGTGCAGCCGTGTTCATTGCCATCATGGTTATTGTTCTGCCGCTGCTTCTTGATGGGGCAGGCAGTGAGAGCCAATTCCGTCGAGTTGAAAAATTACGACAGGAACCACTGAAAATTGTGGACAAAAATGGCAATCTCAGCACTCAGACTATCCCTGAGAGACGCATCAAAGCGATTTCTACTGAGGATATTGCGTCAGGTATCAAAGTAGGGGAGAGCGATCTACCCGACTATATGAAAGCATCTGAAGAGGTTCGAGATTCACTGCGAAGGACTCGAACAGCGGCTCCCCTGACCGCATGGGTAGTGCAAGCTGGTAGTTTCAACGATCACGAAAACGCATTAGCCATTCGTGATCAACTTAGGCGATCTGGATTCGCCTCATTTGTACGTGATCGTAATGCTGTAACGGATCCATTTCGTGTGCTGGTTGGGCCCATGATTTCAGAACAGAGCGCCTCTGATTCACGTACTAAAGTAGAGGCACTTCTGGGTAATGAAGCTGTAGTTAGAAGTTATCCTTGATCAGGCACCCGCAAGTGTGGTGCTTTTGTTAGTATTCGCCCTTACAAAGCGGACGGTACCGAGACGTGTCTGAAGTTGACCTTGTCATTCTGGCTGTCATTATTTTTTCAGCAATCATTAGCTTCATGCGTGGATTCCGAAGAGAAGCCATGAGTTTGCTTACCTGGTCGGTGGCGATCGCGGTCACGCTCGCTTATACAAGCCGATTTTCTGTTTTGCTACCCATTGATACAGTTCAGAGCCCTCAAGCTCGAGCAACAATCAGCGCCTTGAGTCTTTTTGTTGGCACGCTCTTTATGGGAGGCATCATTAATTGGGTGTTTGAACGTATCATGTCGAGAACCAAGATCGGCATGATTGACAGAGCCTCGGGTGTAGGCTTTGGAATGGTTCGAGGTGTGATTATCGTAAGTCTTCTTGTACTTGTGGGAAATCTTGTTCCTGAGCTGAAGCAAGAGGTTTGGTGGAGAAATTCTGCAGCCATACCGCAGTTCCAGAAAATTGCCAAATCTATGCATGCAAAATTGCCAGACGGCATTGCGCAGCATTTTGACTTCACTCCAATAGGGTATTGAATTTACATGTGCGGCATTATCGGAATTGTAGGCAGGGAAAGCGTTAGTCCTCGTTTGTATGATGGTTTGACTCTTTTACAACATCGTGGTCAGGATGCTGCTGGTATTGCAACGTGTCATGATGGAAGGCTAGTACTTCGTCGTGGTGCAGGACTCGTGCGGGATGTTTTTCGATCCAGTGATATTCAGCGGCTTGAAGGGAAAATGGGAATTGCGCATGTTCGCTACCCGACGGCAGGGACCTCGGGGCAGGCCGAAGCTCAGCCGTTTTATGTGAATTCGCCTTACGGCATTGTTATGGCTCACAACGGTAATCTGACGAATTCTGATGTTTTGCAGCGGGAACTTTTTGAATCTGATCTTCGCCATATAAACACACGCTCTGACAGTGAAGTTTTACTTAATGTTTTTGCACATGAGTTGCAAGATCTGAAGCCAAGCACACATCTTACTGCCGATATGATTTTTGCGACTGTGGCGGCAGTGCATCGCAGATGTCGTGGTGCCTATGCTGTTATAGGCATGGTGGTGGGCAGAGGCGTTTTTGCATTCAGAGATCCACTAGGAATTAGGCCTGCTGTTATTGGCAAACGTGTGTCTGACTCTGGCACTGAGTACTGTATTGCGTCCGAAAGTGTGGCACTTCAAGGATTGGGTTTTACATTGCTACGTGATATCACTCCAGGTGAAGCGGTTTATATTGATATGGATGGCAACTTACATTCTGAGCAATGTTCTCAGAATCCGGTTCTTTCACCGTGTATTTTCGAATACGTCTACCTAGCAAGACCGGATAGCATTATCGATAACATATCTGTCTATAAATCAAGGATGCGAATGGGAGAGGCGCTTGCTAAACGCATACTGCAACAGCGGCCTGAACATGACATTGATGTAGTGATACCGATTCCAGATACGAGTCGCACATCAGCACTGGAAGTCGCTGTTAATCTTGGGGTGAAGTATCGGGAAGGCTTTATCAAAAACCGTTACATTGGGCGTACCTTCATTATGCCTGGGCAGCAATTGCGTAAAAAATCTGTCAGACAAAAATTAAGTCCTATTGAATTAGAATTCAGTGGTAAAAATGTGTTGCTTGTAGATGATTCCATCGTAAGAGGTACTACTTCAAGGCAAATTGTAGAGATGGCAAGAGATGCTGGTGCCAAGAAAGTATATATGGCCTCAGCTGCGCCACCGGTGAGATACCCCAACGTATATGGAATCGATATGCCAGCCGCTGATGAGTTGATAGCGCACAACAAGACAACACTAGAAATCGAGAAAGCTATAGGTGCCGATTGGTTGGTTTATCAAACGATAGATGATCTGATTGAGGCTGTCCGTTACGACAAAAACCCAATAGATAATTTCGAATCAAGTTGCTTTACCGGCGAGTATGTAACCGGCGATGTTGATGGAGCGTATCTCAATACACTTGAGCAGCAACGATCTGATAATGCGAAACGGGGGCAAAACTCTGGAGATGACCTGCTGGTACTTTAAATAGGGCACTAACCTATTCGCAATCCAGCTCGCTGGAATTCACCAACATTGATGCCGAATGTGCCATCGCTGTGTGTTGTTTTCACCTGGTAAACCTTGCCTTCGTTGTCGATCTCCAATCTAGATAGGTCAACTACCCTCTGCATCGCAGGTTCTCCAATCGAATCCAGAATCATGATGACCCGAGGGCGTAGCTTGTCCGCGGTGTTGGCGAGTACGATCCCTACCTCCTTATTTACCATTTCCACAATGCTGCCAGGTGGAAATATACCAACCGAGTCTATGAAGAGAACAACAAGTTCATCATCGAACTGCTTGCCTCTTAGCTGATAAAGCTCCTGCAGTGCGTGAGACGGTGAAAGCGCAGCACGGTAAGGCTTATTCCTCGTCATATTATCGTAGGCGTCAGCGATAGCGACTATTTTTGAGTAGACCGGTATTTGATCATCTTTTAAGCCTTGCGGAAATCCTAACCCGTCAGGCCTTTCGTGGTGAGAGTAAGCAACATCTGCAGCAACAGACATGACGTTTTGAGTCGATAGTAAAATATCGCGTCCGTAGGTCGTGTGGCGTTGCATTTCTGCAATTTCTTCAGGATCCAAGGGATTTACTTTTTCGATGAGATCGTTGGGAACTCTTGTTTTGCCGACATCATGGAGCATTCCACAAACGCCAACGTCTTCCATTTCTTGGTTATTTAGACCTATTGCTTTGGCCATAATGATGCTCAGAGCGGAAACATTCATCGAATGTTGAACCGTACCAGCATCTTTGGCTTGCATACGGGTTAACCACAACGAGGCATCCTGATTGCGCAGAATGCTATCAACACAACCGCTAACAGCTTGCTTGACTTCAGTGCCGTCGAGCTCTTCACCGAGACGAATATCGTCAAACAAAGAGCTGACAGCGGTGCTTGCCATACTTTGAATATTGGTGGCTGTTTTGATTTCATCAATAACTACTGCTGTGCTGCCAATGATGAGTCGTGGCTGCTGTGTTTGCACAGGTTTACTAGTGTCTGGCAAATTGTATTCATCAAAGTCTACCCACACAAAAGAGCACTCTTTGCTCACGGCTTCGATGTCAGCTGTAGACGCGATCTCTACACTTTGGAACATGAAGCCTGATTCTTCCCAGGGCTTGTCCAATTGCACAACGACCATTCCTACGCGTAAGTCACGAACATCGACCTTTTCATGTGTTTTCCGTGACTTTGTCGCAGTTACGTTTTTTCTCTGAGCCAAAGTGCGTTTGGCAGCAGCCGTAATTTTTTGGTCACTTTTAAAAAATTTGCTGAAAAGCATGCTGTTTTTGCAATCTACGCTGAAGAGTTATCAATATTGATATATGAGAAAATTCTATACTACGAAAGCGGCATACAACTGGGAGACTTTAGTGCTCCCGGTTAGACATACTCACGTGGTTGGACTATTCCACACCTCAGTGGCGATTCTCCATTCGCCATTTTCCAGCTCGCGCCAGTATAAAGTGATCTTGTGCTCATTCTTTGGGCCAAATTGGCCCTTCATGACTAGAAAACGACTTTCCAGGTGCTGATAATTCACAGGTAAGGCGGGGTTCATGACGATGGTGATATCCCGGGCATCGATTTCGGCCATGTAATCCACTAATGATGTCAACGGGCGTTGCATCGGAGGTCCTTTGGGACTGTCATAAAGTTCAGCGATTTGCGATTCGTTGCCGCTACGTATTGTTCTTTGGAAGTGTGTAAACAGTTGTTGATATCGCTGCTGACTGCCAACTCTTTTGGCATCTGTGGCGTAGCTTAATCCACGAGTTAGTATCACTAGCGTGTCTAGCGGGTCTACCTGGTTCATCAAGGAGACTATGTGGTCGTTGGACATGGTTACACAACCCTCGCTGGATCGAGGAGCCCGACTGCGTTGTGCGTGAGGAACACCGTGTATCCAGATCCCGTAGCCGGTTCTTCCCAGGTGTCTATCCAAGGCGTTTGGATAATTCAGAGTCATAGCGCCTGAACCATACAGGTCTGGTAATGAGGAGTCGAGTCTCTTTCCGGTGATGGTATACACGCCAAGTGGTGTCTTATTGTCACCTTCAATCTGTTTTCCATAACCTCCTTTACCACTGCCGATATAGTGTTGCTGAATCAGAGTGGGCGACTGATTGTTTCCAACAATATGGTTTATGGTTGACTGTTCTAAATCGATCACCAGCAAATTCGATAAATTCTTACCTATTTGGATAATAGTATTGGGCAATATCGAAAATTTTTGCGACGCTCTGTCCTCCTTGACTGTCTCTTTCGCCTGAGCTGACTTTAAGCGTGTTTGGGCTTCTGACAGTAAATCAATAAGTTGTTGGCTTATTGGGTTCAGATCTGCTGCTTTGACGTCCTGAAAGGCTGCTGTAGATTCTAATTCAGCTGTCAGTAGCTGGGCTAGTGCGTACTTGGGAAATCGCCAAGCCATTTGACGTGCCAATATTCTTGCATCTTGAATTTCGCCGGCGGCCAGTGCGGCGAGTGTTGCCGCAATCTGTTTGTCTAGCGCGTCTGAGGAATTGGGAGACTGGTGTGGAGCTGCTGAAACGTTAAATGCCGAGGAGCACAATAAAACGATTGCAAGAAACTGGTGCAAGGAAAAATTGCCATTAGAAAATCTCACAGCTGGGTTTCTTGATAGATTTTCCACCGAGTCCCGACTAGGCGAAGCAGTACAAGGGTCCTGTTGTGCAATGGGTCGCTGAGAACCACAACAGCGTCCTGTGCGGTGAAGGCGATTTCTCGTTGCATCTCGCTCCATTGCTGCTGAAGTAGGTGATGAGATCCACGGCCTATTGCTTCGTGAGGAAAGTTGTTCACATAGAAATCATTGATGTTTTCTGACCAACGCATGGCTTGCCACCATGCGTACAGCTCATATTCCACCGTACTGATTGTGTGGAATCGACTCTCATCGTGCACGGATAGTGACGTATCAGCGTTTTGATCTGTAGATAATTGCAGTGTCAACACAGGTGGGTGAATCGACATAGACGTTTTTAAGGCCTTTGCATAGGCTTGGGCGGCACGGTACTCGAAAATTTGTTGTAAATGACGATGTGTCATAGAAGCCCGTTGATCGAGTTCTAATGATCGATTTAAGTGTTTTATGGCGTCGGGCCAACGCAAGGCTTGTGCCGCCAAAACCCCTCGGTTGTGAGCAAAATGAGGCAGGTTTGGGCAGCGTGCTTCCAGTTCCGCAAACCGGCTTTCTAAATAATCGTTGCTATCCTTGGTTGAACTTGCTAGCGCCACGGTTGCATCTAGCTGGGCTAAGCAATTCGAAATGTCGGGTTCTGACAGTGTTTGTGAGGCAATCGTGTAATCAGGTCCGCTTGTTTGCTCAGCTATCACTGACTGAGACATACTTAGAAGCGCGTAGCTGGCCGCCAATGCTACCCCAGTTATAGATAGTCGTTGAGTCAAGCGCATGAGTGTTGCATGGGGCTACCAG
>JBLIIE010000055.1:0-29991 GCA_047634635.1 Granulosicoccus sp. | reverse complement strand
GTTGCTCACCATTCTTAATTTTTCGATCTACCTTTCCGAACACTATGTTATCGAGCAGATTGGCAGAAGACAAAAAGTTGTCTGAATCATAAATCTCAATGCCCAGTTTTAATTCCTTGGACATATTTTTGTGCAGCAGTTTGCGGATTTCGACAATTTTCTGCATCAAACCATCATCCAAAAGACCGAATCGATAACGCGGCTCTGAGTACTTAAAGCTTAGATTTATCCATGTCATACGATCAGCAGCACTAATGCTTGTAAGATCCTTACCGGTACACCGTTGATGTAGCTCTCTGAACTCAGGCATCTGAGACGATTCAATGAGATCAAACTGATCGAAGTGAGGATGGTCTTCTGGCAGATCAACAAATAGTTCATTGAATATCTCTGCGATGCTCATACCCATAGCGAACAAATGGGTATCAAGTCCGGTTTCTTGCAGCATGTTGTGTAAATAGGTATTAACCCCAGCGTAACGAATGGAGTCTTCCGGATCTGTCAGTATTCCAAAGAGGATGTTCTCCAGAATTGTCGCCTGCCCATTGAAGCAATCAATGTCGAATGGAATAATAAGTCCATTCAAACCTTTCAAGTTTAGCTCTTCCTGAATGGAAGCCCTCAAACTAATAATCTGATTAGCAAAACCGGGATCAATCTGAGACGAGATTTTTGAATGAAGGGCAAAATCAAACACGTCGTCTGAAAAATTAACTGCTCGAAGCACTTGCTTCATGGCATCAACAAGACTGGTCCCGGTGTTCAAACCGGTAACTTGGTCATGATCAATCCAATTACTATTCAGATCCAAGACTGGATTGGCTGTTCGTGTGGCCTCGGCCAACTCCCATTTACGAGTGATCGCTTCCGCCCCCGTGTACTCCACAGCCTCCAGAGGGCTGTGTTTCAAGCCATAGAGAAGATTCTGCTGTACTGTGCCAAAGAAAAAATACGTATCAGCTGAAACGTATGAAATATTTCTACCTGTTGTGGATTCAGGTAGGCTCGCCAGATTATCTTTTCCAGCCAATAGCTTGCCTTGAGAGGGCCGCGTAATGCCTCCAAAAACCTCTGCAAGGATATTAGCACTGCTACTCGCATCTCCTACTATTGCCACTGACTCCCCGGCAAGTACAGACAAAGAGACATTTTCCAGGGTCACCGAACCACCATGGTCTTCAACTGTCACGTTCGTTGCAGTTAATGACGGTATGGGCTCAGGGTGCTTGTTAGTCGTCACTGCTTGAGAGTCAGAATCTATCAGTTCGGCAACATCAAACTGCTCGAGAAGCTGCTCATACTTTACTTCTACATCCTGCTTTGCAAGATCCCAATCAATAAGCGCTTTTAGAGGTCCCGGTAATTCTTTATAAGCAGCAATGACAGCTACCAATTGCCCTACATCCAAACTGCCATTGATCGCCAGGTAACCACCTAATAGGTAGAAAAGAAATGGCGTTATCTGCGCAAGAAAATTATTCAGGAACTTTATTTTATATTTCCAGGAATAGATCTGGAAACGTATTCTGAACAGGGTGGCTAGTCTGTGAGCAATATCAGCTCGTTCGAAGTTGGAGGTATCAAATGCATGAACAGTTTCAATTCCTTCCACTATTTCGGTCACCCGGCCCGCTAGTTGACGAGCTGAGACTTGTCTTTCGCGCCCAAGTATAAGCAACCGTGCTCTCAGACGAGGTATCAGTACTAACTGAATGCCTGCCATAAAAAGTGCCAGCAAGCCCAGCCAGACATTTTGTACAACTATGAAAATCAAAGCAGTAATAGCCTGCCCACCCAAGAGCAGTGGCTGCACATAGGCCTCAGCGGTAAACCCGCCTAATGGCTCAACCTCATCCTTGACCATACTCGCAATTTCGCCACCTTTGATCCGCCTAAATTCAACGGGCAAAAATCGCAATATTCGATCAAGTAATTCATACCTAATTCTGCGCAGTAAGCGCTCCCCCAACAGCCCCTTGAAGGTGTTTATATAGTATTTAAACAAACCATTAATAATGACTAAACCCAGAAACAGCATGCTCAGGCCCAGCAGGGTGTCAATACGATCTAGCTGAATATCACCAAAAATACCGGGTAAAAATGGCTGTGTTGCTCCAGCAGCCTCAAAACCACCTCCTTGAATGGGGCCGTTGATTAGCATTTTGGGCAAATCAAACGCAAAGTAGAAAGGAACCATGGACACTAGAACGACACACATAATCCAGATTTGTTGCCGGCTGGTGTGCTTCCAGATATAGCGGTTAAATGTTGATTCCATAGGGTTACTGCCGGTGTTCACTGGTTAAGGGATCAGACGCCCATGTTCTTAAGGCATCATGCAGAACCCTACTATTGAGTCTCATTCATGACGGTTTTCTTCAATCAGTTTCAGAAGTATTCGAGCTGTCTCACTCGAACCCTCTGTGTCAAGAGACGAACCCATCTGCTCTGGCACAGCTTGATGCAAACTCGTACTAATCCTTGATGCCAAATTTTCGCCAGTCAAATCTTCAGCATGCAGCATATCTGCAAGCCCCCTATCTACAAGTCGAGTAGTTCGATCAATCTGTTCTGTTTCCCCGGAAGAACTGTAAGGGACAAGTAGGCAACGACACTCAGCTTTTAATATATCACTTACCGTGTTGTATCCGGCCTGCGAAACAGACAACTGTGCTGATCGAAGCAGACTAGGGAAATCACTCCGAAATTCTTCGAACGTGATATTGGCTGACGCTAGCCTTATTGACGCCAATTGGTGATTAATGGGTGAATTCGGACCTGTTACAATGCACCACTTCAGAGATTTTGGAAGTATTCTGGCAGCATCGATAGCAGATTGTACTAGATCTGTACCTACCGCCCCACCACCTGCCGACACAACAACATCATAGGCCTCAGTCTGATCTGCTGTAGTTTTGGCACAAACAAGTCCCGAATATACGATTTTTTCTTTAATTTGAACAGCCTTCGGAAAGCTATCTGCCAGAGTTGCAAACGTAGGGTCGCCGTGAACTACGATTTTGTCGAAGAACTGATTGATTAATTGAAGAACAGCGTCGTCACGCCCAGGCTTGGTACGTCTTTGTAAGAAGTCTCGAATAGAGGACACCAGAACGGGTTTGGGCTTAGTTATCGCAATGGCCTCAATGAGTGGCAACAACTCAAACCTTAGCTGTCGCCGACCAAACGGAAAAGCTTCGAGAACAACAAGTTCAGGAGCAACGTTTCTATAGATTTCCAACAACCTGGCGCTACGTCTTGCCTTGAAATCGTCGTCAATTTCCTGATTATTCGAGTCAACGATTGACGAGAAATCTCCATGGCGAACGGCAATCGGCGGTAATTCGATATGCTCTATACCCACCGGTGGAAAACCGGCCACAGGCATTCCTCCTGTAACCAATGTGACATGAACATTGATAGCAGAAAGTGCTTCACAGATACGCACTGAGCGCATAAGGTGTCCGATTCCAAGTAAGTGCTGGACATAAAATAAAACTCGAGGCTGTCGAGACTCAACTATCATGTTTCTCAGCCTTTGCATCTTCAAACAAGGTGATCAACTGTTGAACGCTTGTGCGATAGTCCAACGTCTCACGCACTTTGGCTTCAGCTTTGCGCCCTAGATTCAATCTTAATGCTGGTAATTTAATAGCTCGGGATAACGCAGTCGCTAACTGCTCAGGGCTCTCTGACTCAACCAACAGTCCATTGACTTGATCAACGAATAATTCTTGTATGCCCGACACACGAGTTGAAACACACGCAAGTGATTGGCTTGCGGCCTCTACCAATACGTTGGGCAATCCATCACGATCGCCATCTGACGTCACTCGACAAGCCAGTGCAAATATATCCGCCTGCTGATAGAGAGATAATACTTCGAGCTGGTTGATAGCACCGGCCCAAACAATACGTTCGCTGATTCCAAGCTCGTCTGCCAAGATTTTCATTACTTCTATCTCGGTGCCATCACCTACATGAGTAAATTTCCAGTGCAGATCGATTGGAAGTTGCGATAGAGCTTTGAGCAGAATGTCATACCCTTTCTTTTTAACAGCTCGACCCACGCTTAATATAACAACTGGGTTCTCAGCACAGCGCCCATCACGCACTGAAAGTTCTCGTTCAGATGGAGGGAATCTATTGAGATCAAGACCGTGATAACTCAGATGAACTCGCGACTTATCTTTTGCCAAACCACGTAAATGCTCGTAGCCTACCTCCGTACAAGTCACTGTCCAGGCGGCGCTATTTAATTTATCTCTGACATTCCAATCAGGAGAGGTCCAGATATCTTTCGCGTGCGCAGAAACCGACCAGGGAATACCCAGAATCCCACTCGTGTAAACGGCAACATCCGCAGGTGTATGAAGAAAATGTGCATAGATCCATACACCCCCTGCCGGCCATTCTGCAGCGAGTACCATTGCCTGCCCAAAACGACGAACCCTGCTTCGCGACTTGTCACGGTTTACATCTTTGAGGAAGTGTTTAAATGTCTTGTAAAATCCTGGCAATCGAACACAACTTATCAGTCCTCTGATGACTCGCAAAGGCGATAAATGGAGGTATTCTGGAAGGTAGGTGACCGGTGCCCGTATTTCGTCATGAACAGCATGACGCTTTAGATCTGTCGGATGTCTCAGTGAGACGAATTCAAGCTCCATTCCTGCCTGCTCTAGCCCTAGCAGTTCCTGAGCGATGAACGTTTCAGATAAGCGTGGATATCCCTTAAGTACAACAACAACCTTACCAGTCACCGAGTGCGCATGTTGAGGCTGACTCATTACCCAGGTTTTCGAGCCTGCATAATAGCTTCAACACTATTGGACAAGTTTTGCAGACCTTCCATCTTTATGGCGGAGACACGTTCAGACGGTTTATCACGCGCCAGTAGAGTCAGCAGTGCCTTTGCCATTTTCATAGGGTCGTCTGCATCATCTGGAAGCAACATGTCCACCATGTCCAGTTCAGCAGCCCTTTGTGCACGCAATAACTGCTCTTCACGCGGTATCGTGCGCGGTACAATAAGCGCTGGTTTATCAAACGATAAAATCTCACAAAACGTGTTGTAACCACCCATTGAAACCACAGCTTTAGCGTCAAATATCAACTCCTCCAACCTTGAGTCAAAGTCGATGACCTTCATATTTTCTATTTTCTTGCCACGTTCGAGAAAATCATTACGCTCTTGACTAGGCATATACGGACCCAACACAACCATCGTTTTGTGAACAAGCTCTGAGCACTGTTCGTAAGCAGCCATAACGTTGTTTATCAGATCGATTCCATCACCACCACCACCTGTCGTAACAAGAAGATATTCACTTGTTTGTTTTTCTTTCAAAAGTGTATTGTCTGATGTTTGTCGTTTGAGAAACCCAACGAATTCGATTCGCTCACGCATACTCGTTGGAATATTCATTCCCGTCATTGGATCATAAAAATTCTCAGGACCATAAACCCAGATATGATCATAAGTTGAATCAACCTTATTAACTAGATCTTTACGCGCCCACTCACTTGCCAGTAGGCGCGGGGAATCCATCACATCTCGCAGACCCAGAATTAGAGTTGTATTGTTTGACTTCAAATAGGTGAGCGTCTCACCAAGCTCGCCATGCAGACCCATTGGTTCCTTATCAACGATAAAGATATCGGGATTGAACGTTTCAGCAGTGTGACGAATGATTGACTCACGCATCCTGATAGTGTCACCAATATCTATGTGGCCTGCAAGGGAGGTGTACTCGCCGTTGCGGAGCTTGATGACACTTGGAATTTTGACGAAATCGACTCTTGCGCGAAAATCAAACGCGCCTGCAATAGCTGAGCCTGATACGATCAGAACGCTGATGCCTTGGAAGTTTTCTACCAGAGAATGAGCAATCGTGCGGCATCTACGCAAATGGCCCAAGCCAAATGTATCATGGCTGTACATTAGCACTTTGGCGTCTTCTAACCGCTTCACCATAGGAAGCTTGCCTTGTTTGCTAGCACAAAAAAATCAATTCGACACACGTCATATCACCTAATTTCAAATCACTTATAAGGGTCTGCTGAATCACGTAAGCCATCACCCAGAAAATTGAAAGCTAGGATAACAATAATTACCGGAAGAACCGGCAATAGCAACCAGGGGTAGAGCGCAATAATACTGATGCTCTGAGCCTCGGTTAACAATATGCCCCAACTCGTAATGGGTGGCCGCAGTCCGATACCCAGAAAACTCAATGCCGTCTCGCCCAGAATCATACCTGGCACTGTTAAAGTGGCACTGGCAATCAAATGTGACATAAACCCTGGGACCATATGCTTACGAATGACTCTTCCTCCACCAGCACCCAGGAGTTGTGCGGCGACGACGTAATCCTCTTCACGAAGAGATAGAAGCTTTGATCTAACCGCTCTTGCCAAACCCGTCCAATCAAGTAATCCGAGGATGACTGTGATGCCGACGTAAACTAGCAGAGGACTCCATGTAAGCGGAATGATGGTAGCGAGTGCCATCCATAAAGGAATGCTGGGAATAGACTGAAGGACCTCTGTAATTCTTTGTACGATCATGTCAAACAAGCCACCACGATATCCCGCAATACCACCAATCACGATTCCCAATATAAAACTCATCGTGACACCAAGTATGCCGATAGTGAGCGATACTCTGGCCCCGTAGATTGTTCGAGACAAGACATCACGGCCGAGACGGTCGGTTCCAAAAAGAAATAATTGTCCACCTGTCGTGGGACACACCAGGTGAACATCAGACTCGAATATATTCCAGAATTTGTAGGAATCACTTCGACAGAAAAACCTGAGCGGTTGTACATCACCAGGGATATCACTGTAGTTACGCTTTAAGTTAGTCATATCCAGCGTCATTTTCTGACCATAGGTATAGGGCCATACAAGCTCACCATCGTGGAAAAAGTGCACGGATACTGGTGGCGCGTAGATAAACTCTGTATGGCGTGTATGCAAGTTATAAGGCGCAAGAAATTCGCAAATGAGTATCGATAGATACATCACGATAATAATTACGCCTGAAAATACAGCAACCCTATGTTGTCGAAAATACCACCACATGAGTCGCATTTGTGAGGCATTCGCAATGGGACCCGCATGATTGTTATCCGCCTCAACATCATTGGGATCGTAGTATGCATCAGATACATAGTGTTCTAGTGGAGCACCAGGTGGCGGCAATGGCGACTTCATTGGCCTCTCCCCGCACCGAAGCGTATCCGTGGATCAAGTAGTGCCAACGCAATATCCGACACTAAAACCCCGATGACTGTCAGAAACGCCAGGAACATTAGAAATGAACCGGCAAGATACATATCCTGACTTTGCAGGGCTTTTATCAGCATCGGCCCGGTTGTTTCCAGCGATAGAACGATTGCAGTTACTTCCGCACCGGAAATGACAGCCGGGAGGATAGAACCAATGTCAGAAACGAAAAAATTCAACGCCATGCGCAGTGGGTATTTGAGCAACAATTTACGCGGAGCCATACCTTTTGCCCGAGCTGTTACCACGTACTGTTTTTTCAATTCATCTAACAGGTTGGCTCGAAGTCGCCGCACCATACCAGCAGTACCAGCTGTACCGATAATCAATACAGGGATCCAAAGATGCTCCAGTATGGATACAAACTTATCCCATGACATAGGTTGGTTAAGGTACTCACGATCCATCAGATGCCCTATCGAGGTACCGAACCAGATATTCGCAAAGTACATCATGACCAGAGCCAATATGAAATTGGGTACAGCAATACCAATCATCCCCAGGAATGACAATCCGTAATCCCCCCAGCTGTATTGATGAGTGGCGGAATAAATACCAATAGGGAATGCAACCAACCATGTGAAAATTATGGTGACTACAGACACAAGAATAGTTAGCCACAAACGCTCACCAACCACTTCATTGACCGGCAATCTGTATTCAAAGGAGTAGCCAAAATCACCTACCATTAATCCACTTAGCCAATGGAAATAACGTTTATACAGCGGTTGATCAAATCCGTAGCGCTCTTTGAGCACCTCTATTTCTTCTAAATCGGCAGTTTCGCCCATAGACCGAAGCTCGGCTACATAGCTTTCAAAGTAGTCGCCAGGCGGCAACTCGATAATGGTAAATACCAGAGCAGAAATAATCAGCAACGTCGGGATCATGGTGATGATCCGCGTAAGGATATAGCGCAGCATCGTTACTATCCCTCGCCCTTATACCAAAACGTATCGGGCATATAGACGCCTAGATAACTCATCGGTTCGAAACCATACAGGCCATCTTCTGGTACATTTTGTAATCGCTCAGATCTGGCCACAGGGTGAAGCGCACTGTTAACCGTTCCTATTGAAAACACCTGGTCGGCGTGTATATCCAGCATTTCTTGCCAGATTCGTACGCGTTGCTCTGTAGTGGAGGTAAGCAACCATTCATCAAGAAGCTGACCGAGCTTTTCAACCTCTGCGATATCTGCCGGCCTGCCTTGCTTATGTCCCGACAGACGGTACAAACCCCAAACTGGCCACTGGAGCTGATCGTTAGTGGTCGGAGCCAATTGAGTTGGCGGCATATCAGCAGAGGGCAATCCATTGTCGAGCCCTTGCCAGGCGGACATCATGACATTACCCCCGACTACACGGCTGCGAAAAATATCTCTCTGCGAGTTCCGAATGAATAAAGCCACGCCGATTTGCCGAAAGTGATCAGTGATCAATTCCAGAACATCAGTTTCCAGAGTACTTTCGCCTGCCGACTCTATCGTGATGTTAGCCTGACGTCCGTCCGGTATATACCGGATACCATTAGCGCCTCGTTTCTGCAATCCAATTTCATCAAGCAATGCATTCGCCTGATCAGGGTCGTAGGCAGCCCAGGCCGATGCGTATTCTGGCTTGTACAAAGGACTTTCAGGAAGAATGGTATCTGCACTTTCTTTTGCAAGACCGTAACAAATCACCTGGTTAATTTCCCGGCGATTAATGGCTAGCGACATGGCTCGGCGCATACGAACATCCTGGAACAGCCCTCTCCAGACATCATCCTTACAATTCAAATTAGGAAACAGCGCAACGCTTGACCCACGAGTCTCCCGCCACAGAGACACTTTTATCGGGAAACGTTTTTCAGCTTCTTTTATTAAGGTGTAATCAGGTAACCCTAGTCCAGTAGCCTGAAGATCACTTTCACCAGTAGCCGTTTTCGCACTGATCAATCCTGCTGAACTGACGTTCAGCACCATTTTATCGATGTACGGCAATTGCACCCCATTTTCATCAACACGATGAAAGTAAGGATTTCGCTCAAATACAAATTGTTCTGCTGGAGGAAACGTTCTGGGGCGCCAGGCCTCTAATGTCGGTAGCTCAGGATTTTCAGGTCTGTTTTGCCGGGCCATTTTCCGGTGCAATCGAACCCAGTTGTCAACCCGATATTTCTCGATTAGAGGTTCGAGGTGAGCTTCGGTTTGAAACTCCCCATGAAACTGCTTCATGTAAGCAGACGGCAGAAGCAAGGTTTGAGGAATGGGGGCTGCCAACATACTTAAAAATCTTGGCATGGGTAGATCCCATGTGTACCGAACAGTAAGACTATCAACAACTTCGAATTGGGCAATATTGCCGTTGACCTTCAGTCGTGCTGGTGGCCCGCCTCGAAGATAGTCAGTGTTCAGAATGACGTCTTCCCAATAATAACGAAAGTCTTCCGAGCTAAGTTCACTGCCGTCAGACCACTTATGCCCGGCACGCAATTTAAACGTAAAAATGCGACCTTCTTCTATTTTGTAGCTTTCAAGAATATCGGGCACAAATTGCAGCTGCTGGTTATAACCAACGAGACGTGAATAACTGAATATGGGGACGTAGCGAATATCCTTTTGTCGGCCAACGAGCATACGCACACGTCCGCCTTGCTGCCCAGGCTCTCGCCCAAGAGACTTCAGATTAAGGACACGCGGGTTCTGCGGTAATCGGTGTTGTAGTTCGGGTAAATGAGCATCAGCGTCTATCTCTGCTGACCCATCAGTTGATCCAGCCTTAAGTCTGGCAGGAATTGTCGCTGAAGCCAGCAAACCTAAAATAGCGCGACGGGTAATCATGCTATCAACTCCTCAACATTCGCTGTTTTACGTGCAAGTACAAAATGATCCTTGCCCAAATCCAATGCACTCAGAGATCCAGCCCCCTCTTCTCGGAAGGCCTCAGGCCAACTTTGCAACGAGGTTGCACTGGTCTGCCCTGCGGAATCGAGATCCAGCGGGTGATCGAGATCAGGGAATGGCACAGCGTTAAGCAACGCTTTCGTGTATGGATGTACAGGCTCATTCATGATGACTTCACGAGGCGCCATCTCAACTATTTTACCAGCCCACATGACTGCAACTCTATCTGCCACATAGTCAACCACAGCAAGATTGTGAGAAATGAATAAGTAGGTGAGCCCCATATTTTTTTGCAAGTCTTTTAGCAAGTTTAGAATTTGAGCCTGCACCGAGACGTCCAACGCAGAGACAGGTTCGTCACATATGATAAGACTAGGGGCTACAGCTAATGATCGAGAAATACCTATGCGTTGCCGTTGCCCACCGGAAAAACTGTGGGGGTATCTCTGAAGCGCATTGCGCCCCATACCCACTGCATGTAACAGCGCCTCAGTTGCAATATCTCTCTGCTCACTATTACCACGTTTATGAATCTCAAAAGGTTCTCGCAAAATATTGCTTACTGTCATGCGCGGCGACAAAGACGATATCGGATCCTGGAATACCATCTGAATTTTCGTTCTCAATGCCAGCAATTCAGCCCCCTCGGCGGCTAAGACGTCGACCTCTTCACTACCACTGTTAAACGTGATGCTTCCGCTGTCAGGGTCGACAGCTCGCATCAGAATTTTGCTCAGTGTTGTCTTGCCACAACCACTTTCTCCAACCAGCCCAAGGCACTCACCACGCCGGATGTCAAAGCTAACACCATCTACCGCGACGGTTTGCTGCTTGCTGTCGCCTAGCTTCCAGTCTTGATTTTTTGTAGTGAATGATTTTCGTAAGTTTTTAACAGATAGTAGAATTTCTGAATTGTTCTCTTGCTCCCTTTTGGGGGCCATAACCTTTTCCAACAAGTTTTCCACGTTGGTTTCAATATCACGCAACGGTGTCAATCGCGTATCTCTAGGCATACCAAAATGCGGAATGGCATTCATTAGTCCCAGTAAATAGGCATGCTTAGGATTTCGGAATATTGAATCCACCGGCCCCGCCTCCATTATTTGCCCTCGATATATTACTGAGACTTCATCAGCCATATTGGCAACCACACCCAGATCATGGGTGATCAGCAATATGGCCATGTGCAATCTAGACTGAAGTTCTTGAAGCAGTTTGATGATTTGTGCCTGAATCGTGACATCCAGGGCTGTGGTTGGTTCATCAGCAATAAGCAACGCAGGCTCACAAATCAAAGCCATCGCAATCATGGCTCGCTGCCGCATTCCTCCAGACAACTCGAACGAGTACATATCAAACACTTTGGCAGGGTTAGGAAAGCCCACCATATCCAGCATTTCCTCGATTCGCTCGCGTCTTTGTGCTGTTGTCATTATCGTATGTTCTCGCAGCACATCGCCAATTTGATCGCCGATGGTATGCAACGGCGAGAAAGAGGTCATAGGCTCTTGGAAGATCATGCTGATGCGCCGACCACGTATCGACCGTATCGCCCTGCCATCTCGAGGCAAGCTTACGGTGTCGCCAATCACGCCGGGCTCTTTAGGATCTGTGAAGAGAATCCTGCCGCTCACCTCAGCAAACTCTGGCTGCAAACCCAGGATAACCTGGCTAATGACCGATTTACCTGAACCAGACTCACCAACCAAAGCGGTGACTTTTCCTGGCATGACGCGCAGGCTCACACCTTTCACCGCCTCCAACCGCCCTTGGGGTAATGGAAATGCAACATGCAGATTTTCTACCCGCAGTATTTCGGTATTCGGATCCGACTGTTGAGACATAATGTGTTTACTATTTGGTCCGAGTTCATCTGCGTAGACATATTCGACATTTTAAGACGTATTCGGCAAGTACGATTGAAACAGCCTGGGAACCTAAATTCCGTGGCGCCATCGTACCTACCAAATCCACGCGGTTACATAAGCTGTGCCAAAATAACACGACTCTATATAGAGCTGCAGGAATTTGAACAGGAGCCCATGTCAGCAAAACACCGTTTGAACCGAAAACTGCAAGCTGCTGAATCCTTGCGCCTTTCTGGTCAGTTCGATGATGCCCGGCAGATATTGGCCGAGGTAGCAGCGGATCCAGAGAATGCTGCGCTGGGCTTGCCTACGGCCGCAGACTTACCACGCCGCCTCCAGTCGGCATTGTTAAAGCTGGCGAAAGCCGAGAAAGATACCGTTCAAAAGGCAGGGTATCGATTCCATCTTACGCCGCCACCCACGCAGCTTGCACCCTTCTGCAGATTCTCCACAGCCGAGAAGAAAGCCATCGCAACTGCCAACAGAGGCGATGTTCCACGAATAATCCATCAAATCTGGGTAGGCCCAAATCCTATCCCAGCAGGCACTCAAGCATGGAATAGCCATGCTCTGGTGCACGGATATGAATACAAGTTGTGGCTGGAATCGGATTTACAGCAGCTCGGCGTCCTCAATCATCCCGCCTTTATTCGGATGCAGTCCAGAGGCGACCACCCCGGAGCTGTTGACGTAGCACGCTATATCATTCTTAAGCAGTATGGCGGTATATATCTGGATTGCGATTGGTATCCGGCGCGTCTCGATCTCAGTTTTGATCAGCTGCTGACGATGAAGGGAATTTGCGCCATGGCGGAAGACATTCCACGCAACACCGGAAAAGGCGGGTTGCTACTGGCAAATTCGCTGATCATGGCACCACCCAGCCACCCTGTTTTTGCAAGGGTGCTGGCATCCCTTGATGACGTAAATACAACCCTACCAGGCGCACCCGCATGGTGGGCCACAGGACCGCTGTTGTTTACCCTGATGTGTCGAGGTGGCTCTATGACCCTGATAGATTCGGATATTGTTGCAGGAAGCCTTCCTCAGGAGACGTCCAAAAAGGACGTAGAAACTTGGTGCTGTGCCTCGGAAAAAAGGGACGGCGGATTACTACTGAGCTGGAAGTCGTGGATCTGGTAAGGGTTCGTGAAACAATAACCTATCCATATTGAGTATTTCAGGACTCGAAACCCAACGACAGCCCTCATGCTGTGCCGTTGCTTGAAATAGATTCTCCATAAAGCTCCAGGCCGCTTCATCATGCACAAGGTGGTGCGTCAGGAATCCGATAGGTTTCTGGGTGGAACGTATATTCTCAATGAATTCTCCAACCAGTGGGTCTGACGCTCGACCGCCTCGCGTGCCTTTCCAATCAATCAGGTCAACGTGTGTATTAAGCATTTTAATAGCTGCAGGCTTTTCGTGACCGAACGTTGACAGCCCTGCAAAACCAATATCCGACAGAGAGTCGACTAAGTCATGAGCGATACGATTCCACGGTGGCGCCAACAGCGGCACAAAGCGACCACCGTAAAGAGTTGAAAGCCTGCTGAAACCTTTAGCCAGCTCAATTAGGACCTGCTCGCTCGGTCGATGACTACCAAGTTCTTGCTTCTTTTCCGTTTCAGGCGCGTGATTTTTATGGGACCAGCCATGCACAGCAATATTGATGTGACTCATATGATGTAAGCTTTCAACCAGTGCCTCACCCGTCTGTTCAGGAATGACCGCCAATGTAGCTGGTATTGAGTACGTCTCAGTCAGAGTATTGAAACGACTTAGTGCGGCACTGGGCTCTACGGCATCATCATCGCGCAGCCAAAACTCAACAGGCATGCCGACATCCTGTCGACGCTTCAATTCGTCTAACAACAATTGCATAGAGGTACTCTCACTCACTTCGCTGAACTAATCACTTGCTGCATAACTTTTCCAAGCGAATCGCTGGCTTGCTTGAACGTGTGCTTTTCTGAAATATGCTGTCGGGCATTTGCAGACATAAGGCGCCGCTGATCTTCATTTGTCAGTAGCCGCCTGATGGCTTCAGCATACGCAGTATCACCACCTTCCCCGGTGAGAATTCCGCTGTACCCATTGTCTACCACTTCCGGTACACCGGCTGTATCAAACGCCACCACCGGCAAACCGGCAGATTGAGCCTCAAGGTAGGCTAATCCATAGGCTTCCCCGCATCCCGGCCATACATATACTGAGCTAGCAGCATAAATTGTGGCTATTTCCTGAGGCGATTTTTCACCGTGCCAAACCACTCGTTCAGAAGCAATATTCGCGAAAAGTGCCCTTACTTGCTGGCTTTCCGGACCATCCCCCACAATGTGTAACGTCCAGGGCACCTCAATTATTTTAGAGAGAGCTGCTGCCAGTCGAACGTAACTATTCCACTTATCACCCGATCGCATCATAGCAACAGTCACTAAATTTAACGGCTCGGGATGGGAGGAACAGCTATGAGTTTCAAGCGGATGAATGAACGGACGAAGCCTGACTAGATCAGCTGATTGAGCACTTTCGCGCAAACCAATCTTGTCTCGTTCCGTGAAATACAGATTCACCGCTGCAGCGTTTACTGCCTCTAGTACTCGAGCTTGTGCAAGAGCCCAAAATCCCTCGTTACGACGCTTTGAATACGAAGCTTCAGCCGTTACGTAAGGCAAATTAAATTCTTGGCATAGAGCAGGTCCAAGCAGGTCCGGTGACTTGTAATACGGGTGATAACAAAACCAGCAATCCGGTGGATCCTGACGCTTCCAAAGAGTCGAAATTCGCTCACATTCTTGATCTGCATTTCGTAACAGAGTGGTGTTCGCAGCTTGGTCATTGGGGTCTCGTATCAGAGCACGCAAATGAGACACAATTTCAACGCAATACCCAAATTGCTGCAAACACTCAACAAGCGATCTAGCCATTAACCTATCACCAGAAGGCACTTCATGCGCCGGTGATTTTAATGGTGCATAAAAGGCAATTTTGTTTCCGTGCACTCTGCGTTACTCTGTCACCACAAAACTCATATTAGCAGACATAAAGTCACCAACGATGCCTATGCTGATGCTCTGCGTCTCCTCAATTGAAGATTTACGACCTCCTAAAGGAAAACAACTTTAAATCCTAATGAAACCCCACGACATGCCTACTGTGGCGGTAATTGCCGACGCCCATCTACACGATATGGAGAGTGACTACGATGGTGCTTCTATAGCCATTGATGGGCGACAACTCACTCTGAGATCATGGGCTGATACTCGTCTATCGTCTCGAGTATTCAATGAAAGCCATATGGCACTGATGGGGGCACTTACAGACATCGTAAAACGAGAGGTAAAACACGTGGTTTTACTGGGCGACTACGCGGATGATGGACAGATTGAGGCTATAGAACGTGTCGTTTCCATCTTGCGACATTTCAAAAACGAACACGCTGTAAACTTTTACGCGATTCCTGGAAATCACGACTTCTACGGCCCTGTGGGCAAACATCAATCAACACGCTTCGCCGTTTCTGCTCAACACACAGTATTGGTCACTAGCGACCCTGAGACCGCTGAACAAGAATCGGACAGTGCTGTGTTAACCAGGAAAATGTTCTGCCTTGGGGCACCAGACGGGCTTCTTCCCATGGCGGACTTCGGACTCTTTCGCCAATCCGAATATTTGCATTGGGAGACGCCTTTTGGTACCTCCGATGCGATCGAGACAAGGCGTTATCCAGCAACATCTTCTGACAGGCTCGTGACGCATCAGTTAATGGATGCCTCCTACCTTGTCGAACCTTCGCCAGGGCTGTGGTTACTGATGATTGATGCCAACGTGTTCGAGCCCAGAAATGGCACGTGGAACATCAACCAGAAAAGAGCATTTAAAGACAGTTCTGATGCCGGTTGGAACTCGATGCTACGAAACAAGCACTACCTGTTCGAATGGATAACTGATGTATGTAAGCGAGCCGATGAACAAGGAAAAAACCTGTTGACGTTCTCCCACTATCCGGCTCTTGATCCGTTTAACGATAGCAGTGGTGGCTATGCAAAACTGTTCGGCCAGACTGAAGTCATTAGACGCCAGCCCGGAATCAGGGTTGCTGAAAAGCTACTGGAAACAGGGCTAAGGTTGCATTTTGGTGGACATATACATGTTAACAGCGTCAGTCGCTATTCTGTTAAAAACAAACAACTCACGCATATTTCAGTGCCTTCACCCGTATCTTGTCCCGCCGCCTATCAACTCATTCAGACCACTCAAAATGAAGTGCACGTCGATACCATCTCGTTAGCGTCCTTAGCCCTAGACCCAAACTTAATCAACTTTTATAAAGAAGAGAATCTATCGTCGCAGGAGCCCATTGATGCTGCATTAAACGCAAGCAACTATGGCGATTTTCTCTACAAAAGAATTCATAGCCGCGTTCTGCATCGTTATTTTAAAAAGGATTGGCCTAACGAAATAGTGCAGAACATAGACGGCACGTCAGTAGCCGATTTGATGGTTTTATTCCAATGCCAAGAAACATCAGACGACCCACTTCTACTTTGCGCTACTGACATCTCAGACAACACAGTGGTGGTCACGGATTTACAAGCACTACTCGCTCAGCACGAGATGGCATTTGAGAGCTGCCGGCAACATTCCATGATGGAGCTTATCGTGGACTGGTACTGCCTGCGCGATGCAGGGAATCAGGCTCAGTCCTTCATCAATCCCGATAGCATGAAGATGTATCAGTTTTTATCAACACTCTATGGTGATTCGACAATAGTTGAGGTGAAAAGTGCAGCTGACTTTTTTTCCATTTTTCTCGGAATGATGAACACCTCGCTTCAAGCACTCTCGCAAAACCTATCGCCCCGCGAAACCATCAAACTATCTCCAAGACCTGACTAACTCAGGATTCGCTGGCCTTTCCACCCATACAAGGTGGAGATTCCGGGACCTCACCTCCACGTGCTTGCCACTCGCTGCTCGTGTATGTATGCATGCTGAGTGCGTGCACCCCATTCTGTAGCTGATGAGCCAGCAATTTATTCACGCTACGATGCCTGGCTATCAGTGACGTCCCATCGAAATTGTCACTGACAATGACAAGTTTGAAATGCGTTTCAGAATTTGGCGGCACACTGTGCATATGACTTTCGTTGACGACATCCAATCTCGACGGTGTCAGTTCCTGCACGACAAGGTCATTAATCTGGGTAGCAGTATTCACAGGCTTTCTCCACAAAAAAGTAACGCGATAGTCGCAGTGACACGGTGCCAAGTCAACATAAGCGGGAACTACATTTTACACCTCAGGGGCTGCCGGAACGGGTCTGAGTTTGTTACTTATTGGAACAGGCTTTCCTGTCAGATGATATTCATAAATAGCCGCGTAAGCTAAGACAGCCCTGACATAGCGCCGGGTTTCGGTAAATGGGATCGTATCTATCCAGATATCGGCCTCCAATGACCGATCTTCCAGCCAGTTATTAATTCGGCGAGGACCCGCGTTGTAGCTTGCGGTCGCCAGTACTTGGTGATCATCGAATTTATCCATGACATGACGCATGTAAAACGCACCAAAATTGATATTGGTTGACGCATTGGTCAAGTCACCTCGCCAATTCTTATCGCCCTGGAGCTTGGCTACATATTTCGCCGTGTTAGGCATCAATTGCATTAGGCCTATGGCCCCAGCACCTGATTTAATGTCGCGTATGTAGGCACTCTCCCGTCTCATCACTCCGAAAATCCAGGCTGGGTCAATTCGATTTTTTACCGCCGCTTTGGCAACTTCTGATCGGTAAAGTACGGGGAATCTGACTGATATCGCACGCTTCTGCTGCGTTTTTCCCGCCGTAAATATCGCACGGTCGTAAAGAGACCAATGGCTAGCCAGCACAGCACCAGCGGCCAACTCAGCAGGCTTTTGGCCACGCAACCAGCTATTCCACTCACGACGGCTTTCGTGAGACAGCTGCACAAAGTGAAATTCACGGGCACGAACCAACCTTGGATCCTCAGAGATTTCATCCAGCAAAGATCGATCGACAATGAATGGGTCGTCGTACAAGGAATATTCCAGCTTTAACCGATCCGCTGATAGAAACCCGTGGTAGGACTGCAACTGCGCAAGATTTGTATAAATTGCTTTCGCCTCTTCCGGGCGGCCCAACACCTGTAATGCTCTGGCCTCCCAATATGCCCAGTGATCCTCTTGCTGCTCAACCACGGGCAATTCACTAATACTCTTTCTGACAGCTTTCCAATCTTCCGCGAGGAGAGCCGTCCTGATTCTCCACTCCTGCAGTTCGAGGTCATCAGGTTTTGCGTCAAAGGTATAGAGCCAGCCGTAGGCTTCAGGCATTCGTCGATAGGCAGATCGCATTGCGATTGCTCGATGAGTATCGTAGTTTCGGTCTCGATAAAACAGATAGTCGTTGCGCACTGATAACCAATGGTTCATTGCCGCAGGCGTATCTTCTTTAGACCATTCGACCACTAGATCAGCGATGATGCGACGGTTCAGAACCGTATCTTTAGCCAACTCTCCACTGAGCAAAAAGGCTTCAGGATTTTTAACAGAGTCAATCCAGCGCTGAACAAGCGTCCGGTCGGAAGTTGCCAAATATTTCAGAACAGGCAAGGCAAATTCGGGTTTATCAGCCGCCATGGCGCTATATATTTTGTTCCACACTGCGACCACCGACACGGTGGAATTGCCTTCCAGCTGCGACAGTACCCGTGCGCAAGCTTCAGGGTGTTTTTGGGGTTTGCCCCACAAGGCAAGGCTTTTATCATCAAAGCCCTTCAAACTTCCCAGCTCATGCTTTGCCTGTAATTCTTTACACGGCAATGAGGCCGCAAGACTCAGGTCGCTGATTGCCAGAAATGTTTTCCATTGCTCGGTATCAGCAAATCGTCGTTGTAGTTTCCGAGTTAATTTTCGCGAAAAATGAATTTGATCTGCTTGTTTTGAAAATGCATTCAACTCATCTAGCGCTTCGACACCAGGGCGATTCATTGCCCATTTTTTTGATAATTGTTCATACGCAAGGTAGGTTTGAAGTGGGTATCCTTGTAACGATGCGTACAGAGCCTCAAAAGTCTCTGTCGAGCCTGACGCAAGTGCCGCTCGCGCCTCAATAAATCTTTGTCGTTCAGCGACATAGACAAAATTTGGATCTGACAATGGTGGCGCCAATCGGGAATCTGAGGCACTAACCGTTACTGCTGGAAACGCAATAGTTGCTGCCAGCAGCCAAATAGACCGCCTTTTTTTAGAGCTAATAGCCATGTCCCACACCCAATGCATGCCCACATCACCTAATGCGTGACAAAGACAGATAGAATTATCGTTATGGAACAGACTTTAGTACAAAGCGAAAAATATGCGAGAACCTGACAGTAATTTAATAATGAGTCCTTTGAGCGATATGCCTGTAAATCCAGCAGTCAACGTATCCGGATACCGATTTGTTCACCTCGAGTACTTACCGCTAATACAAGCCGACATGCATGCTGCACTATCAAAAACAGGGGTACTAGGTACTATTCTGATTGCCGAGGAAGGTATCAATGTGGCGCTGGCCGGTTCCGAGACGCAAGTGTCTGCAGCGCGTGAGTATCTGAACAACGACAAGCGATTTAGTGGTCTTTGGCTCAAGGAAAGCCTCTCAGATATCGTTCCCTTTTCAAAATTGAAGGTCAGAATTCGTCATGAGATTATTGCGTTCGACGGATCTGATGCTCATGTACAACAATTAACACGACCAACAGCGCCCGCGATCACACCAGAAAACGTCCAACACTGGATCGAATCCGGCAAGGTCTTTACATTGCTGGACACTCGCAATATGTACGAAATTGAATCTGGAACGTTTGAGCAAGCTGAACATTTGAATATTGCCCACTTCCGGGATTTTCAGTCGGCCGTCCACAAAGCGCTGGAGGCCGGAACACTTAACCCCGACAAACCCCTAGTGACGTTCTGTACGGGCGGCATTCGCTGCGAAAAGGCAGCACCATGGTTAATCGAGCAAGGATTCAGCGAGGTTCATCAGATTGATGGCGGTGTGCTTAACTACTTCGAGCGCACCGGTGGTGCCCATTGGGAGGGCGATTGCTTTGTATTCGATGACCGCGTCGAAGTCGACAAGAAACTGAGCCCCACTGGCGCGACCTGGTGTACTCACTGTCAATTGACAATCAGACCAGGGGCGGAATGTACCTGTCAATCCTCTCTCACGGCCATAGATATCGTGTAACTTTTGCCCTGTTTGATTTTCGTATAGTTACTGAACACGTCATTAAACGATCGTTTGATGAATCCACGCAAACCATTGATCGTAACGACGACAATTCTGGCACCAGGTTTCATTTGTCTATGTGCATCGTGAAACATGATCTGGAAGAATTCATTACCCACTTTTGCAGGCAGGTTTGAAACGATCAAACTAAATCTGACATCCGCGGGCACATGGCTTAATCCATTACTCAAATACGCATTTGCATTACCCAATCCATTTCTCACAGCATTTGCCTGAGCGTATTCAACAGCAAGGAAATCTTTGTCAACCATATGCACCTGACCTGATGGTGCCTGATGAGCAATGGCATTACCGACAGGACCATACCCGCAACCCATATCCAGAGCCACATCGTCTTCTTTGACTTTTAAGTGGTCTAACAGCAGTAATGTACCGTCGTCGATGGCTCTGGGCGAGAATATCCCCCAGGTGGTATGAAAGGTGAATGATCGCCCGACTAGGTCAGTGGTGACGATTAGGTCTTTGCGCAAGTGTTCTACAGTCATCGCAGCAGTATCTCACTGCGCAGCTACTTTTCGTGCAAACATTGGCCTAATTCGCTACTCTCAAACCATTTAGTCTTGAGGAACGACACATGCGCTTGATTTTACTGGGAGGCCCAGGTGCCGGGAAAGGCACACAAGCCGCCTATCTGACAGAACGATACGGAATCCCCCAAATATCGACCGGAGATATGCTCCGAGCTGCGGTGAAGGCCCAAACATCTCTGGGAATCGCCGCAAAAAAAGTGATGGACGCTGGAGATCTAGTCTCAGATGACATCATCATCGGACTTGTTAAGGAAAGAATTACGCAAGCCGACTGCGAAAATGGTTTTCTTTTCGATGGCTTTCCACGGACCCTGGCACAAGCTGATGCCATGAAAGACGCCAATGTGGCGCTCGATGCTGTGGTCGAAATCGATGTGGAACCGGAAGAAATCATCAAGCGTATGGGGGGTCGGCGCATTCACGAAGCATCAGGACGAAGCTACCACATAGAATATAATCCACCCGAAGAACCTGAAAAAGACGACGAAACAGGAGAGCCACTGATCCAGCGCAAAGACGACAAGGAAGAGACCGTTAGATATCGCCTCGAAGTCTATGAGGAACTCACAGCCCCACTGGTATCCTATTACAAGGAATGGGCTGATTCAGACAAAGAAGGTGGACCAGCTTACGTACATATCCACGGGGTAGGTTCTGTGAATGACATAAAAACCGCTATTTTTGATGCTCTGGATACGGCAACCTCGTAAAGCACGTTAAAATATTCGACCAGGGCTTAGAACATAAGCCCCGGCAGTTGTGTTTTTTTCACATTTTTTGTGCACAACGTGGCCTGTTGTGAACGACCAGCTGCTGAGTACAAACAGCGAGGTGCGGGATGCTACCTGACAAAAATACAATCAAACAGCCATCAAGACTGATTTAACGGCTTGCAGTGTTTGCTCAGGTTGCTCTGACATAACCATGTGACCACAGTTAATCACCACTTTCAAATCAGCTGACAATTGCGTCGCTAGCCCTCGACTCATCTTCATTGGTGTCATGCGATCGCTATCTCCAACGATCAACGTTGTTTTCCCCTTCCCGAAGGCAGAGGCGGCCTGTGCCAGGCCCGCATAGTCATTGCAGGCTTGTAGGTCTGCGTATAAAACTCCGGGAGCGGCACGTTCGAGCAGAGCCATTGCGCTATTCAGAACACTAATGCCTGCCACATGGTTATGGCCCAATTGAGAGCTAAAACAGTGACTGTAGATGGCGATCATATCAACCGCGGCCTGCTTGTTAGCTTTAGCAGCGTCAAGCAAAGGCTGACCCACTGGCATTGGGTAGCCCGCTCCAAACATCAGTAGGTGCTCCGTGCGCTCAGGGTATTGCCCAGCAGCAGCAGCAGCAACCAGAGCCCCCATACTGTGCCCTCCCAACACAACCGGCATGACAGGCAGATCGTGATCCTGCTGCAAATGGTCCAGCAAACTCCAGATAAAATCAGCCTGGTCATCGATACTGGTTAATGCCACACCTTGGGACGCCCCATGAGCGGGTAAATCGGGAGTCACCACATTGAAACCGTGCCGTGCAAAGTAGCGCGCGAGTAAAACCCACACAGTACGATCCATACCGGCACCGTGCAGCAACACTAATGTGCGTTTTTCCGCATCCCATGCAACACCACCCTGGCCGACAAAAATGTCGTTATTGTCGATAGTGACTATCATGAAATTCTCGATGCTCGCTTGAGCGCCTGTTGTAGATCTGCCAAAAGATCTTTTACGTTTTCCAATCCAACCGACAATCGCACCAGCCCAGGCGCTATGCCTGCGGCAGTAAGCGCGTTATCGTCCATGCGTGAATGCGTCGTGCTGGCTGGATGAATAACCAACGACTTAGCATCTCCAACGTTTGCCAGATGAGAAAAAAGTTGCAAAGCCTCAATGAATGCACTTCCGGCTGGTCGCCCGCCAGTCAATTCGAAACTGAAGACCGCTCCAGCACCTTTTGGCAGCAGCTTTTTAGCTAACTCATGATCTGGATGACTAGGAACAGACGGATGGTGAACGACCGAAACCGTTTCGTGACTCGACAGATACTTAACAATTTCTTCCGTGTTTGCTACATGCCGATCCATACGCATTGGCAAGGTTTCCAGGCCTTGTAACAAATGAAAGGCATTGCCCGGTGATAGAGTTGCACCAAAGTCTCTAAGTCCTTCTTTACGTGCTCTCATTATGTACGCAGCTGGTCCGAATTCCTCAACGAAATCCATGCCATGAAATCCAGCATAAGGTTCTGCGATTTCAGGGAATCGTCCAGATGCTTCCCAATCAAATCTTCCACTGTCAATAAGCACACCACCCACTGCAACTCCGTGACCACCCATGAATTTGGTCAGGGAGTGCATGACGATGTCTGCACCAAACTTAATCACAGGCATCAGATAGGGCGTTGACAACGTCGCATCAATCATCAACGGCACACCGGCCGCATGAGCAATGGCCGACACTTTTGGAATATTCAGCACCTCGCAACGCGGATTGGCAACCGTTTCAGCAAACACGACCTTTGTTTCTGGCCTTATTGCCGCGGCAAACGCCTCTGGATCCCGAGGATCGACAAACGTTGTTTCGATACCAAACCTGGGGAGCGTGTAGCTAAGCAAGTTGTGCGTACCGCCATATAAGGATTGGGACGCAACTATATGCCCACCTGCTCCGGTTATGGTCACCAAGCCCAAGTGAATAGCTGCCATACCACTGGCAGTGCACACAGCGCCCACTCCACCTTCCAGAGCAGCAACACGCTCTTCAAGTACAGCCACTGTGGGGTTGGAAATACGCGAATACACATGCCCTGCACGTGCTATGTCAAACAGTGATGATGCCTTATCGCTATCATCAAACACGAAAGATGTACTTTGGTATATCGGAGTTGCTCTGGCCCGCGTCTCACTATCGGGTGTTTGGCCCGCGTGCAACGCAAGTGTATCGAACCCTAAAAACTCTGGTCCACTCATTGACTAACGCCTCTTTGTTTGCTCAATCGACATCACGTGACGCCGAATTCTTCTTCTCTTGCCCGTTTTACCACATCGTAGTGTTCTGCCAGCAAATCACTTTTAGTCACGACACCCAGCAGCACGATTTTATCATCGCCACACGTTTCGACTACGGGTACAAATTCCAATTTTTGCGCCGCCATCGTTTGCACCGCAGTGACAATATTTGTCATTGTCGTTATCGAATAGTTTGTATCCAGTGCTGCATCGATGGCTAGAGAATCCATACCGTTGTTGATTGCGTGGGATATCAACGACGACAGGCTAACACTACCTACAAACTGGTCATCCTCGTCAACTAGAACAGCAAGCCGTTGCCTTTTTAGTCCCATACCCGATTCGAGTTTACCAGTGGTTATACCGGGATTAGCAACCAGATACTCATTTGATATCAGGTGTTCCACGCGGTGGGTCATCAATAAACTGATATCTCGTCCACTCGTTAAATTCACATTTCGCCGAGCTAACTGCCAGCGAAAAAATGAACCGTGTTTTCCTGATTGCATAACAGTACTCGCAAAGGCTGCTGCGGTCATAACGCCTAAGGTAATACCGTAGTCACGAGTTAATTCAAAGACAATCAACACCGTTGAAATAGGGGCGCCCAATAGTGCCGAAGCCAACGCTGCCATGCCAATGGTGGCATAGACACCTTGTTCGCTTAATGAAACATCCATGTGACTAGCAACCACCCAGAACAAACCGCCAAGCATACTGCCAAGAAATATCGCCGGTCCAAAAACACCGCCTGCAAAACCACTACTTAACGCAAGACAGACAACAACTAGCTTTGCTATGAGTAGATAAAGCAACAAATCACTGTCCAAAACGCCACTCAATGCCAACAAGGTGCCTTCGAATCCGATACCCAGGATATAGGGCAACGGTACAGCCAGCATGCCAAACAAAGCTCCTGCAATCGCCGGCTGACTCCACCTCGGCACCTTAGACCAATTCCATAGCGTTTCAAAACCGGTGGTCAGCATAAGCAGACTCTTTGCGACTAATGCACCACAGACCCCAAGCAGGGCAAACAACACTAACTCCCATTGCGACACGATGGTATGCGGTAGAACTGGAAACAAAGCATGACTGCCCATGAAGTATTCTCGCACCACCATCGCTGCCATTGCCGCTATAACCACTGGTGCAAATACACGCAACGTAAAATAACCAACGATGACTTCCAGTGCGAATATAACCGCAGCAATCGGCGTGTTAAATGAAAATGCAACAGCGGCGGCGGCCCCACAGCCCAGCAATGCCAATGACTGCTTGTGATCTAGCCCAAACTTCTCCGCCAACCAAGCACTAATAGATGCTCCAATATGAACCGCGGGGCCTTCACGACCCAGCGGTGCACCTACCCCTAACGATAAGACTGCAGCCAGACCAGCACCAACACCAGACCTTACTGGCATACGCGCACTGTTAAGTGCACACGCCTCCATAACATCGGCGATGCCATGGTATCGACGACCCGGCAAGTACTGCATAATAATGCCTAATACGATCCCACCTAAACAGGGAACAAGAATGATTTGCCAGGCTGGCCGTGCCGCTATGATTTGTGTGTAACGAATTTCTGAAGCCGCGCCATATCCAATATATTGAAATACGGAAACCAGCTTAATTAAAGCAAATGTAGAAAATCCAACGACAGCGCCAATAAGGGCAGCCAACACAAAAAATGCTAAGCGTTTCCCCAATTGCGTTGTCAGAAGTAATCTCACAACGTTATGTGCAAATATTTCTGAATTTCGACAGTGTGTCTTTAGCGAGCATCACAGACCCGTAACACCCATCGTCTTTGAAGCGAATTGTTTACGCAATGGGCTAATCATATCCAGACCCAACAAAGCAGTTGATCGTAAATGGCCAGGAATGGATGCATGCCCCCTGAATCCTCTGGCCAGCATATCAGTAAGTCGTACAATGGATTTTTGATCGGCTCGTCGAGCTAATGCAAAATCAGTTAATAGCTTATCAGCACCCGGGTCAGAAACAACGTCTTTGTCCAACAGCTTTACAAGCTCATCGACATCTCTCATGGATAGGTTATAACCCTGCCCACCAACCGGATGCAGAAGGCGAACTGCATTTCCCATGAGTACAGTTCTTCGCGATGTCTGTGCCTCAGACTCTATACGCAAAAGCGGCATAACAAACCTAGGGCCAACGTGTTTGAATTTTCCCAAACGGTATCCAAAACGTGTTTGTAATCGAGTCAGATATTCATAATCAGTCATTTTTTCAATGGTAGATTGCTCACTAGGCGCAATACAGTCAACAAAGTTCATGAACAGACCTGGACGAGGCAGCAATGCCAGCGGGCCTGTTTGCGTGAACCTTTCATGCGCAATACCCCCGTGCGGTGTTGCCAGTTCAACCATACCCAGTACAGCAGACTGCTCATAGTCTACCTGCGACGTAGCAATACCCGTCGACTCGCGAACTACTGAGTTAATACCGTCCGCTGCAATCAACAATCGTGCTTTTTGGGAAGCACCATTGCCCATGTTTAATGTCACGCTGTGTTCGTCGTGCTCAACACTAACAACTCGCGCATTAAACTGAAGGTCAATTGCTGAATTTTCACAAGCAGCTCTCAAATGCTGAACATAATTCTGGTTGTTGACGACATACCCCAAGGCCTTCAGACCAAATTCAGCAGCCTGCAGTCGAGTAGCACCAAAATAACCTTTGTGGGAGACATTTACGCGTTCTATCGTGCAGGCATCTTCGGCAAGGCAACCCCATAGTCCATTCCTCACCAACCACTGCTGCGTACCCACATTCATTGCCGTGCAACGTTGTCTTAACGCTGACTCCTTGATGGATATGCGGCTGGACGCATCTATAGTCCCTTCGGATGCTGAGCTCTGCAAAGGCTTGGAAGCCTCGATTAAAACAACTGACCAACCTTGCGCCGATAATCCCAATGCCAGCGGCAGACCCACCAGGCCTGCACCCACAATGGCTATATCAACGTCGTTGGAACGATCACTTGATTTGTCT
The DNA here is from genome assembly GCA_047634635.1 of Granulosicoccus sp. Lineage (GTDB taxonomy): Bacteria > Pseudomonadota > Gammaproteobacteria > Granulosicoccales > Granulosicoccaceae > Granulosicoccus. The sequence continues at coordinate 3,058 of JBLIIE010000055.1, read as the reverse complement.
TCGCACTCGCTGTTCATACTTTCATGAAGGCCTCGATGGCTTCTACGGTTTTGGGCACTCCAGAGGTCAGAACCTCACAGCCTTTATCTGTCACAGCTATATCATCTTCAATTCGTATACCGATATTTCGATAAGGTTTAGGGATCTTTCTTGAACCCCCCAAATACAAGCCTGGCTCTACTGTCAAAACCATACCTGGCTCAAGCGTTCTCCATTCACCATTGAGTCGATATTCACCAACATCATGAACGTCCATGCCTAACCAATGCCCCGTGCGATGCATATAAAAAGGCTTGTAGGCCTCCTCCTTTATCAGCGTTGGCAATTTACCTTTGAGAACTCCAATGTCACGAAGCCCTTTGGTTAAAATTTTCACTGCCGCTTCGTGGGGATCATTCCAGTGATTGCCAGGCTTCACTGCATCAATTGCCGCTAGTTGGGCCTCCAGAACAATGTTGTAAACCGTTTTTTGCGCTTCGCTGAATTGCCCATTAACAGGGAATGTTCTTGTGATATCACCGGCGTAGCCCGAAAGCTCCGCACCTGAGTCAATCAGAACCAGCTCATTATCCTGTAACACATCATTATTTTCGGTGTAGTGCAAAATGCAACCGTTCTCACCACCCCCAACGATCGGAGCAAACGCATGAGTAGCACCGTGTGCTGTGTATTCAGCAATGATCTCAGCTTCCAGCTCGTATTCGTGAAGCCCGGGCGCTACCTTGCGCATGGCACGTGCATGAGCAGCTGCACTAAGATTTGCGGCTTTTCGAATCAAGGCCAATTCACCACGGCTTTTGTGTACACGCATTTCATGCAAATGATAATCCAGAGAGATAAATGCATCAGGATCACCTCCCTCACGACGCCGACTAGAACGCGCCTTATTTAGCCACCCAAGCAATTTGACATCAAAGCCTTGGTCTTTGCCAAGCGTATGGAAGACTGCCTGCTTGTTTTCAAGAAGCCCGGGCAGGATGTCGTCGATATCGCTTATCGGAAATGCATCGTCGGCTCCCAGCGAAACAGGAGCGTCTTCTACACCTAACCTACGACCGTGCCAGGTTTCCTGCAGTGGATCACGCTCACGACAAAACATGATGTATTGACCTTGGCGTCTGTTGGGGATTAAGACCATGAGCGCCTCTGGCTCATCAAATCCGCTCAGATAGAGCATGTTGCTGTCGGCCCTGTAGGTATGCTCAGTATCACGGCTACGAATCGCCGCCCTCGCTGCCGGTATAACCGCGATTGAATTATCGCCCATAATGCGCATTAACGCCCGACGGCGACGTTTCAGCTCAGCGCCAAGCGTTTTGGAAAATCGTTCTGTCCGACTCAGACCTTTTTTCACGATGGCTTTACCTGCGTGACATTGGTCACTGGGCGCAATTCTTCGAGAACCAGAAGCACCCCTACTCTCACATATTCCAGTAATTCGTTATACATGACTTCCTGCTGCTCCCCTGTGTCAATGACACCAACCACCTGACCATCTTCACTTTCCGAGCCATCCTTCGACCTGGGTGGGAAATCACGTTGCAACGCGCCTTGTGTACCTTGCTGCATATCGCTTTCCCCCGAATCTGCTGATTCAATAGCCTGAAAATCTTCAATGATCTCCAGCGTGTCTGCAGGGATAGGTTTTTGACCTCGCTGACTTAAGGCTATGCCCAAACCGTAGGTGAAACCGCCACAAAACTCACCCAAGGCCCGAATTCTCAATGCTACAGGCAAGGCATCATCTGGCATCGCTGGTGCAAATTCGAGCTCGACGTCGTTCAAAGAAGCCAATGTCTCCGAAAACCACTCATCAAGCACTTTCAGCTCAGAGGCCTTCGAAGCGACAGCATCGGATTTCAACGCCGCAGCATCGAGTAATTCCGTGAACCATCGGGTTTTGGCGGCAGTGCTGGACATAGAGCACAGCAGGCCACAACACAGCCCGTGAATTTCAGGTAAAGGCAACGGCAGATCCAGCCGTTCCAGCGCAACATTAATGGATTGATCAGAGAGGGTCACAAGATATAAGCTAATCGCCAGCAAAACAGCTCTGAAGTATACAATGCAGACTACCCAATACGCGGTGCTTATCGATGAGCGGCCAGAACATGCATAAAGAATTCGACGCACTCGAATCCCGTTTGCACGAAGTTGCGACGCTCTGTTCGAAATTGCGGCTTGAGAATAACTCCTTAAAGCAACAACAAAACTCGTTGATCGCCGAGAGATCCCGACTCATCGAGAAAAATGAAACAGCGCGCAGCAAAGTCGAGCAAATGATCATACGACTGAAATCACTGGAAGCCAGTCAATGAACAAACCTGAAAATCGTAAAACAGAATCTGCAGGCAGTAAGCCTGCCCGGCTTCGAATTCTAGATAAAGAAGTACAGATTGCCTGTAAACCTGGTGAAGAAGACGATTTAATGCAGGCGGCGGCCTACATAGATCAATCTATGCGCGATTTACGTCGGCGTAGCAACACCTCGAGTATTGAAAAAATTGCCATCGTGACAGCGATTAACACCGCCAATGCGCTGTTGAAGTCTCGCTCGCAAGAGGGCGACGGTGACACAAACCACTTAGTATCCGAGCGACTGGCGACTCTTAACAGGAAGCTGGACGAGCTTTTGGCTGAACCTGCAGATTCGAAAGTCAAATCTGAACCAGAGCCTGAATCTGAGCCAAATTCAGAGCCAACTGAGTAACCCACCACCGTCACACTGGGACCATATCGTGCTAATCTCGTTAGCGTATCTTCTGCGAGGTTTGTTATTTGGCTGGGTAATTCCCTTGAGCTTAATTTATAACCCCGGGGGTGGTCTGGTCGCTGTTGTTGTGCATGTCCGTTACGGCGGAAAGCCTGATACGGTTCCAGTCGTCCCCACCTGAACTGATTGGTTCAAGGTCGCACACCAAAAACGGCATTCGTGGTTGATACACTCTCCAACTTCACAAGGCTTTAGAGACCCGCACTCGACCATGAGCGATGCTCCGAATCCGGCTCTACAATCAGCAAATTCGCAACCCAGCGTGGACGTGGACACAGTCGTGGA
>JBLIIE010000054.1:0-30004 GCA_047634635.1 Granulosicoccus sp. | reverse complement strand
AAGGACCACTAATAACTTCTCACCACATTGCGTGAATTGCACATCCTAAGGAATTAGCAATGAACAGCATAGTTTTCTGTTTTGATTCTTGCTGCCGACTAATCTGCTTATTGATGTTGACCGCGTTGTATCATGGTGTTGCATGTGCCTTGGATAGAGACCCTGAAGGTCGGATAACGCTAGTGCACAATGCACAGATATATACAGTGAGTCCAGAACAACCATGGGTTTAGGCCATAGCGTATGATGAGGGTGGATACATCATTGCCGTAGGAAGCCTAAGTAATGTTGAGGTAATCGTTGGCTCTAACTCGTTAGGATTGGATGCTAAATTTCGATGGGTATTACCCGGTTTTATTGACACGCATGTCCATATGCCAGAAGTGGGTATCAATGATTCACTGTGTTTATTGCCTGCGAATGAATCCACAGATGTCTTTCAATTTTGATTTGGCAGTGTGCTAAAACACAATTAAGTGATCGCTGGGTCAGAGCCGCCAGTGACTGACTGTTGAAACTGCATAATAGCGATGAGCTTCCTCTGGATGTTTTGGATAGGGCTGTACCAGCCATCGCCAGAGTCATTCCCAGTTATCAATGCACTGTCTTTTGAGCAGGATGATCTCCAATACGATCCTTCTGAGGGGGAGCAGTACTTACGTCAGCAGGTATCTATTGATTTGCAAGTGCGAGTATTGAAGGTGAATGCCGACTCGGTATTAATACTCTCTGGATCACAACAAGGAATTGATCTTGTGGGAAAGCTTTTTGTTGAAGAAGGAACTGAGGTTGCAGTTGAATCACCGATGTATCTAGCGGCTTTGCAAGTATTCAATTGGTTTGGTGCAAAATACATGAACTACGACATTGAGGCATTGAGTTCTTTGCTCAGCGGCAATCTACCAACACGCTTGTATTCGATACCAACGTTCCAGAACCCATCATCATTCGTGTATACACAGAGCCAGCGTCAGGATTAAGTGAATCTGTGCGAAATCAATAAAATTGTCCTGTTTGAAGATGACCCATACAGAGATCTCATGTACGAGCCATGCGATCCTCACCCGTATGTTCTTACTTAAAACGCAGTAGTTGGATCTATCAGTCTACATTTTCGAAGACGGTAGCACCGGGTTTAAGATTGGGTTATCTGGTTCGTTTGCCAGATCTCTATACCTATTTTCTTCGATTAAAACGGGCTGCAGACTTACACAGTAGCGGTGTCTTACAAAGAATTGTCCACCGTTTATTGAAAGATTTCGCGGCTGCAGATCGACTTTCAAACCTGCAGAAACTGTATTAAGACAAGCATGATGCATTTGACGCAGTGTTGACCATATACTTTAACGATTTGGCGACGTGGAATTTACCAGAAGGTGGCTTGTTTTTCTGGTTGACGTTGAAGTCACAGTTTCTGATTAACACGCAGTCTTTGTTGTCAAAAGCTATAGAGTCGGTTGTGACTTTTATGCCAGGTGAGCCATTCTTCACAGATGGCCGCAAGACTTCAAATTGTTTTCGGTTGAATTTTAGTAACGTTGTTAACGATTACATTGAAGTCGGACTTGCAAAGTAGGCGCATATATTTCGACAGGCAATGCATCGACGATAATGCGCGCATCGCATCTTTAATAAGTGAGTATCATCTCGCTATGGGCATCCCTGTCAACGACACAAAATGAATTTTCTGGAATAACCATCCAATTGTCGGCCTGGCTATCTAACGGCTCAGATGTGATAGCGTATCCGCCTGTCTGTAACTGATTGCTGAGATATAGAGTTGGGCTCTGATGATCGGATGACTGTCTAAACGTATAGAGCCTTTCTCCATCGAATAATACGCAGGTCATTTTTACTGCATCATCATCATGACGTCTGTTAGTGGTAATTCGAGAAAATGCTTGTTTCCAAGCGGTTTGTGGGTCCTGTTCCAACCCTAAGGATAGAAGTAGAAGGAAAAACAGTTCTGAATCTGTTGTTCCACAGCGTGACTGGTATAGCTCGTCTGAGAGTTCGTTTTCTAACTCACGCCTGAGTCGCTGAATATGTGGGATCTGTCCGTTGTGCATGTATGACCATTGACCAAACACGAAAGGGTGGCAGTTAGCGCGTGCAGTTTCTCCATGGGTAGAAGCTCTGATATGGGCCAGGAATAAATCTGAGCGAACCATACGACATAAGTTGGCAGGTTTGGATCAGACCAGGCAGGCATTACGTCACGATATTGGCCAGGCTGTCTATCATCACCGTACCAGCAGACACCAAACCCATCACCATTAACTGTCAAAGCTGTCTCTCTGGCAGCGACACTTTGTTTTAGCAGCGAGTGCGCTGGGACAGAGACAATAGTTTGTAACGGTATGCTAGGACCTGTATAGGCTGCTAAGCGACACATGCCGGTTTATTGCCCTTGTGCTTTGTCAGTTTGGTGATGTATGCGCTCGTGCAGTTGATCGATGGCTCTGCTGGTCGTAGTTTCAAAAACACCAGGAACTAATGCATGCACAAATGCTGTTGAGGCAGCCACCAGTAATCGTGCTGAAAACGAAAACGAAAACCAGAAATGCTCCCAATAGGATTGCCCTACACTTTGCGGATGCTCTCGACAGCTACGTGCGAGTGTGTTGAGACGGTTCATGGGATACTCCTGTTTTGCGAAAATTCATTTACTACTTAAGTGTCTGTCTTCCTTCAAGTCGATGGGATGATTGGAAGATCAAGCTTGATGGCCTTCTATAATTAGTTCGACAAGTAACCGTTAAACATGACCCTCAAAGCATAGGTTCTTTGAATATTTGCGAACTTAGTGACGTTGAGAAACTCTCTCACAAAATGGTTGTTAGCTAAAATATCGGCATTTGATGAGAGTGTTGTCGATGCGCCTTGGTGAGCAAATCCCAGTTTACCTGTGAGTAGGTTCTGGTTTTTGACACGCTAGTGCCTATCTCTGCTCGACATGATTCAACCAAACTGTGTGTGTGACCGATATCTCATGGGATAATCCCGAAACTTTATGTCCAAGGACTTCGTATGACCACTAGAATCATCGTACTTGCTGCTGGAAAAGGCACTCGCATGAAATCTGCGATGCCTAAGGTGTTGCATCGCCTAGCAGGAAAGACCTTACTTGCACACGTACTGGATACATCAGAATCTCTAGAACCAAAAAGTATCACTGTGGTGATTGGTCACGAAGCTGAACAGGTTAAAAGTGCAATAGAGCATTCTGTTCAGTGGGCATTGCAAACAGAACAACTTGGTACCGGTCATGCTGTCAAGGAAGGGCTTGAGGGTATTGAGGACAACGACTTAGTGTTAATTACCTACGGTGATGTCCCTTTGACTCGGGCATCTACTTACCAAGCGCTATTAGATGTCTGTAATGACAAGACAATTGGGCTGCTTACGCTAATCATGGATGATCCTACGGGTTACGGCAGAATCCGTCGGGAGGGTGGAGCAATTGTCGGTGTCGTTGAGCAAAAAGATGCCTCTACAGATCAACTAAGCATATCGGAAGTCAATGCTGGGGTTGTGGCCATAAAGGGTGGAAGCTTGCGAGATCTACTCAGTAGAATTGATAACAATAACGCGCAGAGTGAATACTACCTGACAGACATACATGAGCTGGCCGTCAAGGATGGTCTATCGGTGATAGCTGTGCATCCAGATGACGCTTGGGAAACGGATGGCGTGAATAGTCGCTCACAGCTTGCTCGGTTAGAGCGATTGCATCAGGAGCACATGGCGGAAGCGTTGATGGACGCAGGCGTCACACTCGCTGATCCGTCACGCATAGATATTAGAGGCTCGCTGACCACTGGACGGGATGTGACAATTGATGTCAATTGTGTCTTCGAAGGTGACTGCTTTATCGGCGACAATGTAAATATTGGTCAAAACTGCCTGATATCGGGCAGCACGATTGAAGAAGGCACCCAAATACTGGCAAACTGCGTTCTCGAAAATGCGACTGTAGGAGAGAACGCAACGGTTGGTCCTTTCGCACGATTGCGTCCTGGTACGCGAACAGGTCAAAACATTCGTATCGGCAATTTTGTTGAAACGAAAAACACCGAACTGGGAGCTGGCAGCAAAATCAACCATCTGAGTTATGTGGGAGATTCGATAGTGGGCAAAGATGTCAATGTGGGTGCTGGCACCATAACGTGCAATTACGATGGGGCTAATAAGCACAAAACCTTGATTGGTGATGGAGCCTTTATTGGTTCTAACTGTGCCTTAGTTGCTCCTGTTGCTATCGGTGAAGGCGCTACTGTAGGTGCTGGATCGACCATTACACGTGATGTGACTGCTGGCAGTTTATCGTTGACTCGAGCAGACCAAAGAGATATCAAAAACTGGTCTCGGCCCGCTAAAAAGAAATAATAATTAATCATGTCTGTTTTAAGCAGACATCAAAAATCAGGACGACTCTATGTGTGGAATTGTAGGTGCAGTAGCGCAGCGTGATATTGCTGACATTCTGTTGATGGGTTTGCAAAGCCTGGAATACCGTGGCTATGACTCAGCAGGAATAGCAACAGTGGGTCCAGACGGATCACTTAATAGGCTGCGCAGAGTTGGTAAGGTCAAAGAACTATACGATGCAGTTGAGAAATTTGGAATGACCGGAGGTACCGGAATTGCGCATACACGCTGGGCAACTCATGGTGAGCCTAATGAAGCGAATGCACATCCTCATGTGTCCAGTGAACGTATTGCGGTAGTACACAACGGCATCATTGAAAACCACGCTGTGCTTCGAGAAAAGCTTAGGGCGCTTGGTTATGTATTTACGTCAGATACTGATACTGAAGTCATTGCTCACCTGGTTGATCATGAACTCAAGTCAGCAGCTAACCTATTTGAAGCTGTGCGTACTACAGTTGCGCAGCTTGAAGGTGCTTACGGCACAGTGATTATGGACAAGACTCAAGCTGAACAATTAATCGTTGCACGTTCGGGTAGTCCACTGGTCATTGGCTACGGAGTGAAAGAGCATTTCATTGCCTCAGATCAGTTGGCGCTGTTGCCTGTGACTCGTCGCTTCTCCTATCTGGAAGAAGGCGATGTGGCTATGATCACTCGCGATAAGGTATCTATTGTGGATGTTGATGGTAACGAAGTTGAGCGCGCCATAGAAGAATCCACTTTATCGAATGATGCCGGTGATAAAGGTAACTATCGGCACTACATGCAAAAAGAAATCTATGAACAGCCCGTTGCCATTCAAAGAACACTGGATGAACGGCTTTCTCAAGGAAAAGTGCTAGACGATACCTTCGGCGAAAACGCTGCAGAACTACTCAAGAAAGTAGAGCATGTACAAATAATTGCCTGTGGTACCAGCTATCATGCTGGTATGACTGCGCGCTATTGGTTCGAAGATTTTGGCGGCGTTTCTTGTAACGTGGAAATTGCATCCGAGTATCGTTATAGAAAGTCTTTTGTAAGGCCTAATAGTTTGTTGGTCACTATTTCGCAATCAGGTGAGACTGCAGACACGTTGGCTGCATTGAGACTAGCTCAACAGCAAGGCTATATGACCAGCCTTACCATTTGCAATGTCGCCGGTTCATCGTTAACCCGTGAATCTGACATGACCTATTTGATGAAGGCAGGTGCGGAGATTGGTGTTGCATCCACAAAAGCATTCACTGTTCAACTATCAGCCTTACTTATGTTGGCAGCAGCTGTGGGTCACCATAAAAATATGGGTGATGAGAAAGAGCGTGAAATTGTGTCAGCCTTGCAAAGTTTGCCTGCAAAAATTGAACAGGCGCTGGGAATGGATGAAGCTATTCAGGTCATGGCTGAGGATTTTGCCGATAAACATCATAGTTTGTTCCTGGGGCGTGGCGATCAATATCCCATTGCGATGGAAGGTGCATTAAAGCTTAAGGAAATCTCTTATATACATGCTGAGGCTTATGCTGCAGGCGAGCTCAAGCATGGACCGTTGGCATTGATTGATGCAGATATGCCAGTCATCGTTGTAGCACCCAATAACGAATTGGTTGAAAAGCTCAAATCTAACGTTGAAGAAGTGCGTGCACGTGGCGGATTAATGTATGTCTTTGCCGATAAAAAGGCGAGCTTTGCCAGTGACTCCACTATGACAGTGCTAGAGGTGCCGCACTGCGACCCGCTCATTGCGCCCATCATCTACACGATACCACTGCAATTGCTGTCGTATTATGTAGCTGTCATCAAAGGTACGGACGTGGATCAACCCAGAAATCTGGCCAAGTCCGTTACCGTAGAGTAGGGCGCAATCCCACTGAACAGAATTCACTCACCACAGCCTACGTAAGTCTGCGGTGTGTGGATACTCTGGATGTGCCGGTAGTTCGGTGATTGAGCTTACCAAGTCCTTAGCGTCGGTTACGTTAAAATAACCTGTGGTACTGCGAATGTTCTCTTGTCCCTGTATGGAGCTCGGCGTGTGTACATCAATTTCAAAACGTGCGAGTCGTCTGGATTCCGCAACGTTTGCATTGATGGGTACGTCATCCGAACTTCTTCCACCTGGGTGTGCTACATGATAAGCACAGCCACCAAGGCTCCTGCCTTTCCAAGTATCTACGACATCAAAAATCAAAGGAACGTTTACTGGCAGGTCAGGATGTAAGCAAGAAGGCGGTTGCCATGCACGATAGCGAACACCAACTACATATTCTCCGTGTTCACCGGTACTTCGTAATGCTAATGCGTGACCGTTGCAGGTCACTTTGTAACGCTCATCGCTAAGTCCGGTAACTCGGAGTTGCAATCGTTCCATTGAGGAGTCTACATAACGAGCAGTGCCAGCACCGGTTGCCTCTTCTCCTAACACATGCCAAGGTTCTATCGCGGCTCGCAATTCCAGCTTGATGTCACCTATTTGTCGCGTGCCGTACAGTGGAAAACGAAATTCCCAAAATGCCTGTAACCATTGTGCGTCGAATTTGAAACCACTGTCTTTGACGTCGTCTACGATGTCCAGCAGATCTCGCCATAGGTAGTGAGGCAGCATAAATTTATCGTGTAGTTCAGTCCCCCAACGTACCAACTTGCCTTTGTAGGGCTTATCCCAGAAACGACTAAGTAGCGCTCTTAATAACAATGCTTGCACAACGCTCATACGCGCATGCGGAGGCATCTCAAATGCGCGCAGTTCTACAATCCCAAGTCGTCCGGTAGGGCTATCAGGTGAGTAGAGTTTGTCGATACAAATTTCTGCGCGATGAGTGTTGCCAGTCAGGTCAATCAGTAAATGCCTGAGTAGACGGTCTACAAGCCATGGCTGTACAGGCCCGTCGCTGTTACTGGGTTGTGGCAGGCGGTCTAGTGCCATTTCCAATTCATACAACGTTTCCACTCTTGCTTCGTCGCAACGAGGCGCTTGGCTAGTCGGGCCAATGAACATGCCAGAAAACATATAAGACAGGCTAGGGTGGTGCTGCCAGTAGGTAATCATACTGCCGAGCAGGTCAGGTCTCCTTAAAAATGGACTGTCGGCGGGTTTAGCACCTCCGAAAGTCACATGATTTCCGCCACCTGTACCCGTGTGTCTGCCATCCACCATGAATTTTTCGGCTGACAACCGACACTCTTTGGCAAGATTGTAGAGAGTCTCAGTTTTATCAACCAGTTCCTTGAAGGATTTGCTCGGATGAATATTGACTTCGATGACACCGGGGTCAGGAGTGATTCTGAAGTTTTGTAGTCGGGGATCATGTGGTGGCTCGTAGCCTTCAATGATCACGCGTACATCAACTCTGGCAGCAGCCTTTTCCAGAGCCGCTAACAAACTGACGTAGCTACCAGCACTGCGAAGCGGTGGCAAAAACACGTAAAGTTCTTTGTTGCGAACTTCCAGGCAGAGCGCTGTGGGAAATACGCCATCCGCCTCGTCAATTTTCTGCTGACTGGTAGGCTTCTTCAGATCTGCTGGATCAGGTAATTCGTCTTCAGGATCAAAGGCGTCTTCAGGGTAGGCCTGAATAGCTTCATCATGTTCATCAATAGGATTAGGCAATGAGTCCAGTGGTAATCGCAAACCTGCTGGGGAATCTCCTGGAATTAAAAATAGTTCGTCTCGCCTGGAAGGCCATCGGCAACTGATCCAGCCTTTGCCGGTGTGGCGAAGTGGCAGTACCCAAGCCGTTGGCACATCCAAGCCGTGGCTGAGTTTATTAGCCAGCGCCTTACGTGCTATGTCATCGCTAAGCGATAAAGACTCTAAGGTTTCCGAATCTGGCAGCATGCTTTCCAGATGAAGATGATGTAGCGGGTCTTCATAGAGTGCACGAGCGCATTTCCCGGACAAACCGAGTTCTATAATTAAAGCACCCATCAGCGCTGATACTGATTTCGTAGTTGCAGGTTTTAGTTTGTCATTGGACGCTAGCTGACCAGGCATCGCAAGTCTTTCAGTGTCACTCCAAAGTGGCTTTCTATCGGTACGCCAGTAACAGGTCAATGCCCAACGTGGTGTGGGTTCGCCTGGGTACCATTTGCCTTGAGCAAACTGGGGTATTCCACCTTTGCCATAGGCTTCTTGCATGCCAATCATTAATTCGCTAGCGAGTCGGAGTTTATTTTCCCCTAATGCCGCTGTATTCCATTCATCGCCTTCCATGTCGTCGATGGATACGAACGTTGGCTCGCCTCCCATCGTCAGACGCATGTCCTGAGCTTCAAGTCGTTCATCAACTTTTGAGCCCAGCTTTAACACCTCTTTCCATGACGAATCGCTGAGTGGTTTTGTAACGCGAGGTTGTTCGTCAATTCGCGTGACTGTGTTACTAAAACTAAATTCTGTTTCACAAACATCGGTGGCTCCTGAAATTGGAGCTGCACTCGAAGGCGCGGGAGTGCAGGCCAAAGGTATGTGCCCTTCTCCTGCAAATAGACCTGATGTTGGATCCAGCCCGACCCAACCAGCGCCAGGTAAGTAAACCTCCGCCCAGGCATGTAAGTCTGTAAAGTCGACAGCAGTTCCTGCCGCGCCATCACCTATTGGCTTTTCATCAGGAGTGAGCTGAACCAAATAGCCAGATACGAATCGAGCCGCAAGGCCGCACGCTCTTAACGCTTCAACTAATAACCAGCCGCTGTCGCGACAAGAGCCGCTTCTGCTTGTTAGTGTTTCCGCAATTGTCTGTACGCCGGGCTCCATCCTGAGTCGATAGGATATGTCTCTTTGCACGCTTTGATTCAGATCAACCAACCAATCATTGATAGGACCATTTGCGGGCATATTCCTGGCAAGCCATGCATCTAGTAGAGGGTCCTTATCCATGGATACGAGATACGGCTGTAGCTCGCGTTGGGTATCTCCGTTGTATCTGACTGGAAAGTCTTCTGCATCAGGCTCAACGAAAAAATCAAATGGATTGATTACAGTAAGGTCTGCCAATAAATCAACTTCAACGCGAAGCTCTTTTGTCTTCTCTGGAAACACTAACCGGGCAAGATAGTTGCCGAAAGGATCCTGCTGCCAGTTGATAAAATGCTCTTCAGGAGTGACTCTAAGAGAATACGACAGTATGGTGGTTCGACAGTGAGCGGCAGGTTTGAGCCTGACGACTTGCGGCCCTAATGATATGGAGCGGTCGTATTGATAATGCGTCCAGTGATTGAGTGCGACAGTGATGCCCATTACTATTTTTGTTCCTGGCTCTGTTCTTGAATTTGTTCTTGAGTTTGTTCTTGAGATGGGAAGAACTGCGCATCCAATTCGTTACCAATCACTGCTAGAGAAACTTGTAACGAGTCGATAAATTGATGGAGCTCGGATTGATCTTGAGCGAGTTGATGCACATCAGCCGCATCTACCTCTTCGAGTAGGCGCTTTACTTGATGTTGCAATTTTGGTCTATACGGTAATCGCTGTATGAAGCTTTCTAGGCGCTGGATGCAAAAGCGAAACGACTTGGGGTGGTCGAGATTTTTCAATACGAAATCTAATACATCTGGCCCATTAATAGGGCGACGAACTTCAGACATGTACATCTGGTATGCCTGCAGTGACTGCAAGATTGCGATCCACTGCGAGTTTTCGTAGGGCGTCGGATTGGATGTATTTTGAGATTTGAGCAAATCGGCGGAACGGACGTCAATTATGCGTGATGTCATGTCTGCGCGTTCCAGAAAACATCCGATGCTCATGAAGAGAAACGCCTTGTTGTAGCTCATGCTGCCGGTGGCAGCACCTGCGATCGCGAGCAATTGGTGTTCAATGCTGTTAAGAAAACTCCGCCTTTGCGTTGCGCTAATACTTTTCCCTGATACGTCAGCGGCAGCTAAACAAACCTCATTGACCAGTTCATACATGGCCTTTGGCAGTACGGAGCGGCAGGCTCGCAGATTGTAACGGGCGCCACTGAGAGCGCTGACTGTAGAGCTGGGATTTTCTAGGTTGGTAACTAGAAATTGAAGAATGTCTTGTTCACTGGGGTTGTCAAACTGTTCGGCAAACAGCGCCTCGTTGCTGTTGACCGCAATAAGCTGATACCAGGTAGAGCCACGATCAAATTCGCTCAAGTCCATTAGCATGTGATCGTGCACTGTCATCGTGCGCGCCATATCTTCGGCACGTTCCAGATATCGACCTAACCAGTAGGTGTGATTGGCTACTCTCGATAGCATGTTGTTTGTGTCCTACTAGCTAGCAGCGTCGGCGATCGCGCGACCGCTTGTATCTACAATCCAGGTGTCTTTGCTACCCCCGCCTTGCGATGAGTTCACCACTAATGAGCCTTCGACCATGGCGACACGTGTAAGGCCACCTGTTGTCACGCTCATCGATGCGCCTTGAAGAACAAAAGGACGTAAATCAACATGTCTTGGAACGATTCCCTTGTCTGTCAGTGTGGGTGATGTGGAAAGCCCTAATGTGGGTTGGGCAATGTAATTTCTTGGATCACCATTAATCAATATCTTGAACTCATCGCGCTCTTGTTGAGTTGAGTGCGGACCTATCAGCATTCCGTATCCGCCAGACTCATTCGCAGGTTTAACAACTAGTGAATCCAGGTTGTTTAAAACATGTTCACGCGATTCTCGATTCTCACAGCGCCAGGTTGGGACGTTCGCGATTATCGGCTCTTCATTGAGGTAGTATCGAATGATTTCGGGCACGTAGGAATACACTACTTTGTCGTCTGCAACCCCGGCTCCTGGTGCGTTGGCAATAGCTACATTCCCAGCTTTCCATGCTCGGATAAGGCCTTTGGCTCCGAGCGTTGAGTCTTTTCTGAAAACTTCTGGATCAAGGAATTCGTCGTCTACTCGCCGATAGATGACGTCTACCTTCTGTAGTCCTTCTACATTGCGGATATAAACGCAGTCGTCATCATCGACTAGCAAGTCACTACCTTCGACAAGTACTGCTCCCAGCTGTTGAGCTAGAAATGTGTGTTCAAAGTACGCTGAGTTAAACACGCCAGGTGTTAGCACGCAAATAAAGGGCTGCTCGTTGGTACTGAGCGATGAGAGAGTCTGCCGCAAGTTTTGTACATAGTCATTGACAGGCAATACTGTGCATTCCTGAAATATATCCGGAAAGGTTCTTTTCATGACCTCCCGGTTCTCGAGCATGTAAGACACACCAGAGGGCACTCTGAGATTGTCTTCAAGTACATACAAGGTGCCATCAGTATCACGGACTAAGTCGGTGCCGCATATATGCGCCCAAACTCCATGCGGCGGATTTATTCCGATGCACTGTTTTCTGAAATTCTTTGACGTAGCGAATAGCTCAGCTGGAACAATGCGGTCCTTGACAATTCGTTGCTCGTGATACAAATCATCGATAAATAGGTTTAGAGCTTTTAGTCGCTGCTCTAGCCCTCTATGGACTTGATGCCACTCGGTGCTTTCTATAATTCTGGGAACAATATCGAAAGGCCACTCTCTGTCTATGTTGCCGTTTTCAGAGTAGACAGAGAACGTTATTCCCATTTGTTTAATGGCGAGATCGGCCGCTTTTTTTCGCGTTGCCAAATCTTCAGTTGATAGATTACCCAAATAATCAAATAGGGTGGTCGCTGCACTTCGTGGCTGACCATTTAAATCAACTAGCTCGTCATAAAAACCTGATTTGTAGTTCGACCAGCAATTACTCATTGGCTTTTTTTAGTTATCCCTGTACGTGAAATACTATCTATAACTGGTTGTTTGCCGCAGCTATATACAATGCACCATCTACTCTGTTCACGTCAACTGAAACTGTTACAGTTTGGCTACCACCTCCATAGACAATGCCCTTTAGTGGTGCAACGTCGGCATAGTCTCGACCCCAGGCGGTCGTAACATAATGTTGATCTGGTCGTTTGTTGTTTGTTGGATCAAAATCAAACCAACCGTCGCCGGGTGAGTACACAGAGAACCAGGCATGAGATGCATCGCTGCCTTGTAATTTCTTTTCACCCGGCGGCGGTAGAGTCTCCAGATAGCCGCTGACGTAACGTGCTGGAATACCAGCTTCTCTAAGAACTGCCAATGCAACATGTGCAAAGTCTTGGCATACGCCACGTTTTGCGTCCCAGGCCTTCTGTCCTGATGTCACGACTGATGAAAAATTGGGGTCGTATTCAAACTCGGTGAAGATCCATTGCATGAGTTGTTCAGCGAAGGCCGTAACGGAACGGCATTCTTTAGATAATTGCGTAACGATCGATTGGCTGCCTGTTAGCTTTCGTACGTGCTGAGTTGGTAGTAAGCACTTGCTGGCTAGTAACCCATCGTCGCTATAGTCAGTAGCAAGCGTCGCTTTTAGCTGAGGTAAATTTGTATTGACAGGCAATGCTATTGGAGTCGTAGTTGTAGTTTCAACCAGCGATATCGATTCGATAACGCATTGGCCATGGCTTTCTTCGATACTGAAGTGTGCCTGAGAGTTTCCAAAGCTATCTTTCCAGGAATAGATTTTTTCTGGAGCCGGATCTACACGTAACGTATTGTTTAGTATTTGTTGGGTCGTTGTACTTCTAGGAATGACACACAACTGATTGACTGAATGCGAAACTGTGCCCGCATATTCATAATGGGTCTCATGTCGAATATTCAGTTTCAAGTTAAAAGTCTTTGTCAGTTGGTGGTTCAATCATGTCGAAGCCGCTGTACAGAACGTTAGGCGCCTCTGTGTGTGTAAAATACTGGGCCGAAATAGCATTGGCTATGTCCTCTGGCACCTTTTTTATAGCACTCAAAAAGACATTTAGCTTTTGCTGACTTTGACTATCTTGCTGCAATAAGCTGACAGGATCAAGGAGTCGGGTTCTCGCTAAGCCTTCAGTGGCCGTTCGAAGTGCAGGCTCCTGGTAGTCAGGTTTTCGTCTACCCGGTAGTAACTGTATCTCTGCCTCCAGATTT
The DNA here is from genome assembly GCA_047634635.1 of Granulosicoccus sp. Taxonomy (GTDB): domain Bacteria; phylum Pseudomonadota; class Gammaproteobacteria; order Granulosicoccales; family Granulosicoccaceae; genus Granulosicoccus. Next base: position 16,639 of record JBLIIE010000054.1, on the reverse strand, counting down.
TTTAATTGATATCCTAATGATCGGGGGTTGGTTTCGTCAGAGACCAAAAGATGGAGCACTAAAAAGGGTTCGATCAAGGTTCGGTAACGGCTTCGATAAGTCATGGCGCTGCACAGGACACTCAATAAATCTTCAAGAGCGTAGTTATTATCTCGATACTGTGAGAACACAGTGGATAGTAGTACAGATGTTTGTGATGCTCTCTCTAGTCGTTTGCCAATTTGAAGAAAGCGCCACCCGTCGCCCTGAGTCATATTCTCTCTTGTTAAGCCTGATAGGGCTGCAGTTGAAAAAAGCAGAGCATTGAGTGTGTCGATTGCGCTATTTAACGTTGCGCTCTCTAGAAGTGATGATTGATGCTGCAATGCTTGTAGCTCATCATGATGATCGTCCAGAGAGTTGATGACTCGCAACATATCAATAGATAAGCGATCCCTCACCGTCGCAGCGCTGTAACTTAAACTTTCTAATGTATTCGGGAGCGACCCGGTTTTTTCTCCATCGGACAATAGAGACAAAAGTTCTTTATTCGGGTCGGCAATTTTTTTGCTAGCTCCATCGCCTATGAATCCTGGCAAGGTGCCTGTCACTTCGGTTGTTGATTTTAATAATGCAGCTAACGATGCGACTGCTGAGTCTTCGTCCTGAAAGCGTTCGTCAGAACGCAGGTGCAAACAGACACCTAGCAGTACACGTGCAGAACTCTCGATTCTTTCAGCATAGCGGCCTAACCAAAATAGACTTTCCGCAACGCTGCTGGGTAACTCCCCATCGACAATTCTAAAAGAAGTGTTGTTCTTGTTTTTGTCTAATAATGTGTCATGGGGTACCGACTTGTCCGACACGACCCAAATGTCTTTGCTAGATTCCATGTCACGAATGTTTCTGCGTCCACCGCCTATTTGCATGTCGAGTAAGCCCAAGCCACCAGGCATAACCCGGTAGGAGTCTCCTTTGCTCATTAGGTACATGCGCATGGTCAACTGGCGGGGTTCAATAGTTTCGTTGATCAGTGTGGGAGTTGATGACCGGCCAATTCGTTCTTGTGCGATGAACCTTTCTGGTTCTTCTTCAACCTGATATCGTAATGTGCTGATTTGTTCGTCTGACATTAAAGCTGGGTCTTGTAGTTGCGAGCGTGTATCAATATCGCGAATCAACAGATTTTCGAGGTGATTTTCCACCCATAATTTGTGTTGCTCATCACCCAGCCAATAAGTGGGCGTCCCCAGAAGCTCTATCGGTTCGTCGAGAAGAAATTGGCAGAGTTCTGGAAGCCATACGTTAAAGGCTGGATTTTCGACTGCAGCTATCCCTATAGGGTTGACGACTATGACGCCACCTTCTCGAGCGGCATGCAGTAGACCAGGGACTCCTTGGGTATTGTTACTATCGCCAGCTAATGGATCGATATCGGCGTCGTCGACAAACCGGAAAATGACATCGACTTGTTGCATTCCGTCGACGGTTTTTAACCAGGTGTGCTTTCCTCGTACAGTGAGGTCGTTAATCTGCACTAGCGTGTAGCCCAAGTACTTTGATAAGTAGGCTTGTTCGAAGTGATAGTGGTGCGAAGCACCGTAGCCTAGAATGACGCATCGGGCGTTGCTATCGACGTGCTGGAAAAGCACATTTCGCATGTGCTTGAAGTACTCTGCCAATCTGCGGACGCGGGTATGCCGATAAAGACTCGACAGCACGCCAGAGAGGATTAATCTATTTTCTAGAGCATAGCCAATGCCGTTGGGTGCTTGGCATATATCGTCGGCTACGTACCAATCTCCCGATGGAGATCTTGAGACATCCGCGCTGTACATCGGCATGCTATCAAAGATAGGAATACCAACGGCACTTTCAATAAAACCATTGTGAGCAAATACTGCTTTTGCCGGGATAATTCCGTCGTGCAATACACGTTGTTCGCCGTATAAATCTTTAAGAAGTGCGGATTTGAGCCTGGCTCTCTGTTGTAATCCACTCTCCAATGCCTGCCAGTCCGCGCCAGCCATTATTTGTGGCATCAGGTCGAGATTCCAGGGGCGATGACCTGCTTTACGTTTTATCGATGCGCCAAAGGCTAGGCCGTTTTCTCGGTACCGACGCTGGAGTTCGTGCTGGCAGGATGTAATCTGAGTGTTATCGAAATGACTCAGCGCAGTTAGTACAGGCGACCATGCTTCGTGCCAATTGCCATCGGCATCGGTACTCTCGTTGAGGTCACTTGGCAAGCTATTCAACGTCGTCATTGTTCAGAATCCGATACCCGAAGTTAACCATAAGAGAGACCAACACTATAGGCCGATTTGACAAGGGAGTCAGATTGTATTCGTATGAAGTCTGTGAATAAGCCGCGATGATTTACAACATCACCTTTGCGATATATTCATTGATCTTGTGATATTTTTTTAGCAAGTATTGGATTGTAAATGTTTGGTATTCGGTGCGCTCGCATAATCTGGACCAATCAGGAATCCTCGCAATATGGGGCATACAGGAGTAGAACGTATCTCAACTCTTCGCTATGGCGGCTGAATGTCTGACAATATTCGTGCAAGTCTGTTTATGGTGCTCTCCATGGCAGGTTTCGCCATTAACGATGCTCTTATAAAAACACTGGACGGTGCATTGCCTACTGGGCAAATTATGGGTCTTCGTGGTCTTTTTCTGAGCCTGTTCATCATGCTGCTTATCTGGCAAAGGGGCTTGATTCCACGTATTCGTGAAGCCTTTGTTGGCATTGTTTTTCTACGCGCCAGCATGGAACTGCTGGCAACCCTCTTTTTTCTGTCTGCATTGATGCAGCTGCCGTTTGCCAATATTTCGGCAATACTTCAATCCTTACCCCTAGCAGTTACCCTGGGAGCTGCTCTGGTATTCAAAGAAGCTGTTGGGTGGCGACGCTGGCTGGCGATAGCTGTGGGTTTTTTTGGTGTGCTTATTATTATCAGGCCAGGAAGCACAGGATTTGAACCCGCCTCGGTGTTGGTAGCTATATCTGTATTGTTTGCAGCGGCCAGAGATCTATCAACGCGAGCATTGCCAAAGGCCTTGCCATCCTTACTGGTTACTGCCGCTACGGCTGCGCTTGTATCGTTATTCGGGTTCGGATTGGTGTTGATTCAAGGAAGCTGGGTGCCACCAGAAACCGCACAGATAAAAACGCTTGGGCTTGCATCGGTTTTCCTGTTTTTTGGGTATCAGTTCATAATTCTGGCGATGCGAACGGGGGAGGTTGCCTATGTTGTGCCTTATCGCTATACGAGTTTGTTGTTCAGCATTGTTCTCGGGTATGTCTTCTTTGCTGAAGTGCCAGACAAATATACGATATTGGGTTCTGCTATCGTTATATCTATGGGGTTGTTTACGCTGTACAGAGAGTTGGTAAGAGCGAAATCACCGCATTAGGAGTTTTGCTGCGGCACAAATTCTCACAATAGATGAGCTTTTGCTGTCCAGGTTCCTACTCTTTAGTATCTTGATCGTTCATTCGTTGTATAACTTGACGGTCGTAAGGTCGGGATTCGAAGATTTCCTCCGCCTCTTCAAGGTCTTCCAACTGCTCCTCTACCATCGCATCGATGGCGAATCCTGTTGCATAGATAGTAGTGTTCGCAGATATTGGCAAGTACGGTGTCGCTTCGTCAACCACTTTATAGGTTCTTTGGCTAATACGATAGATGCCGTAGAAGCAAATGGCACTTAGCAGAAGAACCAGGATAATGAAGAACCAGTCAATGCCCAAATGTGTCATCGCAGCACCAACAATTATAGGGCCGGTCATAGCGCCACAGCCATTGATAAATAATAAACCTCCAGCTGCTGATGCCATCTGATCGTATTCCAGATGGTCATTGGCGTAAGCAACTAGCAGTGAATAAAGAGGATTGCACAAACCGCCTAAAGCCACCGCGGTTACAAGAAGAGCGGTAAACGTATCTCCAAAATAAAGCCCGAAAAGTGCAACCATTGAACCTGCAGCGGTTACTCCAATAATCAGATAGCGACGGTCAAATTTGTCTGATAGCCAGCCAATAGGATATTGAAACAGCATGCCTCCCAGAAATATGCCTGTAATAAAATAGGAAGTTTGGACAATGGTCAGGCCTCGCTCCGTGGCATAGACTGGCGACATTGCATATAAAACTGCATAGATTCCTCCTAGCAACAGAATGCCGAAGCACGCCAGTGGTGAAGTTTTAATGAGTTCTTTTAAAGGCATCGCCCGAGCTGATGTCTGCACCGGTGCGCTGGCAGAGGAGGACAGCAGCATCGGTGCGAATGAGATGGATACCAGGACCGTTATCAATACGAACAAGTTGTAACCACTGGGATCAGAAATGTTGAGCAACAGCTGTCCCATTATCATACCGGCCATTTGCACCATCATGTATAAAGACAGGGCTTTGCCACGAGTTTGAGAGGTTGTCGAGTGATTCAGCCAGCTTTCGGCGACCACATATATCCCTGAAAAACAGAAACCGACCAGCACCCGTAAAAGCCACCAGGCAATGGGGTCGACAACTGCTGCGTAGAGAATAAACGCTGCAGACACAAGGGATCCGAGCGCTGCGAAGACTCGCACATGGCCGACTCTTTTCAACATGATGGGGGTGATTTGGGAGCCCCCTAAAAAACCTAAAAAATATCCAGCCATGATGTAGCCCATGGTGGACGAATCGATATTTTCCAATGAGCCACGCACGCCCAGCAACGTGCCCTGCAGGCCGTTTCCGAGCATTAGGAGCAGCATCCCCAGCATGAGGGCCCACGTTTGTTTGAGTACCTGAAACATGGCGAGAGTTTGGCAGATTTGATCTGGGTTAGGGCAACTGCAGGCGCTAAAACATATGTGGCTGCGAAGCGAATTTAATCTGAGTGTCGTAGTTGGAACACATCGGTGGTTATACTGTCAGGACGGTTGAGAGCTTGCGCTTTCCATATACCTTGTTTCCACTGTTTCGAAGGAGTCGGTGCACTGTGCCCAAGACTGTAGACTATTACCACTTCCTTATCTCGCCATGGAGTTATTTAGCTATTGATCGCTTCAATAGTCTTAAAGAACGTGCGGATATTAAAGTTAATTATCTTCCGATTGACGTTGGCTCGACATTCGGGAATATGGGTGGATTACCACTTGCTAAACGACACCCATCACGGCAACGTCTTCGTATGGACGAGTTGAAGAGATGGTCCAGCTATTTGAATGTTCCCATGAACTTAATGCCGGCTTTTTTCCCTGCGGATCAATCCATGGCGGCAGCTATGGTTTATGCGGCTGGTGGCACGGATGCGGGAATATTAAGCGATGCTCATCTCACCGCTGTCTGGCGCGATGAAAAAAACATAGCTGACACCGTTACCTTGATGTCTATTGCAAATGATTGTGGTCTGGATGGTCCGGCTCTGTTGGCAGCAGCAGCTGACGCTGATGTGCAGGGTAAGATGATGGAAACCACCAAAATGGCACATGAAAAAGAGGTTTTTGGTTCACCGACATACAGTGTAAACGGTGAGCTTTTCTGGGGGCAGGATCGACTGAATTTTCTGGAACGGGCTTTAAGTAGCTAGGTTGCCATTGAAAGCTTGTGATTTAGTCGATCTGGCAAGTATACGAACAACAATTAACTCAAAAGGAATAAAACCATGATTCGTCGACATTTGCCGACGGCTGGATTAGCCGTCATACTGGCCACGGGGATAACTGCCCTTGCGCCGATAAGTGCATCCGCTGAGACATTCCGATGGGCAGGTAAAACTGACCCGCAAACTTTGGATCCCCACGCGAGTAATACAGCACCTGTACTTGGCTTTCTGAATAACGTGTATGAAGGGTTGGTTAGACGCAATAAGCAGATGCAAGCTGAACCTGCTTTGGCCGCTAGTTGGGAGCAGATTCCAGAAGGTGGCTGGAGATTCAATTTACGTGAAGGCGTTACCTTCCATAATGGTGCAACATTTACAGCTGATGATGTGCTGTTCTCCTACGAGCGCGCTTCTTCAGAAGAATCAGATGCACGATCATGGTTTGCCCCCGTTAGTGAGGTAAAGGTTGTCGACGACTTCACTATCGACTTCCTCACCAAGGCACCGAATCCGCTGTTCCCAGGCTCTATCGCTAACTTCATGATCATGGATCGTGAGTGGTCAGAGTCTAACGCTTCGCAGCGTCCATCTAAAGAGGCTGAAAATTTCGCAACCCGCAATACCAACGGCACAGGAGCGTTTACCGTAACTGCACGTGACCCAGGTGTCAGCACTGAACTAGCGCCGTTTGCTAACTGGTGGGATTCCTCTGAATCTAATATCACCAAAGCGGTGTTTACACCAATTGGGCAAAGTGCAACTGGTATGGCCGCGTTGCTGTCAGGTGAAATCGATTTCATCTCGCCTATTCCTCTGCAAGATGTGCCTCGTATGAAAGAGCGCAGTGGATTTACTGTTCACCAGGGTATTGAAGCCCGAGTCATCATGTTTGGTTTCAAGCACGATGGAGATGCGTTGATTTTTTCTGATGATGTCAGCGGCAAAAACCCGTTCCAAGATGTTCGTGTACGCCAAGCTGCGTATCAGTCAATTAATGTTGAAACGCTGATTTCGAAAATTATGCGCGGCAATGCGCAGCCGGCTGCTCAATTAGTATCAGAGTTCATGAATGGGTATTCGAAGGGCTTAGGTGACAGATTAGCTTACGACCCAGCAGCGGCAAAAGCTTTACTTGCTGACGCGGGTTACCCTGATGGGTTCAGTTTTGGTCTGCAATGCCCTAACGATCGATACATTAATGATGAGTCGATCTGCAAAGCAGCAGCCTCAATGATGGCAAAAGTGGGTTTGAATGCGAAACTGACTAGCATGCCTGTTCGAAACTACTGGCCTGAGCTACGTGAAGATAAATTTGACATGTATCTTCTAGGTTGGTCGCCAGGTACTTTTGATGCAGAGCATCCGATTCGTTTCCTTGCCTCAACGCCGAACAAAGAGAAAAAATTGGGTAGTTGGAATTTTGGTGGATACTCGAATGCTCGAATAGATGAATTGTTGCCTGTGATTCAGAAAGAACTGGATGCAACCAAGCGACAAGCCATGGTCGATGAAGTGCATGGAATAATGCAGAAAGAAGTGTCTTATATCCCAATGTACGTTCAGCCTCTAATCTGGGCGTCCAAAGACAACGTCTCACTGACGCAGCGTAGTGACAACTTCTTTATTCTTCGCTGGGTAACAGTGAATTAGGGTTCATTGTTTCACGAGCTCTGAAGTAACCAAATGTAATTTTTTGGCTAAACGCGAGGGCACCTGGGTAATGCTACCTGCAGGTGCCTTCGCTACAACGAGTACAATGACCGACTATCTTTGAAGTAATGGTCTATTCATGATCAAACAATCTTTACTGCTACTGGCAGTAGGGCTCTCTTCACAAATGGTTTTTGCTGACACTTTTGAGGCACCTAATCCGCAAAACGAATATCAGGTAGTATTTGAAGAAAATTTTAGCGGCTCGAAGTTCCAGCTTGGGCGTTGGGAAACAGAGTATCTGTGGGGCCCAGGAGTCATCATCAATGATGAAACTCAGTATTATGAAAATGATGGACAATTTGACGACACACCATTCAAAGTAGCTGACAGTGTGTTGTCCATAGAGGCAGTAAAAACACCCTTCGACAGATTCCTCCTCTACCTCACCCGCTCCATCTATTCCGCCAATGCAGTTGAGCCGTTGTGGCGGGTACCTGTGAATGCGTTTCTCTATGAAATTTTTGGAGACGGACTGTCGCAAGCTACGGCGACGGGTAGATCTTACTTCTAAACAGACTTGCGCGATGGAATCGACTACGCGTATGAAGTGGTCGCTATGGACTCAAACGGTAATCGGCTGGTAACGGCACAGCTAACTGTGAATACCGCAGATAGGCCTAAGCCTGGTGCAGCAGAAACGTTGTTCTTTTTAGCGTTGACTTCTAAAGTCTATTCATTTCGCTGAGCCGAAATAATGTGGCAGGCACCCAACCGAGCAGCTCAATACGAAATTTATCGAAACGATGAACTCTACAGATCTCTGGAAGGTGGTGACTATAAAAGTCTCTATGAAGTTGGTCTCACAGAGGGGCAGAACTATAGCTACCAAGTGATCGCATTCGACGGATGAGATGAAATAATCATTGAGCAGAGTCACACACTTAATACAGGTGATGGGATTACGCCAGCTGCCGAACAAAGTGCACGTTTGGTTATTGAGTCTACTGTATTGTCCAACTCGACAGCCGAAATTAGTTGGAACTCTGTAGATGGTGCTAGTCGTTACGATATTGTAGGACAACGACAGTTTCATTGTTAATACTGACGGACGCTCCCTTTTTATTAGAGATCTAGTCCCAGGCATTGATCGCAAGTTTCGAGTGACTGCAGTTGACAGGGATGGCAACGCAGTTGATCAGACCAGTCGTGTGCTGAACACCGCCGACAATGGTTTCGCACTCAATCGTCAACCGTATCTGTCAGGCATCATTACCAGCTATAACTCTTTCAGGTTCAAGTACGGCCGGGTTGAGGCTCGTGCTCGAATGCCCGCCAGAAAAGGTTTATGGAGTGCTGTCTGGTTGTTGAATGCTTATTACAAACAGGACCCACCTGAGGATCCTGAGATCGACATCATTGAAGCAATTGGCGATCAAACCACCACAGCAAATCATGCGTAACACAATGTTTGCAATGATAATGGCGATGGGTTATTTACTGATGATACCTCCACTAAGTGTCGATCAACCGTTAGTGATTTTTCTCAAGAATTCCATACGTATCGGGTAGATTGGGAAGAGGGTCGTATTGTCTGGTATGTGGACGATGTGGAAACAGGGCGAGTCGAAGGTGATCACGTGTCTGACGAACAAATGTATCTGTTAGCCAATCTTGCGGTGGGTGGAAGTTTCCCTGGCGCTGCCGACGAAACGACACCATTTTCAGTGCGCTTCGAGATCGATTATATTCGGGTTTACCAGAGATAGAGTTCACCAAATCAGCAAACCAAATGACGCAGTCCTGTGAATCTGGAGAGATATTGCCGGTGCTATATCTGGTAGGCTAGGCAAGGTACTTTTTGAATAAGCAATAAATGCGATGCTAGGTCTGTGCTGAAATACAATTGTCTATGTCAAACAGACGAGGGTTGCCCGAGAGTTAGTCACTCATGACAAATCATTTGCATAGCGAAGCAATTAATGACCCGGTTGTGTCAGAGGTGGCGGGTAAGCTCCCACTAAAGCAGAATCCGCACGCTGTCCGTGGCGATGGCGAGCGCAAGTTGGAAGTCGCTATTGGCCTTGAGGTTCGCACGCTGCGTAAACAGCTAGGTATCACAGTATCAGACCTTGCAGAAAGTAGTGGTTTATCCTTGGGCATGTTGTCCAAAATAGAAAACGGACTAACGTCTCCATCGCTAACCACGCTTCAGTCTCTGTCACACGCTCTCGGCGTACCCATATCCCATTTACTCAGACGTTTTGAAGAAGAGCGTGTGGCTGTGCAAGTGAAGAGCGGTGAAGGTGTATCAATGGAGCGACGTGGAACCCGTGCAGGGCATCAATACCAGTTGCTGGGTTACTTGGGTGCGAATGAAAGCGGAGTCGTCGGTGAGCCGTACATGATTACGCTCAACGATAATTCAGATGTCTTTCCCACGTTCCAACACGATGGTATTGAGTATCTCTATTTTCTTGAAGGGCGAGTCGAATATCGTCATGGCGATCAAACTTTTTTAATGGAGCCAGGCGATTCCTTGTATTTCGACGCTGATGCTCCACACGGACCTGTGAAGTTGATTGAGTTACCGGCTCGGTATTTATCAGTTATTACTTACCCTCAATCTAGCCAGAAAAGTCCTAAAACTTCTGAGAATTTGTAAGTGATCAACCCTCACTAACGGTTTATATAAGTCAAAAAGACGCCGGGAAAGACACCGCTTGCCCGGCGAACTGAAAGGACTGAATTTATTATGATTTAGCGTTTATTTGGATCGTTGTTGTTCAACACTTTATTCATAGCCTCAGCGTTTCCATGCTTGCGAACTTCTTTATCGAGCTCACGGTTTTCTGCTCGTAACTGAGCAATATGCCACCAAATCCAAAATACAACACCCGCTATCATCATCGGCGTTTCTATACCCACAAATGGGTAAGCTGCACCAATTTCAGCGATGTTGCCTGTCCAGCTTTCAATGCTGCCTGTAGACATTGTTATTCTCCGGAAGGATGTGAGGCAAGAACTGCTCGACGTTCAGCTTTAACCATCTCAGCTTCTTCGTGCTCTTGCAAAATGGTGGCGCTAACATCGAGCCCGACGATTTCGATTGCGGCAGGTACTCTTAAAATGCCCAAGGCCTTGAGTATCGAGGCAAAAATAAAGCCTGGTAGAAAGCCCAGAATAACGAACATGATGAGTGCGCCGATAAAATTACCCCATGGCGTAATGATTGCGTACTCTGGGTTCGGTGATGTGGGATAGCCCCACAACATGAATCCAGCGATTACAACACCTAAGAATCCGGCGTAGCCATGAACAGCAACTGCGCCAACCGCATCATCAATTTTAAATCTACGTTCTACCCAGAAGTGCAGTTTGTAGACGATGACTACGACAACAGCGCCGATAAACATGGCCTGGATAGGGTGGTAGAGATCATTACCCGCCGAAGCCCCAATGATTCCTGCTAGGCCACCCGAGTAAGTCCAGAACGCATCACCTTTTGACACTAGATAGGCTGCCATCATGCCGCCTGATAATGACATCAGAAAGTTAAGGGTTATAGCTGAGAGTGTGGTTGGGCCAAGATAGATATTGGTTGCCGAGAAGATCACACCGTCACCCGCTTGAATATCAATTATCGGTACATTGCAGGCCGCATAAAAGCCCCAGAAGCCGGTATAGATCAAGAACAAGCCGACAGTGACAAGCCAGGGGTTGCGAGGACCAATGTTGCGTGGATTGCCGTCCTTATCAAACTTACCTATGCGTGCGCCGAGCGGGATAAGAATACCCAGTGCAAAACCACCTGCTACTGCATGGATAACACCAGACGCGTAGGCATCGTGATAGCCAAGCTTCTGCACCATCCAGCCATCTGGGTGCCAACCCCAAGAAGCATCGATAATCCAGAACACTGAGCCGATCAGAACAGCCAGTATCCAGAATGCGCTAGAACGAATGCGTTCTATTACGGCACCTGAAACAATGGATGCTGCAGTCCATGAAAACAGCAGAAAGGCGGCGAAAAACACTCCATTGATTCGCGCCCAGAAGGCTGTGTCTTCAGGAGTAAGTGCTCCTTGTACGGGAGGGCCACCCAGATGGGTACCCATCAATTCACTGTTGGCTGTGGCGAAAGGCGCCGCGAGCAGATCGCCAATGATCCATGGGCCATTCGGAAAAGCAAAGTAGATCCACCATCCGAAAAAGTAGAAGGATACCGTGACCAATGGAATGATCATGGTGTTCTTCATTAAGGTGTGCATGTGATTTTTCTGGCGGGTTGCTCCCACCTCGTACATACAGAAGCCTACATGTATTAAAAACATGAAAACAACAGTAACCCAGTAGTAAAACTCCGTAAATATGATGCCTAGGGCACCTAGTTCATTATCCATTCAAGGATCTCCGAATGTGATTAGTTTAAAAGTCTGACCACAACCGGAAGGTTTATCGATGCACAGACGTGCCTCGATCACAGTGACTCTTTGCCAGTCTTTAGTGAAATTTTCGGCGGTGATCCTTTAGGGTGTAGTGGTACATTTATTATTATTATTGTCGGGAATTTATAGTGAAAAAATAGTGAGGTTGTAATACATCTCCTTAGGTTGGGTTAATCGGCGAAAGGTCCTTCAGAAGTTGGTGTCCCATCGTCATGCTGTGACAACCAATCGATAGCTATATCGCGATAGTTATCTAAACCCTTATAAGACGCAATTTCTGGTGGAAGAGTTTTAAGCACACGATGCATACGCGTTGCCCATTTGGGTACAGTCGATAAATCTCGCATGCTCAGAAAGTAACAGCGAATAGGAAATAGCAATGCATTTGATCGAGGCAAACGCCAAAAACTTTGTAGCTCAATTCGAAGAAAGAGCTTGTCAACGACATTGTCCGGTGTGATATGGGTGTTTTCCGGTCCCCAGATATGAAAATTTTCAGGGCTGGTATCAAGCCGAGGATTAACCGTCATCGTCCAGTTGAGTCGTCTTGCTGGAGTGTCTTGTTGTATCGCCAATAAGTACTTTAACGCACGGATGAAAATACCTTTTTCATGCGCCAACGGAACGGGGGCATGCCATTCAAAAAAATTCATGCCTATATCGAAATCTAGAGACCAGTCCGCCTGCGTAGTAATCATGCCGGCATCCATCCATAAATTGCCTTGTCTCTCATCAAGAACACAAAAATCTCCTTGTGCTTGACGAGTGATGTATTCAAGAGGTTCGTATGGCAATGTTGTTTCATCACCAAAAACAAAATGCTGATCGATGCCCATAGGGCGGTTTACCCAATGCCATTGATTGCCGTTGCGGGCCAAAGAAAACCACTCCGGGTAGCTGATCGCTTTACTTGTCATTAACAACTCAAGCGCGTCCCATCCTGCAAGATTCATGTGAGGCAAGCTTTGGTATCGCAAAGGGTCTTCGTCCAGCACGAGCGCGCGGTCCTGCATTTCAGCAACATAATGTTCGTCTACATCAATCGGCTGCTCAAATGCAGTGCCGCTTCGACCATTGCGATGCTGTTCCATATTGACGGCATACATATACGAGTCTTTATCAAAAGGGAACGGTGCGCGTTTTACCGTCTCTGGTGAGTTTTTAAACGTAAAATCGTCTCTATACGTTTCTTGACGAAAAGGCAAATCGCTGGCATTTGTTGCCATGACTTATATCCTGTAGTTAGACGCTATGAATGGCCGTTGAAATCGTAACGGATGTGGCAATGGGGTATCTCACCGATCCAGCACCAATCGCTGCCCCTTAAAACGAGATACGCACGGCATTATTTTTTTACCACTGTCACGCTCTTCGTCTTCTAACCAATGGTCTTCATGCAGCAGAGTGCCTTTGCACTCGACAACATCTGTTTCACAATGACCGCAAGCGCCACCGCGACACAGATAAGGAGCATCGATACCCGCTGCTTCGATAGCCTCAAGCAGGGATTGATTTTCGCCCACCTCAATAGTTTTATTACTAGCTTTGAGCTCTACAGTGAATACTTCACCTGGGGGAGCTTTGCTGAAGTGTTCGTAATGTATATGGCTCGCTGGCCAACCCATCGCAGCAGAGCGTTTAAGAACATGCTCAATCATGGGTGCAGGGCCACAGACATAAAGATGCGTACCGGCTGGTTGCGAGCTTAGTAATGCATCAAAATCTATTCTTTGATTCTGATCGTCGTAGTACATATGCAATCGATGTCCGATCGATTGTTTTAGTTCGGTGCCATAAGCTGCCAGTTCAGTGCTACGAGCGCTGTAGTGAAGTTCAAAGTTACCATTGGTTGCGATCAGTTGCTGGCTTTGTGCCAAAAACGGGGTGATACCAATACCGCCTGCGAACATCAGTTGTTTGGGTGATCGTTTGTCTAGAGAAAATAGGTTTGCCGGATAACTGAGTCGCATGGGCATGCCTGTTTTGACATAGTTATGCATATACAAGGAACCACCCCTGCCTTGATCATCTCGGCGGATACTTATCTGATAGTCGCTGGTGTCCAGAGGCGAGCTCATTAAGGAATAGGGTGTGAGTCTGAGCGTGTCACCGTCTTGCATTTCTACAACAACATGTGAGCCACCAGAAAATGCAGGTAGAGGTTGGCCATCAGCACGTGCAAAATGAAAGCGTTTGATCAGAGAGTTGACTGTGACTACATCGGTTACTACGACATCCAGTTTATTCATGCTCACAAGAATGTCTCCTCTTTTTCTGGTATGTCTGTAGGGTCCTCTGCATTAATGTTGACGCCTTGAAATGCTGCAAAACGTCGCGAATAGTGATCACGAACCAACAGGAGTAATCCACAGTGTTTGCACTCGGCAGGTTGGGTAGTCACATCTGAGGTAATACCCTTGCAATGAACGCATTGAACGCGGCGTGCCAACGAGCCTCTATGTTCGGTCTGCAATGCCTGGTAGTCCAATCCGGCTTCCATGGCGGTCATGGTTGCCAAGCCCAACAAGCTCTCACTGCCGCTTATATATACTTGGGTGCCCATGCGCATTCGATCTAGAGATGCACTCATTCGGGGTAGGGCCGCTTCTAGAGTAGGGCCGGTATACAAGCGAGGGCTCTTTAATGCTGCGAGTGACTCTAAAGTATTAACTTGTTTAGCTGGATCGCTAACAACGTAAATTATTTCAGCGTTATCAAAAAAATTATCAGGGACTAATTGAGCAAAGGCGATGATGGCATCACCTCCGCTGTCATCAGCAACAAACAGATGATAATTAGCCTCGACCGGCGTCAAAACACCGTATCGAGGTCTGCTAAGAATGGCTGAATCGTCTGGCTGACTCATTTGATTTGCGTCTCTAAGGTTTTTGTTAACCCTTCACCATGCGGCGTTCTTTATTGACATCATAAAATGGCATTGGCGCTGCTTTGCAGTTGATCAATCCCGTACTGTTCTGTACTTGAAGTTCTGTACCGGGCTTCGCGCAATCTACTGGCATCCGGGCAATCGCAACATTGTGTTTGTTGATTGATGAGTACATGCCGATGGTGGCAATACCAACCTGCTTGCCGTTTTGTAGTAGTGGTGCGCCTTCTTCCGCGGGTTCCAGACCATCCATTAGTAAACCGTAAATTTTGAAGCGTTCTTTGCCTTGCAGGCGATAGTGCTCTTCCGCACCACGGAAACCTGTCTTTCCTTCGCTAACGGTAAAGTCTAATCCCAGTTCCCATAAAGTGTCACCCGGACCTTCGTTTTCGAATGGATATGTTTCTGAGTTGTCGAATGGGTAGAACAGTAAATAACTTTCAGCACGTAATAAATCAAGCGTGGTGAAGCGTGTCGGAATGATTCCCATTGAAGCGCCTTGCTCGACGATCGTATCCCAGATATTCAGAGCATCCTGAGCACGGCAAAAAATCTCGTAACCTCTCTCACCTGTGTAACCAGTGCGTGAAATAGTTACTGGGTGACCGAACAAACGAGTTGGCATGTGTGCAAAGTAATTGAGCTGGCGAATGCCTTCAACATGCTTCTCTAGGAAATCTACAGCCAACGGTCCTTGCAAAGAGATGTCGTGTAGATTGTCATCGAATCGGACTGATACATCACGACCTGTGGCTGCCTGCGTAAGTTGTTCATGACCTGCACCTGAGCCATGCACAATCATGAACGTGTTAGCACCGGTCCGGTAGATGACGCAATCATCAATGAACTTTCCTGCATCGTTTAGCATGCAGGCATAGGACGCACGTCCCGGGCTGATACGTTCAACGTCGCGAGTGGTGGCACGATCAATTACATGTGATGCGTGAGCGCCGCTAATATGAACTTTTTTTAAACCAGATACATCCATAAGACCTGCTTTGGTGCGTATGGCTATGTATTCCTCTTCCTGATCCTTGTCATAGGTCCAGGCGGTGCCCATTCCACTCCAGTCCTCCAGATTCGAACCCATAGCGCGATGTCGATCGCCTAGGGCAGAAAAACGCCAGCTTGCAGTCATGGTTAGAATTCTCCAGGTGTATTTGGTGGTAAGAAATGAGTCGTAAACTCTGTTGTTTATGATTATTTTGAAAATTGCTAGTCGAAGCTTAACAATCCAGTGTCGTGTCACTTTCCCATTGAGACAAACTGCTTGAGTACTTGTTCCAGTCATTGCGTTTCAATTTGCAGTACGCATTGCTGAATTCATTGCCCATAGCAGCTTTTAGTACTGAATCGTCTTCATAGTTTCGTATCGCGTCAAGTAGGTTCATGGGCAACTGTTTCAAATTGTTGCCAGCAAGTTCAGGGTTTGCATACATGTCATTGTCAAGTCTGTCACCAGAAGGTATTTTCTTGTCCACACCGTCCATGCCTGCAGCAAGAATGACGGCCATCAGTAAGTATGGATTTGCAGCACCGTCCGGGAGTCTTAACTCAATACGACCATCGTCTGGAATACGAATCATGTGTGTGCGGTTATTACCTCCAAAGGTAATTGAGCTGGGTGCCCAAGTAGCCCCGGATAACGTAGGTGGTGCACTGATACGTTTGTAGGAATTCACCGTTGGGTTGGTGATCGCCGCTAGTGACTCTCCGTGCTCCAGCAGGCCACCAATAAAATGATAGGCCTCATCTGATAAACCAAGTTCACCAGTATCATCAGCGAAGCGATTGGTTTTACTATCGTTACTCCATACCGAAATATGAACGTGGCAACCATTGCCTGTCAGATGGGTAAACGGCTTGGGCATGAATGTGGCTCTTAGGCCGTGTAACTCTGCAATGGATTTGACCATGAACTTGAAAAAAGCCAATTGATCGGCGGTAGTCAATGCATCGTTGAAGTCCCAGTTGATTTCAAATTGTCCGTTCGCATCCTCGTGATCGTTTTGATAGGGCCCCCAACCAAGCTCTGTCATGGTGTCGCAAATATGCGAGATTACATCGAATC
>JBLIIE010000053.1:0-30132 GCA_047634635.1 Granulosicoccus sp. | reverse complement strand
GAGGGTATTGATTAGGATCAAATTTAAGTGTTTAGAATTTAAGGTACTACTGACAAGCACCCCTGAACACCAAATTGATCAAACAGTGACAAGACAAGCCCCGACTGTTTTGATCGGTTCACGAAATACTGAAAGTACGCTGTAGCTAGGGGTTTACCTATTTGGTAACCAACGGATTGCTGAATGGTTGTGAAGCTCTTATCGAAGCGAATGTGACTGCGTTGATGAGATGTACTTATTTTAATACGGGTTGAACAAAAAACGCTCCAACGCTTACTGCTGTAACCTTGACCTGGGTACCTGCTGATATTACATCGTTAGCCAGATCCTCTGCGGGTTTAATATTCCACTTGATGCCAGAGTACTTTAGCTCACTCCAGGTCGTACGATTGATATCGCTGCTTAAGTTAAAGGTATGACCAATGATATCGCTGCTACGATCATTGCCGAGCTTAGTGCCACTTTGGAGGCGTTTAAGGGGTGACCAGAGCAATGCTGTTATAACCGCTGTGCTGATAGCAAAGCACGCTATCGATGCTATGAATGAGTCAGGTACTAATCCAAACCAGAGGAGGGCGCCTGTGATTATGGCTCCTAAGCTACCAAACAGCAGAACGCCGCTAGCGAAGCCAAAGGCCAACGCTTCGATGGCCAAAAGTAGAAAGCCTACCCCTATCCAGGCAGCTGCCTGGTTTGCCAGAATTACATCAATCACAGGATGCTCCTATTTCATTGAATGGTATTAGCACAACTTTGACGGAAACTAGTTGCCTGACTGGTTGAACGAACCGCTGGAATTCATAGCGGCGACGACTGCCATGCTCTCTGCAACGACAGAACTTGCTTCGGACTTATTACCGTCCATTAATACAATAGTGGAGTTCTTTGCAATACTAGCCTTGGCTGCAATTGCTTTGGTTGCCAGGTCCAACTGGATGGCCTTTTGGCCTTCCGGTGTTGCTGCTGCACGACCTATGGTATCGAGCGCTTCAGCTTGCGCGTCTGCAACTGTTCTGATCGCGTCTGCTTCACCCTGAGCTTCTAGTATTTGCTGCTCTCGTTGGGCTTGGGCTGCGAGTACGATGGACTGTTTCTGGCCCTCAGCGACGTTGATTGCAGATTGGCGTTGACCCTCTGATTCCAGGACGGTTGCTCGCTTATCACGTTCTGCTTTCATTTGACGTTCCATCGCATCCAACACACTTTTGGGTGGTGTGATGTCTTTAATTTCATAGCGTAGGCAGGTTGTACCCCAAGCCTCTCCAGCCTCGTTAATCGCATTAACAATTGCGGCGTTTAGTGAATCACGTTCTTCGAATGTACGATCTAGCGTGATTTTACCGATTTCGGAACGCATGGTGGTCTGAGCTAGTTGTGTTACGCCGAATATGTAGTTATCGATACCGTAGCTCGACTTCTCAGGATCTACCACCTTGAGATAAAGAACACCGTCTACCGTAAGGGTGATGTTGTCTTTTGTGATGGCTGATTGAGAAGGGACGTCTAACGCCAATTCTTTCAGCGAGACTTTGTAGGCAACTTTGTCGATGAACGGGACGACGAAGTTTAAACCGGCAAGCATGGTGGTTCTGAACTTTCCAAATCGCTCAATTACAAAGGCGGTGTTCTGTGGTACGAATTTAACTGACGAACTGAGAATGATCAGAATGACAACTGCCATGCCGATCCAGAAAATAAATGCCGAGTTTGCAAAAATATTCATGTAGGAAGAACCGTTAGAGTGGCCTGTTTTGTTCTGCAAATATGGGGGTAAAACCGAGTTAATTCAACTCGGTTTTACCAAAATGCCGGGCAATGGTTATTTGGCCGTAAACCCCCCATCAACGTATAAAACCTGGCCTGTCATGTAGGAACTCGCTGCTGAACACAAAAATAAAGCAGGCCCGACCAGATCGTCCAGTGCACCGTTTCGACCCATACAAGTTTGAGCAGCATTGGCTGCCGCTTTTTCAGGATTATCAAATACGGCCTGAGTCAATTCAGTTGGGAAAAAACCGGGAGCTAACGCATTTGCGCGAATACCCAAGGGCGACCATGCCTCGGCCATTGCTCGCGTAAGCTGCGCAACCCCACCTTTAGATGCACCATAAGGCATGCTGTTGGGAAAGGCTCTGACAGACTGCAGCGACGCGATATTGATAATGCTACCGCAGCCTTGCATACCTGGCACTAACGCCCGGCTGAGAAAAAATGGCACTGACAAGTTAAGCTTGAGGGTCTGGTTCCACGAACTTTCGGTGATGTCCTCAGGTGCTTGCCGATGGTTGACACCCGCGGCGTTTATCAACAGTTGTGGCGCCCCGAACGGCTGAGAAAGATCAGCTGCGAAATCGGGAAAATCCGACACGCTGCATAGGTCCTGAGCAATGGCATGTCCGCCAATATCATCAGCTAACTGCTGAATAGAGTCTGATCGACGTGCAACCACAACTACTTTGGCGCCAGCCTCGGCCAAAGCGCATGCCAAATGTTTACCGATGCCAGAAGAGGCACCGGTAACAACAGCAACTTGTCCAGCAATATCAAATCGTGCCAGGCTTGTAGTCATTATTTGCTACTCGCCTGTTAGGTCAAAGTTTTCACCTGGAAAGTACTTCGCCAGTCGGACATCAGCTGTGCGTGCATGACCTTCCATACCTTCAAGACGTGAGATACGGGCGCAAGCCTGACCGATTTCGCGGTTTGCTTCGCGTGTAGAGCGCTGCCATGTAACGGTTTTGATAAACTTGCCTACGGATAGACCACCTGTGTAGTGTGCGGCACCTTTTGTTGGCAGTACGTGGTTAGGTCCAGAAACCTTATCACCGTAGGCAACCGTGGTTTCTTCGCCTAGGAACAGTGAACCGTAGTCGTTGAGGTTCTCAAGCCACCAGTCAAGATCGTCAGTCTGGATTTGTAAATGCTCGGGTGCGTAGCTGTCGGAGACTTTAACGACTTCTTCACGGCTATCACACACCATGATTTCACCGTATTCTTCCCAGGCGATAGCAGCATTGTCCCGGTTTAAGGTCGGTAAGTCAGCAATGAGTTCCGGAACGAGTTTATTGACTTCAATAGCAAGTTTCTCATCCAATGAAATCAGCCAAACAGGAGAATTGTAACCGTGTTCTGCTTGACCGACGAGATCGGAGGCAACGATCGCTGGATCTGCACTAGCATCAGCTATTACCATGCTCTCAGTTGGGCCTGCAAACATATCAATGCCTACACGACCGAACAATATACGCTTGGCTTCTGCGACATACTGATTACCAGGACCTGCTAATACGCGAGCTGGCGAACAGCCGAATAGTCCAAAGGCCATGGCAGCGATGCCCTGAACACCGCCTAAGTTTAGTATGTTGTCAGCACCACACACATCCAGGGCATAGAGCACAGCAGGGTGCATGCCTTCGCCGGGGCGAGTAGGTGAGCACGCTGAGATGTGTTTGACGCCAGCTACTTTAGCCGTCGTTACCGTCATAATGGCTGACGCGACATGTGAGTAGCGGCCGCCAGGTGCATAGCACCCTGCTGCGGAGACAGGAATTTGTCGTTGGCCGGCCATCAGACCAGGAACGATCTCCAATTCGGTATTGCCTATGGTTGCAAGCTGCGCTTCTGCAAAGCGACGGACATTGTCCCGCGCAAAACGAATATCGTCTTTTAAACGCTGACTGACTTTTGAGTGAGATGCAGCCCGCTCATCAGTGTTAACAACGATTTCGCCGGTAAATTTATCTAGCTTTTCAGCATAGGCACGACAAACATCTTCACCACCTTGTTCGATGTCATCGAGCATTGATTGAACCGTTTCGCGGACATCTTGCTCCCCAGTGGACGAGGTTTTACTGGCTGTTTTGATATATTGCATGATGTAGAAATGCCTCCTAAAGGATTTATGTAAGCGCTTACATGGTATTGTAGGCGCATACATCACTAAATCTCAAGTATATCTGAGTAGCTTTGTTTTATGACCACCAAACCTCGAATGGCCACGCAAATGGATGTGGCAAATCGCGCAGCGGTGTCCACTGCTACGGTTTCCCGAGTTCTGAACCATAGTGGCTCAATAAGTCAGGATGTCAAAGCTCGGGTGCTCACCGCTATTGACGAGCTCAATTACATTCGTGATGCCGGTGCGCGAGCCCTTGCAATGCAACGCTCAAGGACTCTTGGAGCCATTATTCCCACGCTTAATAACGCCATATTTGCCGAAGGGATCAATGCGTTTGAGCGAACGGCTCAGGCACTGGGGTACACGCTCATTCTATCTGTATCACAACAGGATCTTGATCACGAGCACGATTTGGTCATCAAGATGATAGAGCGCGGAGTAGATGGTCTGTTACTCGTGGGCAACAGGCATAACGACGTTGTGTATCGTCGTCTAGATCAAACTGGTGTGAGATATGTGTGCACGTGGGCTTATGATGACAATGATGATCTGGCTAACGTGGGTTTTGATAACAAACAGGCCATGCATAGTATTGTCGATCATTTAGTGGGTCTTGGGCATCGACAAATTGCCATGCTGGCAGGTTGCTCAAAAGACAATGACAGAGCGATGGACAGAATAACGGGTGTCCGTGACCGCCTGGCATCCCATGGTTTAACGTTGCCTGCCAATAGGGTTATCGAAGTGCCATATTCCATTGCCGAGAGTCGTAAAGCTTTCAGCGCAATTACCAGTTCAGCGGTAACGGCATTAATCTGCGGAAATGATGTTATCGCCTATGGTGCGTTATTGGAGGCGCAAAAGAGGGGAGTGGACGTGCCTGGAGATCTTTCAATTACCGGTTTTGACGATTTGAGCTTATCAGCGGAACTAAGCCCTGCTCTGACCACTGTTCAAGTTGGGGCAGAATCGATGGGTGAGGCCGCTGCGCAAAAGCTTATTTTCGCAGTGGACAATCAACTTCCAGTTGAGTCCATCCTTTTGCACACCGAGCTGGTAGTGAGAGAAACTACCGCTCGTGTGCCTGTATAAGAGCCTAATGTCTTAGACTGAACCCATAGAGTCTAATGCTGTATTAGCACGATCAAACCATAAGCGAGAAACGAGGTTGTCTTTCGCTAGAGTTATTCCAAGAGCATCGACTCCTGTATGTCGGTAGCGCAGATCGAGAAGAATCTCTTTTGCCACAGGCAAGTTACCTAATCCCTGCTGAGCGATTGCTTCACTGTACAGGGCGGTGTCGTAGTAGGTTGAATCGGGGTACTGCTTACGGAGCTGCTGCATGGTTGTTAACGCATCAGCAAATTTTTCCTCGTCCATTAACTGGATGTATCCCTTCAGATAAAGCGCGTCATCACCCAGGTATCCGTCGCCGTAAAGAGTAGAGATAACCGCGAGCTCGGTGTTTGCAGCCTCAAATTGACCTATGTCACGCAGATCCATTGCTGATAAATACAGATCAAAATCATTGCCGTCTCCGTAAACAGTTGATTCTTCAATAATCGGAAGTTTTATCGCGGCTCTTTGTTTGTTACTGGTAACGGGTTGGCCATCAATGTAGTCGTTATACCGTCGTTTTGCGGCTAGGTAATCTCCAGAATTCTCCAGGTCCTTGGCTTCATAGTAACTTTGTTCATTCACGTTTACCGAGTCGTCCACCTTCTGAAGGGTGTCATAGCTAACAATAAAATCAGCAAATTTCCGGCCGTCAGTAATTGGCTGAAAAGTAATTCCAACGCTAATAGCTTCCGTTGGCTTTAATACAATTTCATCAATCGCTTGGGCAGAGAACTCATCGGCGTTTTCACCTCTAACAGTGATTGATTTTAATGGGTACACATCTGCACCGCGGTTAGAGATTTGTATGTTCTGCGTACTTTTGGATCCAACGTCTTTTGTCCCGAAGTAGAAGTCAGGTGCAGAGACATGTAGGTAGGTACCATTTACCCCTAATTTTGGTGAGGTAGATTCACTGCCACTGTCTTCACAAGCTTGCAAAAATACACAGGCAAGCGTCACGGCCAGTAACGGACGAATCCTTGATTGTGTGGCTGTCATTATATTAAGCCGCCTTCTTCGTTTCGATGGACTCAGCAATATCCATCTGGAAAAAATCAAGCGCATGGCGACAGTCGTTTATTGCGGTATTCAGCTCGGCTGCATCTGTACCTGTTTCAGCCACAGTGCTTACCTGATCAATGCCTGACTTAGCAGCAGCAATTTGCTCGCGGACACTCCGAATAGCGGTTGTCAGTTCTTTCGCAATGTCGCCAAATTCGTTATTGTCTGAAGCACGTAAGCGAACGTCCAGACGACCTTCGCCTATTTGACGTAGTGCTCTTTTGATCGCCAGCAATGGATGCCCAAGCTTTCTTGTGATGTAGGTAGCTAGGCTAACCGTAATAAGCGCGTTAACGACTAACATGGCTATCAACCATTTGCCTAGTACTGCGGAGAGTGTGGGTACTGCCTCATTTGCAAGAGCCATATCTTCGGATACAAACAACAAAGGTGCTGCGCCTTCAAGTATCTGCCCAAGCACCTGATGATAGAAAAGGCCTACCAAAACGGTTGTAACACCGAGATAAACACAGGTAAGTAGCAGAACTCGGCGAATTTCACGCGCTTGAAAAGTTTTGTCGCGGAAAATACTGCCCAAAAAACCGGAATCGGACGAACGAGACATGATATACACGACGCTGAGTAGAGATATAGAGATTTGTCGGCGGGATCACTGTT
The DNA here is from genome assembly GCA_047634635.1 of Granulosicoccus sp. Lineage (GTDB taxonomy): Bacteria > Pseudomonadota > Gammaproteobacteria > Granulosicoccales > Granulosicoccaceae > Granulosicoccus. Next base: position 23,435 of record JBLIIE010000053.1, on the reverse strand, counting down.
TACTTAATTTCTAAATCAACTTTGGAGGGTTCTATGGTGGCTATACTTGTGCTCCGATTCTCACTCTAAAATGGTCTTTGTAGTATATGAGCGTCGATCCTCTTCAATATTTGAGTCCCGATATGGTCCTTGCGCTTCTGGGTGGCATCTATTTGCTCATGTCAGTTGCCGCTGGAGTCCATGTTGTGCTGAATAAGCAGAACGAGGCCTCGGCAGTCAGTTGGTTGGGAATTATTGTGTTGGCTCCACTGGTGGGTCCTGTGCTCTATTGGTTATTTGGTATTAACCGTATTCGGAGGCGGGCGGTTGCCGAGTTATCAGAGCACTCCATAGCTGATGACAATTCGCATGAGCAACGTGTTGACTTGGCTAACCCCCAGACACCTACACATTGGCAACGATTGATGAGGTTGGGTCTAGGTATACATGACTCTCCTTATGTTGTTGGCAACAGTGTGGAAGCTCTGATCAACGGTGATGAAGCCTATCCCCAAATGCTTCAGGCAATTGATGTAGCTAGACAATCTGTCGTTTTGTCTAGCTACATTTTCGAACACGATGCCGCGGGTGTGCAATTTGTTGATGCATTGATTGCTGCCCACGATCGTGGTGTGCAGGTCAGAGTACTTATAGATGGCATTGGTGTGGCTTACGGATTTAGCACCTTACGGTCAGACATGGTTTTACGAAGACGAGGGGTTAAAACTGCCAGGTTTCTCTCGGCATTCTCTAAATCGGGAACTCGGTTTATCAATCTAAGAAATCACAGGAAAATACTCGTTGTTGATGGCGATGTAGCGTTTATTGGCGGAATGAACATTCGGTTGGGAAATTTGCTACACAAGGCTTCTCAAGGCCCCGTTAAGGACCATACTCAAGACGTTCACTTCAAAGTACGAGGTCCAGTAATTAATCAAATTAATGCAGTATTTGAAGCAGATTGGCAATTTGCAGCCCACGAATCTTTGGCATTGCCCGGCTGGCGGAATGAAGAACGTAGTGGGGAGCTTGTGTCGCGTGTTTTGGTTGATGGGCCGGATGATAATTATCAAAAACTCCAACTGACGATGCTTGGTGCTATTCAGGCCGCCAAGAATAGAATCCAAATTGTGTCTCCGTACTTCTTGCCAGGACCCTTATTATTCAGTGCGCTACAACTAGCGAGTCTGCGGGGTGTGCACGTAGATATCTGTATACCAGCCAAAAGTAATTTGCCATTTATAGGGTGGGCTATGAAAGCTAATCAGCAGCGATTGTTACAACAGGGTGTACGTTTGTATGAATCCAATGCACCTTTCGATCACAGTAAGTTATTTTTAGTTGATGATTACTGGAGCATGATTGGATCAAGTAATTGGGATGCACGTAGTCTGGAACTGAATTTTGAGATCAATTTGGAATGTTACGGTGAATCTCTTAACCTATCATTAAGCGATATTATTACCAGCAAGCTTAAGAGTGCTCGAAAAATTCATGAATGCGCTGAGCAAGATATCCTAAGACGGCTTCGTAATAATTTTTTCAGAATGTTCTCGCCTTATTTATAACTCATGCTGAATCGTTTTCTCCCGCATTGCTATACAGCTGACGATGAGCTGAGAGAATTAGGCCGTGCCACAAATATCAGTTTGGGGCCAGAATTTAAAGTCCTTGTCTGGAACATATTAAAAGCCAAACGCACAAATTGGATTAGAGACTTTAAAGAACTGGTTATTGACAAGGACCTAGTGCTTCTGCAGGAAGCTGTATTAAACGCACCTTCGGATTACTTGTTTCAAAACGACGAGCGTATGCAGTGGGTAATGGCCCGTAGTTTTCGCCATCGAACAACGTATGTTGAACACGGTGTTAAGACTGGGTGTGCAGTAGTCGCTTGTGACAGGCATTTTTACCTGTCTCCGCATACAGAGCCATTTTCGCAAACGCAGAAGCTATTGCTAAGCACACAGTATCGGATCGGCGAGAGTACTGATCTGCTGCTAGTGATCAATATGCACGCTATGAATTTTGTAGGTGTTAAAAAATACTCAGACCAATTAGATCAACTGAGTTGCGCCTTAGACGATCACACCGGGCCGGTAATATTGGCTGGTGACTTCAATACGTGGAATCCTTCAAGGTTTGTGTATTTCTTACGAGTCGCTGAACGAGCAAATTTGAGGGAGGCGTGCATGCAGCGTCAAACTCGTTTGGCTCACATGAATCAGCATCTGGATCATGTGTTCTATCGAGGGTTGTCTCTTAAATCGATAGAATCGTTAAAGCACTACAGGTCTTCCGACCATGCACCGATAGTAGCTAGCTTCTTGGTAACGGAAGATGTCTAACTAGTTTTGTACTGTGGTGACTAGAAAGGCTACGAACAACACTACGGCTCCAATCAGCATGGATACGTTAAGCCACTCCTTGGAGGAGCCCTTGGGGCCGTTTTTTATCCAATCTATAGCTGTGGGGATCATCCGCCAGATCATGAAGCCTAACAATATCGCAATAGGGATTTTAAACCAAAGATCGTTGTTCACAAGTGGCCTTTTTGCTAGCGGATGTTACAAACTGAAAAATCCGAGCCATTTTCATGGCTCGGACTTGGGCAAGCTATCTAGAAATTATAAAACGTCTATGAGGCGTCTTACTTAGCTTAGTCACTGCTCATGATTCCCAAGAACTGCAGTAAATGGGTGAAGAGCAAAAAGATGTTGAGAAACATACTGACGGTTGCACGAATGTAATTAGTTTCTCCACCGCTTACTATACGACTTGTATCAAACAGGATGAATCCACTCATGAGCAACACCATGGCACCTGAAATTGCCATGTGCATGGCTGGGATGTTGAGAAACAAGTTGAGTACCATAGCTCCAAGCATTACTAGCATCCCGACGAACAGCATGCCGCCCATGAAGTTGAAGCTCTTTTTGGTGGTTAGGACGTAAGCACTGAGAGACAAGAAGATGACACCTGTTCCACCTAAAGCTGTTCCGACCAAGGCCGATCCACCTGGAATTGAAACGTAGTGGTTGAGCATTGGGCCCAATCCGAAGCCGAGCATACCGGTGCAAAGGAATACGATGCCTATGCCGCTTGCAGAATTTTCGTATTTAGGGAGCACAAACATCAAAATCACGATTGCGCCAATGGTACAGACCAGAGAAGCCGTGTGTGGCGGAGCAATGGCCATTGACACTGCAGCCATGACAGCACTAAAAAGCAGTGTGGCCGATAGCAGTGCGTAGGTGTTTCGAAGGACGCGGTTAGTCGAAAGGATACTATCCGCTGTCTTGTTGAGTGTGACTGCGTTAGTGTTTTTCATACCTGAATAGACTCCTGATTGTTGATAGGGGCGAGGAGCTACTCCTCTACCGCCTTATTTACCACTATAACGTTATAGCGACTGATCGAGTGGATGGATTGCTCGTATTTTTCGATGTGTCACATCGAAAAAGCTGTGCCGCTCCCGCATATCACTAAGTTTATTGATCTATTGTGGCAAATCAAGGTCTTATATGTCCATCTTTCAAAGAATTAGTGCGAATTTACCTCAGAAGCTGCACATCTTGGCTGGAATCTTGTAAACTTCGCCCCATCGGAGAGGTGGCAGAGTGGTCGAATGCGGCGGTCTTGAAAACCGTTGACTGTTAAAGGTCCGGGGGTTCGAATCCCTCCCTCTCCGCCAATACCGTTCCTAAGTGGATGAAATTCAAGCAAAAAAATATTTTTGAATTTTTCAATAGGCCATTCATTAGGCCACTTTAGCGGCTGGCCTTGCATTTAATTGATCGTTGCAAAATCAGTTTAATAAATACCGGTGTCCCCCGTTAAAGATGATGAGCCCGATTTCTTTGGTACGTCTAAGCGACTCGCCAACAGTGGTGGTAAGTTTTTTCATGGGACGTCCGTATGTGGCTGGTACGCCATGCCGCGAAGTGCCCTGCGATTGCGTGAAATCCAGTGGACTAGTTAACCTATTTATTTAATTGGTAATGGGGGTTCAACCGTGTTCACATGATTTCATAAGATACCACATGAAACTGATTTGTAATCAGTAGGTCCCGAGTTCGACTCTTGGTGCCGGCACCATATAGATCAGTGAGTTACAGCTGATTTTCTAATTCCCAAAAAACTGACTTTCCGTTTCAGGTGCTCTGGTCTACAGCTGGTCTACATTCGTGCAGTGCTAGAGGGTTTACGCCTCGCGTGACTACCTCTCAAAACTCCTTTGTCGATACTCTCGCGCACGTGGCTGGGGCTATGCGATACCACATTTACCAACATTGAAAACCTAGCCAGAAGCTACCGGTGACCTGGCTCTGTCAGGCTTGCAAGTCATTGACCGCTCGCTCTGACTGCCTCCCGAAACTGCCGATACTAATCATCCCTTGCGCACGAGGGCTCGATCCCTGTGCATGGCGAATTACTGATTATCGCTGGAAATCAGCAGTTTGCTCTGTCTGTCATGACTAGACCCAGAGGCTATATTAGATTTGCCATCCAAATCTAGCGTAGGAACCAGTCATGATAGCTACCAGTGCCTGTATGCAGACGCAAGCGTGCTAATGAGCCCATAAAGGCACACCAAACATCTGTGCCAGTTGATTCCCCAGATCCTTAGCCTTTTCGGAATTCAGCGTGATGAATACGTTGTGCCTTTCTGCATCCGACGTGCACAGGTTGACTTGATACTCAGTGTAACGGCTGCGTCGCTTACTCCTGCTAGATCGATGTTTCACGACGCGGGAAATCGTTTGAATAGCTATGATGTCTTGCGACTGTATATGCTTGAACAATGAAGTTTTATCGAGAGAGACTGATAGGGACCACGATCGTACAAAGGCAACTCCTGCATCACGATTGATCACCAATTGCTCATTGTTACTATGGTAAATCCCCAAACCTGCAACTACAAACAGCACACCAATGAACAACAAGGGAATTGAACCCGGACCGTCAAATGATGTGAACGTGTTCGCTGCCCACAATCCGGCTAACACAAGACCTAAAATGATGAATACCAAGCTGAAAGCCAGCGATACGACTGTGGGCTTTATTCGCAAAGTATCGTTGTTGACAGGCTGAATTCTTCGCGATTCGAAGTTCGAAGAGGTCACCAACAACGCGGTATCTGCTGGAGTAGGCATGTTTGTATTTTCCGTCATCATTTTCAGTACATCAAAACTGTTGCTCAGCATTCGTCGTCCATAGTTGCCACATTGAAAATGACGCCACCAGTTCTCAAGCCCTCATCAAGTAATAAGTTAAACCTGTCAGTGTGACATTAGCCGCGCGTTTGGCACTGATGGCTATATCACATCTGAATTCCGAGCAGTAGCACAGAATAAGGTTCCGTCGCAAACTCAGGGCCCGGCGACAAGAACCGTGTAACCGATATTGATCTAGCCAGCCAGCGCATAGAACAACTCAGCAGGCAGTTTTGATATGCCCGCTTTGTACCGTATCTGGCTTTTGCGTAACATTCGTATCAGCTCTATTCCTGTCAATGTGCGTTGAGCGCAGAAGAAACTCTTGAAGCCCAACATCGGTTTGGTGATACGTTTTATCCGTCGATGATCTTGCTCAATGATATGGTTGAGTTATTTGCACTGGCGAAGATCTATCCGTTTGGATTCCTCATTATTGTGTTGCCGAATTGCGGCAGTAATAGAGCCGCTCTTATCGATGTTGATTAAACCCGGTTTACCGCACGAGCCAATAGCTTTTCTTAGGAAGCGCAATGCAGCGCGCTTATCACGCTTTGCAGTGAGTAAGAAGTCAATGGTTTCACCCTTCTTATCCACTGCTCGGTAATAGTATTTCCATTGGCCTTTCATCTTGATGTGGTTCGGCCGGCGCTCCGGTCGTCGAGCCGCCAACGCCCACAAGGCTTGTGTTTCTTCATTCTGAATTCTTTTTCCAGCTGAGGTGCATAATGAATCACCCAACGATGAATCGTACTTTGATTAACGTTGATACCTCGATCCTGCATCATCTCTTCTATATCACGGTAGTTCAAGGCATAGGCCAAGTACCAGCGGAAACTTCGCAAAATCAACTCTTGCTTGAAATGCCTGCCGCTAAAGGATATCGTCGCCATGTCTGTAAAGCCGCAAACTAACGAATTTAACAGACTTACGCTGTCTGCGACAAAACCAACTCGACAACTATTCGTGGCAATCACACTGCAATGGATTATATTTGACTCTGACCGCAGCCTGAGTTTCGAACTCGCCATGCACAGGTAAATTTGTTGTTTGATGTCAATTACTTGCCCTGTACGCATTTACTTGCGACGTTGTCGAAAACACTGGTCATAAAAGTCGTACATAGCCAAAGAAACTACAAAGGCAACAATGATAATTATCGGCATGCCACCTTTTAATCCTGCAAAGCCGGTGGCAATACTATGGGCCAAGCCGATAACAAAAGTCATCATTACTGCTAAGCCAAAAAATCCGGTGATGATATTTACCCGTCTGGAATTCACAGCAGTTCTCCTAATTGTGTTTGTCAGTGACGGCATGTAATTGATCAAGCAGCCAATGTGTAGTACGCATCAGTCGGTCATCTCTCTCAAAAGCCCCCACCAATTGTACGCCGAGAGGCATCTGATCTTGCGCGCTCAGCAGGGGTAACGATACGCAGGGTAAGCCACAGAGTGTCCAGATGACAGAACAAACAGGATCTCCAGTGCCATTGCCCAGGGTAGGTGCAACACTCACGGCAGATGGTGTAACAATCGCATCGTAGTCGTGAAAAAATGTATTGAACCAGTCGGCGGCTGCCGATTTTATGCCCACGGCTTCATCGTATTCATCTTGTGTTCGACCCTCTGCGCGACGCAAACCATTGCACATCGATTCACTCATTTTATTTCGATGATGATTCCATTCAGTATCCAGACATCTCAAAATTTCATAGTCGTTTATAATCTGATGACAGCGAATAAGTGCCTGAAATGACACCGGTGCATCTATGCGATCCAGATTGGCCTTTGTATCTTCATCAATAACCGTTAGCAACTCATCAAATGCCTCCTTGGTCGAGGCTTCATATCGATCTGCATACGGAAGATCTATCCACACCAAGCTGGGTTCGGCGGGTACATCAGAGTAATAGCCTTTCAGGGCTTCAGGCTGTGGATAGGCTTTGCTCAGTACATCATGCGGGTCAAACCCTGCGATCACATCCACGAGTAAACTTACATCTTCCCCATCTCTGCCAAATACTCCCAACTGGTCTAATGAGGGCGATGTCTGCAATACACCTCGGCGCGATATCAAACCTTGGGAAGGTTTGAAACCAAACACCCCATTAAAGGAGGCTGGTCGTATCACCGAGCCGCCTGTTTGGCTGCCAATTGCTAGTGGCACATGGCCGGCAGCTACCGCTGCAGCCGAGCCGCTGCTGGATCCTCCAGGGGTACGATCCAGGTTGTGCGGATTGCGAGTTGGGCTTTCGTTCATCCAGGCCATTTCGCAAGACACTGTCTTACCCAAAATAATTGCACCTGCTTCATGCAATTTTTCTATAACTGCCGCATCTGCATCAGGTTGGCGACCACGATAAATCGATGTGCCTCGCTCTGTAGGCATTGTGGCCGTATCCACAATGTCTTTGATGCCAATAGGTATGCCATGAAGAGGGCCAATCGGAAAACCATGCTGGCGCCGCTGATCCAGAAAGCGAGCGCGTTCAAGTGCGGACTCTGCGTCGAGGTAAGCCCAAGCCTTGATCTGTGGTTCAGTGCTATCAATATTGTCCAGGCACTGTTGCACCAGCGATTCACATGTGAGGCTACCCTCTTTTATGTACTGAACACACTCGCGAACAGTAGGTTCCTTAATATCAGTTGTCATGATGGTTGTCAGTGGCGTTACGGTACATATTCGCCAAACAGTACGTCAGGCAACCACAGGGCGATACCTGGGAACATGTACATCAAAAACATCGTAAATATGACGATACCCAGATACGGCATGATGCCTTTAAAAATCATCATCAATTCAATTTGTTTCTTTAAGACACCTTTCAAATAGTAGGCCGACATCGCCATGGGTGGCGTTAGGAAGGATGTTTGAAGATTCAATGCAACTAGCATCGCAAAGAAGTACGGATTAACACCAAAGGTATCGAGCATCGGTAGGAAAATGGGTACAAAGATAATCAGTATCTCTGACCATTCCAACGGCCAGCCAAGTAAAAATATAATGAGCTGAGCAAGCACGAGGAACTGCCATGGTTTCAGATCCATTGCAAGAACCCAATGTTCGATGATGTCATGACCACCCAGGTACGAAAAAACTGATGCAAAGGTCCATGAGCCAACGAACAACCAGCACACCATCGCCGTCGCTTTAGCCGTAAGGAAAACCGATTCTTTGACTTTTATCCAGTTCAATGAGCGGTACAAAGCTGCTAACACAAGTCCACCCATTGCACCCATTGCGGCCGCTTCGGCAGGTGTTGCAAGACCACCTAGAATAGAACCCAAAACTAACATGATAAGCAGGGTCAGAGGGACAAAGGATGTCAATAAATTTAACCATATTTTGCCTCTTGACGGCGCATCGGTCATATCAGGCTTTGGAGCAATGGACGGATTTATCCAGACCCGGATGACGACATAGACCATATAAAAACTTGCCAAAAGAAGCCCTGGAATCACCGCAGCTGCATACAAGCGAAGCGGTGATAACTCGGCAATTGCTGCATAAACAATCAACATGATAGAGGGCGGAATCAAAATGCCCAACGTGCCGCCGGCGCAAATGACACCAGCTGCAAAATCCTGACGATAGTTGGCCTTAGCCATGGCGGGGTAGGCGAGTAGTCCCATCAGCGTTACTACAGCACCGACAATACCGCTGGCCGTTGAAAATACAGTGCAGGTTATCAGGGCAGCGATAGCCATGGAACCGGGTAAGTTTCGAGCGGCCATCTGTAACGAAGAAAACAGGCGACCAACGATATTCGCGCGCTCGACGACATAGCCCATGAATAAAAACAGTGGAATAGCAACGAGGATGTCATTCTCCATGACAGAGTAGGTATTCTGGTTTAGCAAATAAAATATCTGATTGCTAAATACATCCTGCAGACTTGTTATCGATCCTTCTGTGTAGTAAGCGTAATACCCGAATCCCACACCCATCGCCAACAGTGTGAACGCGATGGGAAAACCCAGCAACACGAGCACAATGAAGAGCGACAGCATCAGAATGGCTACTTCTGGATTTGTCATTTTTGTCAGGTATTCAATAAAGAAGTGGAACTTAATTCAGCCGATGTAGCTGGCGCTTGTATGGCAATGCTATCTAGATGGATTTCTGTTCTATGGGTGTTGCTACATTGCCTCCAAAATCAGGCGGCGGCTCATCAATTAGCAGGTCTTCGGTTTCGTGCACATCTAGCAGCCGTTCCTGCCAAACACCAGAGCGCATGGCTTTCCCGCAGCGGAGTAGTTCGGCGACACCTTGCAGAATAAGCAGTCCCCCTGCCAACGGAATAAGGGTTTTGAAGAAATATATCTGAATTCGCGCAGGGCTGTTCCAACTGACCTCTTTATAACGCCAGGAATCTGAAGCGATTTCTGCCCCATACCAAAACAAGGCAAGCATGCCCGGAAAGAAAAAGATCAAGTACAACAAAAAGTCAAGTGAGGCTTGTACACGCACCGGAAAGAGTCGATAGAGCACGTCAGCGCGTACATGACCATCTTGCGCCAGAGCGTAAGGGCCAGCCATTAAGAACAGCGCACCATACATCTGAACCATCATGTCAAAAGCCCAAACAGTCGGACTGTTCAGTACATATCGAACAAATACTTCGTAGGTCACTGACAGCGTGAGAATCAAGATGCACCAACCAAATGCACGTCCGACCCAAATACTGAGTCCCTCAATGGCTTGGATGATTTTAGTCACAATAATACGTTTCCGAAGGAGAACAATCGTTTTGCTAAAGACGAAAAATCTGCAGGAACTTGTTAAAAGTTCCCGCAAACTCAATTGTCTCAAGTAAGTTCACTGCCAACTAAGTGCAAACGGCTGCGAACATTTTCTTACGATCTTGACTAGATTTGTTTAACCGAAGTAATGGCTATAGGCAAGCTTGTAGTCTGGTTGATTCAAATTCAGATAATTCATGACTTCTTTGGCATAAGTTTTCTGAGAATCAATTACTCTTGCAAAGAATTCATCCTGACCTGACAGCCGCTCAACCACAGTATCCCAGGCTTTAAGTTGCTCTGCCATGACCGAATCTGGCGTGCGATAAATATTAACTGCCTGCTCGTCACGTAATTTTACTAAATCTGCAGCGTATCGCTTTGTGTTGTGCCAGTAAAAGTTTGAACTCTCGGCTTCTGACGCATACTTCAGAATGGCTTGGAGCTCCTGAGGCAGGGCATTGTATTTCTTCTTGTTAAACGTGACTTCGAAGAATTCCTGAGACTGATGGAAACTTGCCAGGTGATAGTGTTTGGATACATCGGGCATACCAAAATCGCGATCTGACGTTGGGTTGTTGAATTCAGCGGCGTCAATCAAACCTGATTTCATAGCCGGTTGAATTTCTCCGCCTGGCAGCTGTACAACAGACATACCCATTTCGAGCAACACATCTGCAGCCAGGCCTACGGTTCGATACTTCAGCCCCTTCATCTGGCTGGCATCTTTAATTTCTTCCTTAAACCAACCCAAGGGTTGAGCCGGCATTGGGCTATTGAAAAAGCTCACGAGATTCAGTCCTAGTGAACCCATTAGCTCGTCAAACAACTCTTGACCACCGCCGTAGTAAACCCAGCCTAGAACTTCTTGGCTTGACCAACCAAAACACGGGCCGGTGCCAAACAAGGAGGCAACTGTTGATTTGGAGTACCAGTAGGCTGGCACATAGTGGGCTGCATCCAACACACCGCGGTGTACGGCATCCTGCATTTGGCTTGTCTTGACCACCGAATCAACAGGTAGCAGATCGATCTTCAATGCGTCACCAGCCATTGCGTTTACGCGATCTACATAGGATTTCGCATTTTCCAGAAATATACCGCCACCCCAGGCAGCTTGCATTTTCATCGTGACAGGTGCAGCTCTGACAATGCCAGGAGCAGTTATTGCGCCAGCGGCGGTTGCCGTAGCCGCTAGTGCGGAACCCTTTAAAAATTTACGTCTGGTGGTTGTTTCTTTCATTTCCTACTCCTCTCGAAAATTGTGCCTATTGATCACTAGGATAGTAAATTTACGACACAGGTCGCCTACAAGCAAGGAAATGTTGCATTAGTTGCAATTAAATGTTGCATTAGTTGCAATTAAATGACTAAAAACTTTCAATATTTACGACCCTTTGTACAAAGATCAGGCTTATGCCTATCTGAGTCACAGAAATTGCGTCAAACTAGACGATCATGCGGAGCCTTCCCGGCAAAGTACGCATCCAGATTGTCTAACGCTCGAAAACCCATTGCATCTCGCGTATCTCGTGTTGCGCTTCCAATGTGTGGCAACATAAAAATATTTTTATGCTCACTGAACGCAACATTTCCTCCCGGTTCTACCGCGAAGCAATCAAGACCTGCGGCGCCTAGTTTTTTGCTCTGAATCGCACTTAATAGCGCCGCTTCATCAATAAGCGCTCCTCGGGCGGTATTAATTAAAATAGCACCGTCGGGCAATCGACTTAATTTATCTGTGTTCATCAAACCGATTGTCTCTGGTGTGGCGGGGCAATGCAAAGATAGAAATTCTGACACTGCCAGCAATGAATCGATGTCGTCGTGAAAAGTTGCGCCTTGTTCCTCATCTGGCGAAAGGCGGGTGCGATTGTGGTAATGCACATCCATATCAAAGCCACGGCATCGCTTGGCCATGACCTGTCCTACTTTGCCCATGCCAACAATCCCTACTCGCTTGCCAGTCACTTGCTGCCCCACCATAAACGAGGGGCTCCAACTCGACCAGGATCCGCTACGCATCAAACTATCGCCTTCGACAGCATGACGTGCAGCTCCCAGAAGCAGCAGCATGGCAATTTCTGCGGTGGCATCAGACAACACATCAGGCGTATTAGTCACTACGATTCCACGTGACCTTAATGCGTTCAGATCACAATGATCAACACCGACTGAATGATTCGCAATAATCTTGACGCGATCGCTTAGTTGATCCACAACAGCTTGATCAAATATTTCGGAGTGACATGGAATTATTGCATCAACCTCATGACTGCGTGCGATGATGGTATCGCTATCTGCTGGCACATCATCAGCATCCAACACGACGTTGTAGTCGCGAAACGCACGCGCAATTGTCTTATCGGATAACTTACGCGTAATCCAGAGAGCAGGTTTGCTGTGCATGGAGGGTGGTTCCTAAGGTGAATCGACTATTCAACTATATCTATGGAAGCGGTGTTTTATTCAAGGTAGTATGCCGATAATTACTGTGCGCTCATTGAAGACATAGACCGCGTCATTCCTGCGCCCTGTGATGGTCGCTATAGATGATCAAGGAGCTACTGCATGGCAATCAGACGCGTGTCTGGAGCGACTCTGTGACCCCAGAACACGTTAAGTTGAATCCTATTCGGGGGCTGTGACTTTCACAACAAATGAAGCGTACCAAGCGGCTAGATCCTTGATATCACTATCGACAATATTTTGAGCTATAAGCGACATTCTGCGATCTTGTCGACCTCCGGATCGATATTCTTTTAAACTCTTTTCAATATAGAATGCCGATTGGCCTGCTAAATTGGGTACCTCTGGGTCATTGGCAACCCCTATTTTCCCGTGGCACACTGAGCACTGTCTGGCTAATAATTGTCCATTAGCAGGGTCTGCAGCACTTACGTGACTGCTCGTAAACTGGCCAACCATTAAAACACTAATAATTGACAGGGCCGTGACTTTATTCATGAATGCTGCTGAGGTTGGTAACGTTATTAGGGTCACTAACAATAGTGACGTTACTAACAATTAGTGGCAGTTTAACAATTTAAGTATAGCTGCGACGCAAAGAGATAAAATACTGAATAGGCGCGCTTTTAACGCCTATTCAGTTTACTTGGTATTACTGATTAGTGGCTTGTTACTGCGAGTATGTGATGCGGTAAATTGCATTGGCAAAGTCATCTGATACCAGGATTGAGCCATCTTTCATTTGCGCAACATCAACCGGGCGTCCATCGTATTCGCCATTCTCATCAATCCAACCTTCTGCAAATGGCTCCGTAGAGGCATTGCCTTCATCATCTATGAACGTGACCATGACACGCGCACCGACGGGCGTTGTTCTGTTCCACGATCCGTGCTGTGCGGAGAAGATGGCATTCTTGTATTTTGATGGAAACATTTTTCCTGAGTAAAACGTCATACCTAGATCTGCTGCGTGAGCGATCGTTTCGGAAGCAGGCATAACGACCTCGACGGGTATCTCTTGTCCAGCATACTCTGTTGTACGCGTTGAACCGCCGCCGAACCATGGGTGGCCGAAATGTTGCCCCATTTCAGTTTGGCGATTGATTTCACCTGGAGGAATGTCGTCTCCCATACCGTCAACTTGATTGTCAGTCCACCAAAGCTCACCGGTAACAGGGTGGAAGTCGTGACCTACAGAGTTACGAACACCATAGGTATATACCTCGCGATTGGAACCGTCGCGATCCATTCTTATTATGCCGCCAATCCCGGTTTTGGTATAAAGATCGAGCTTTTCAGGAGGAGAAACGTTGAACGGTTGTCCGAGGGAGATATACAGTTTGTTATCAGGTCCTACCTTTACCACTCGCGCAGTATGATTGTAACTTTCCTCTTCTACCGGGATGAGCGTGCCTTGAGGAACAATAGGAACTGCTACCACATCTGGGCTTTCATGAAAAAACTCGGCAGCCGGATACATCATGACGCGATTTCGTTCGGCAATAAATAGAAACCCGTCTTTGGAAAACGCTACGCCATTGGGAACATCAAACTCCAACGACGGAGCAAAATCTTTAACCTCGTCCGCAACTCGATTGCGATCGCGATCCATAACCGCCCATACCTTGTTTTTCTTGGTGCCAACAAACAGCACAGTACCTTGTGGGGCCATCGCCATATGTCGCGCATCTGGAACTAGTGCGTACAATTCAATCTTAAAGCCTGGAGGCAGAGTAATTCCTTCCAGAACGCGTTTAATTGATTCGGCGGATTCTCCGTCTTGTTTTATGTACGTGTAGTCCGTTGTGCCGGTAACTTTCATTGCGCCCAATTTTTCCAAATTGGTTTGAGCCGATGCTGTGGTTGTTAGAGCCGCACACATCGTAAAAGCTGTGAGTAGGTGTTTCATATGTGTCAATTCCCTGTCTATTCGATCGTCTAATTTAATGTGTATTTTGATTACCAAATTGAACGTTATTACAAAAATTAACTCCACCAGAATACTAAGGCAAAAGATTAGTCAAGGCAAGTTGGATGCCTCGTGCCAAAGTTAATAGTTGACTAGTGAACTGTTAATCCCAAGAAAAAGCCATATTTTCAAGTAAGCAGACGGTCAAAAACATGCAATGTATTTCTGCTCTGGGCCGAAAGCAGCTAGTCGTGTAGCCATAAGTATCCACAGTTTCGCATCCTAGAACTGGTACTTTGCATTATTCAAATGGACCGTATTTGCCGGTAAATGATGCGAAAATTATGACATCAAATATCGTGAGCACTCACAGCGGCTCTCAACTATGTCATTGGATTGATAGTTCGAGCAAGGATTCGTCAATCGGGCAGCATATCGGCTAACTGCCGCAGGTACTCAGTGGGGGTTACATCGCCGCTTTCGTTTGATTTGAGGCGCGTCTGAGTCTCAGCATCCAGGCCATTGCAGTACTCACCATGGCATTTGGATTACGTGGCGCCTTAGCCATGGCATACTCCCGTTTCAAGCGCCTATCGGCCTCTGCTAGCGCCTTATCGTGTTGGTGTTCCGTCCACCTCATGATTCAAGCGCACTATCGAGGGATTCAAACAGAATCACCGCTGGTGGTACATGGTTGCACGATTGTGGTTTCATCAAGTTCTCCCTGCCAATCCGCTCAACACGTTCAAGGAATGCTTGTTCAGATTCGTCAACCTGACGACTGATAGTTTGTTTCTTTTCGCCGGCTGAAAGCAAAAATTTAGTGCTTGGCCGTTGTATGGCACCTTTACGTTTATCGCGAATTCTGATAATAATCGGCTCATCAGACCATGGTTCGCTGCTTACGCTCTCCAGCTTTGTCAGTCGCGATTTAATCGTCATTCTGTGAAGCCTCTAAAGCTGCAAGTCTTCTTTCGATTACGTCCATCTCACGAATCTTGCCAAGTATACCTAGGGCCGAAAGCATTGCCTGAGCGTGTTCGGGCGTCAGGTTTCCACTGCCCATGGCCGCAATTATTGATGCGCCCTGATCAGACAGCGTTTTACCTTCCATAGCGTTCACAGAGACGTTCTGATGTACTGGCTTAAGGTTTGGTATAACGCGATCCAGTAACAGCTTGCTGGCGCTTGTATCGCCGCTCTTTGCCGCAGAGACCATAGCGTCAATGATGTCGGGCAAATCATTTTCAATAGCTCGCCTGAGCTTGTCAGCATGGCTAGTGCCGCGTTTTCTACCTGCTGGATTCCCAGATTGACCTTTTTCAAATTTTGACATTTTGAGTCTGTTCTCTGTCTGCTTTAACAGGGCTTCCAGCTATCACAATGATTACGTGGATCGGTGTCCCAATTTCCTGCAATTCCCTCAGGCTCTCCGACAGTGCAATTACCCAAGTGTGGGTGATCTATTCGGTTGAAGTACTGGTATATTATACAGCGCTTTGCGAGGGGTGGGTTTGAAGGTTTTCACATTGCATGTTTCAGGTTCGTCCGCCGGACGTTGGCGTTTGATGGCATCAACAATGGTTCGCGCATGTAGTGGTAGTTTATCGGCAGGCTCTTCGCACAGATCTGCTATGTCCTGCTGACTGAGTAGGCTCGTCACTTCGTCGGATGCGGCACCTAGTAATATGCACTCGTCCATGAAGGCCTGCCAGTGAATGCTCACGGGTGTTTTCACCACCTCATTTGCCGCTTCGCTGAGTAATTCAGCCACTACATCATCACGGTGTTCACTCAGCCACTGGCGCTGTGTTTGCGTGAGTTGTTCAAGGGGTGTAATGCCGATGCTGTTGCCGTCGATAAGACGAATCGTGAAACCTGCGCTTCTGGCTTTCATAAGAGCGCTCATCAGAATATGCCCTCTGTGCCTGTCTCCGCTGGCTGGCTTTGGGCCACATCCGGGGTGATGTCACGGACCTGATCAACAGATGTGAGGGTGCTGGGTTTAGAACATTTTTTTTTCTTCCAACATATTTCTTTGCTCATTTCACCCTCACCATGCTCACAACCCTCACGCATGGGGTGTTTCTGTGAGGGTTGTGAGCTTTGTGAGGGTTGTTTTGCCAAAGAATTATGTTGGGGGGAAAAAGAAACCTTTATTTTCTGTCCTGCTCGACGCTCAGATGGGTACTCGATTTCGAACCCCATCAGGCGCATGGCTGGCTCATATCGCTTGAGCGACTCTCTGAATCCGCGTGATGTTCGTGGCCAGGCTGAAGGTTTTCGAGAGCCACACTGTCCTGTCAGCTCGTCAAAGAGTTTTCCTACTGTATTTTCAACAGCCCCTTTCCGTTTGACAAACTGGGTGAGAGCCTCGATAACGGGCACGCCTTCAATGGATTGTTCTGCAGCGGCATCCAGCGCACTGTTGTACCGGTCCATGAAATCACCCGACTTACCACCCATAACAATAGCGACGGCTTCACCCAGCAGAGCGAAATCCATCATCCTCGGAGGCTTGTCAATCGTGATGTTCGGTAGCAGAGCGAGCGCTTTACAAAAAGTCGTCAGAACGAACCCCAGAGCTTTAGGACCACGCTCTTCAAGAGTTTGCTCCAGTTCTGAATCTGATAGGCGCTTTGCCACCCTCGGGCAGTCGAATTTAACCACTCTTGACAGTAGATCGGGTTGAGTTGCCAGACTGACGATGCCATTCATAATCACCGGTCGCTTTGCATCAAAAGTCGCTTCGTCGCCATCTGAATAGAGGCGACGAGTTGCGAAACCTCCACCGGTTGCAAGGCAACACAAGGCGTCCTGATAGTCGGTCTGTAAGTGAGACAGATTGTTGTAACTGATTATGTGGTTGTTGCGTGCGGCAATGAAAATGTCAGTAACATTCTTTGGCTCTGCTCTTAGGGATACATCTTTCGGATCAAATAGGCGCCTAATATGTTTTTGTGTCATCGACTTTCCAGCACCTTGCTCGCCACCAATTTCAATGACGGGATACGCTGTATCTGGTCTTAGAAATTCACACATCGCCGCAACAAATAGGGCCTGATCTTCATCACGAATGTTCACTAGCGACATAAGATCTTCCAGCGTGCCGGACTTGTCTGGCTCAAAAAGCGACTGTGTGCCCTTTGGTCGTCGAAACCTAACGGGAGATTGCGCTAGTGCTTCACAGCCAGCTGCTGAGACTCTGATTGCGCTCCACTGATCGTCGCCAACATCAAGCAAATACCCATTTGAATCAGCGGCAACGCGTAGGTGAACTTCGTGTGTTTCGCCCTCATGTCGTGCGCACCCTGCGAGTGTTGTAAATGCGTCTGCCAATTGCTGAGCCTTGGGAGCGCGGCCATGGGATTTGTAATACTCATGTGAGACCCATTCCTTAAATACGGTGGACTGTAATGCCCACGTTTCAAAGTGTTGGTCCTGAACGAATCGAATGTAAGGCTCATCATCGGTGCCGCTAAACAGGTCTCCCAGCTCCTGAACCATCGCTACAATGTTTTCTACTGCACCTGGTTGAGAATCATCTTTCTGCATAGGTTCAGGCATGGCGCTGTTGATCATGCGATCCAGGTCACCCATGCGAATGTCGGCATCTGCTTTCTTGAACTGCTGACGCAACATCATAAACTTCGGGCAACCATTTGCGCGTAATTCGGCCAACGCAGTAAGTACTTCGGTAGACAGACCGGCCTCGATATTGTCGGCAACTATTTCTAGGCCGGATTCAACGATCTTGATATTGTGGTCGTTAATATCGTCCTTTGATGGCTCCTTTGCGTTTTCAACAGCATCAGCGACACTCATTGAGAACCGCCATTCGAGCAGTTCGCTTGATCATTAAAGTCGCTACAGTCGCAACCCTCACACAAGATGGGCATGGCTAACTTCCCGCCAACCGCATTTGCAGCTTCAGTTGCTTTTTTGCGTCCAAGGTTGCCATCATTACGACGGTCGTCATCACCACACACAATAACTTCAATGGCAGGATAGGCCGCCCGTATAGCTGTACATACAGCCAGCAAGTTGCCTGCCGTAAATGCACACACAACTGCAAAGCTGGTTTGCTCTCTCAACGTGCATCCTGTTGCAAAACCCTCGCAAACAAGTATACGGCTCGCTTTGATCAATGATCCGATGAGCACCATGCCGCCGGCGCTACGACCGTCTTTCAGATACAACTTTTTGCCACTGTTGTATATCTTCTGGACGGTGTGGATATTGCCATTGACGTCCGTCACTAGTACAAGCCAACATTCAAGCCCTGAATGCCAGCGCGCACCATGGGTTTTGGACAGTCCTTTGCCGGCAAAATATCCTGCAACGGGCGATTGTGTGGCTTCATGCCATAGCTTCGCTGCCTGTCGTGCTGCTTGCTGCTGTGCAACCTCCTGCTGTTCGTCAGCCAGACGTTTTGACCTACGTTGATCTGCCTGCTGTTCTCGGCGCTTTAACACAGTGGGTGGCTTGCCATCGAAGAATGTATGGCTTTCGCCGCATGTCCAATCCTTCACATGGATGCAGTCATCTTTCAGTTTGACTGCCAGTGATTTATTCTTGTGCGACTTGTGCGGCGCATTAGTTCTCACCCACTTATGTAAGATTAATGCAACTGCGATCACGCCGTTATCGTCGCACCATGCCAGCCATTTATCCAGCGCACGACCACTGGTATAATGGGTTTGTTGATGAAGTCCTGCTGTGGCGCTCTTGCCTGAGCGCTGCGGTTGATTGGCAAGCATCGATTTAGCCCTCAGCCTTTTCAGGATTACAGTGCCTTTTCTCTACCATCTCCAACATTTTGATCACGTCGATCCCACGGGCGGCGACTAGCCTAGAGACGATCTCTCGCATACCGTCGTCTGTTGTGCCCGCGATACGTGCGGCAATGATGATGTCCACTTCATGTGCGGGCAGTCCGATTGATCGGGGCCCTAGCTGTATTGGCGGTGGTAATAATCTTTCGTGGCGGGCGCGGTATTCACCGCTTTTAGTTATGCCGAGTTGGCGGCGGTATTCAGGTGGTCGCATGATGCGGACGGTTTTGACTGATACCATCATGTATTTGATTCTCTCTAGGTGTCTAGCAGGTGCGTTAGACTTCGAGAGGAATCTTGGGCTGTATAAGTGTGTTAGCGTGTAAACGACATGTAAACGACATGTAAAGGTTTGGAAAAGTTAAAGTTTTACATGTCAAACGCAAGCTTAAAAAACTTAGACAACGTTGGTCGCGAAATTTCAATACCTTTGAAACTTAGATCTTTATGTAGCTGTGTTTGAGTAGGCTTTCCCCCATAATATTGCATAATCAAACGTTGCATTTCTGCTGGAATATCGGATTGATCTATTTCTTCGTAGTCATCATTTAGCGACTTCAAACCCTCCAACATATCTATTGCTTTTGGCATCTCTCTTAAGCTGATCTTTCGCGATCCCTCTTTCTCTAAACTTATAGGGAACTCTGGTGGTAATTCATAACCAGTAGCTTTTGCCCAATTACCAAATGCTGGAAGATCGACAAACATGTGGCTAATTTCCGCGTTTTCTAACATGCTTAATTCTGGATGTTGTCGAGTAGCTTCTGCCTGGGACAGTTTTATTAACTCGAAATCTATGAAGTGCCCGCTGCCAATATGGTTGTTAACGACATTGTAAATTTGTGCTTTTATTATTAGCCTGCTCTCGGCTTGATCCGTTGACCTATGAAGGGCGTGTTGATGGCTGCCTTCGTAATCACCATGGTCTTTCTCGAATTCCATGTGTTTCATGTGTAAGGCTTGCGTATATCTATAGGCTGGCAGGTTGATGCCTGCCAGTAATCCGCAAGCATCGCCGATTTCAATTTTTCTGATCTTTCCCCATATATTCCAATCTACCGAATAGGGAGGTTTATTTTCGTTCATCTCTCACACCCTTCTGTGTACGTCCCTCATTAAGTCGCTACCTCAAGCTGGTGAAGGTTTCCAGCCTGTCCCCCGTCGGGCAAGAGGTAGCAAGGCTAATTAGTTGCTTATTGCTTGGCCGATGGGTATTACCTCGGCATTCTGGTGATCCGGTGAGTTCAATCTTGCTGCCCAGTCTTCCATCAGGTTTCGGCGTTTCTCAGGCAGCGTCGATCGGTGGTAGCTTGCTTCGGCTTTGTCCTTTAATTGGTGCGCCATGGCGAATTCGATCAATTCACGCGAGTACGCCGTGCGTTCGCCAGCCCAAACGCGGAACGTGGAGCGGAATCCATGAGGGACAATTGCGCGGCCGGTGTCGTTTACCCAAGTAGGGCTAACACCGTTCATGCGTTTGATAACGTTGGCCATCGCTACGTTGCTGAGCTGGTCGCCCTTAGGATTTCTGAATATCAGGCCACTGGTAAATTGCTTAGCCATCAGGTCCAGCAGCTCAATTGCACGATCTGATAACGGTATGCTGTGTTCCTTGCGTGTCTTGAGTCTGTGCTCTGGAATGATCCAGAGTTTGCGGTGTAGGTCGATCTCTGCCCAATCGGCCTCTATTACATCGCCGGTGCGCGTATTTGTTAAGATTAGGAATTCGAGTGCGTATGCACTGTTTGACGGCCTTTCACGCAATGCGGCAATGAACGCACCGATGCGCGAATACGGCAGACTTGGAAAGTTCTCTACCTTAGCGACCTTTGAGGGTATGGCCAATAATGCGTCGAGATGCCCTCGCCATCGCGCGGGGTTTTCTGCATCTCGTAGCTTTCGTGCCTTGGCGTAGTCGATTACTTTCTCAATGCGCCCCCTGATGCGAGTTGCCGTCTCTGTCTTGGTTGTCCATATTGGCTCTAGCACGCGCATTACGTCATCTGTATCGATGTCCGCAATGTGCTGGCTACCGATAACGGGGCTGGCGTAGGTGGCCAGTGTGCTCTCCCATTGCTTAGCGTGTTTTGGATTTGACCAACTGGGGCGGTTGGCGTCGATGTACTTGGCGGCGATTTCATCGAATGTGACTAACTTGCGCTTGGCTGCCTTGTGGGCTGCTTCGATCTGCCTCTTGGCCTCAAGCGGATCACAGCGCGGGGTGTTGGACTCAATCGAACCATTCCATATTCTGCGCCAATGGCTTCGACGCTCTCGAGCTTGATCCAGGCCGATATCGGGATAGCCACCCAACCCCATGCGTCTGCGTTTGCCGTCAAATTGATACCTGAATACCCAACTTTTGCCACCGCTGGGGCCGATGGTTAAATACAGGCCTTGGCCATCAGCATAGCTGCCTGCCGCTGTGAGCTTCTTTACGGTCCTATCGTCGAGTTGCTCGATGCGGCGCTTTGCCATATATCCACCTGTCTCTGATAGGCCATTCATTAGGCCACTTTATCCGGGATT
The DNA here is from genome assembly GCA_047634635.1 of Granulosicoccus sp. Classification (GTDB taxonomy): domain Bacteria; phylum Pseudomonadota; class Gammaproteobacteria; order Granulosicoccales; family Granulosicoccaceae; genus Granulosicoccus. Next base: position 1,753 of record JBLIIE010000053.1, on the reverse strand, counting down.
GCAGGGGACTATAGCAGACTTTATGGCACCTCAAGTATGATTAACACACTGATTTATATAGTAGAAAATAGGGTTTCGTGTGGTCCCATAGAAACCCATAAGAACGGACTCCCTCTCCGCCATTAAAGCGAATAAAACGTTAATGTGATGCCGTTTCGATAGAGGTTTTCTAATTCTATCCCCCATTTCCTCCCCCAATCGGTTTTACTAAGCATTCTAGGCGAGTGCCATGCCTACAGCGAAACCTGCTTACTCATAGTCTGCGTGCCTGATGCTCCGTTGGTATCGCGTGATCCCCCGAAGTATCCGCATCTTCCACTGCACCAGCAAGGCAAGAGTTGAATTCGTCAACGCTATCTCTAAGAAGATTGATCAACTGATCGGGCGACATAGTTCCGACCTTAGTGAAGACGTTTTTTCCGTTTCCCACAATTCCCGTTTGCAAACCCTGGCGTCTGAGCACCTTACAATCTCAGGTAGATTGATGGCTGATTAATGGTACGATTTTCAGGTTCAAATACACGTTGAGTAGAGCAAGTACCAGGAACGCATGCGCCATCATGAACAGCGCATAACTAGACACTCCAGCGTGAAAAGTTTACCTGCGTGAGTTGGCCGGTTGAAGAGACGTTGATATCCACCGATTGTTCGATTTCCTTGTATCGAACAGCGACGCGTGCGGTATTCTCAACGACGGCTTCCCATGCCACACCCGAGCGCGGTAACAACGCAGCTGGCGTCCAGAAGGTGGCCTCTGCCACGTAGCGTCCAAACGCATCGGGTATGATCAACATTGCTGCCTATTCGTGCTACAGGCACAAAGGCCTGCCATCCAAAAACGCGTCCAACTGGCGATGTCCAACCCTAACATTTGCATGAGTCCTTTTTTAGCCTGTGTCTTCCAGACAAAGCCTTCAGGCGCGGTATGTACCTGCCGAGCAGTCATGTCGAGGTAGTTAGGTTTTTATTTTGTGCTAAGGCTAAACTGACCTTCCATCGCAATATCAGCCACCGAGTATAGCGGTGTTCCCTCAATAATCGCGTAGGTGAAAAAACGACGAGCCGCTTCGGGAAGATCTTGCACCATGGTCGTACTGAAGACAGAGGGAGACACCAGCTGCGTGGCAATCAGCCTGTTCATCTCATCCAAATCTTGCCTGTGATCCAAGTGCCGCCCCCCGTATAGACTGAACAACCCAACTATCAGAACCAATGCGATAGAAATAAACACCTTGCGAACACTCATCCTCGTTGTTTGCTTGATCCACACACTGTTGGCCGGATAACCCCAACAACAGAACAATGTCCTGAAGAAGCTGTCCTTTCTATGCTGGCGTGCTGTGAATGTCTTCAGGATTGAATTGCGAGCACACCTGCAATATCAAAGTTGGAGACGAACAGACTAGCGGGGAGCAGAGGATTCTTGTCCGATCTTAATCAATGTGGTGCGCATACGTTCCTATTAGTTTGTTGAAAGTCGTTCATACCATGTGCTAAAAACATGCAAGAGGCGGCGGCAACATCACCCGAGCAATGCAATTTACTGAGTTTATTGCTTTCTGCGGGCGCGCTTTTGCCATCTCATGGACGCTCTGGGCAGACGCTGCGAATTCGGAGTCAATGCGTCCCTTTCAGAGCAACCTCGGTGCGTTCGCACCGTCGGTGATCCCATTTGCAGTACCCGCTGAGGTCGAGGTTGACGAAAAGTAGTTCAAGCCATCAAGCCTCGTCAGCCCTATGAGGAGGATGGATA
>JBLIIE010000052.1:0-30592 GCA_047634635.1 Granulosicoccus sp. | reverse complement strand
AGACTTGGATAAGCATGTAGAGGCTGCATTGCGACTTTTAAAGTCAATTATTGAAAAACAACCTCGTTTTACAATGACGCTAAAAGCAGGTGATTTCCAGTTAGTGAATAACTGGACGAATGTTCATGCTCGGAAAGAATTTAAGGATTCAGGCGATATTACCGGCGCTAACGCAATTGATCAAAGCCGGCACTTGATTCGGATTTGGTGTGAATAGGAATTATTTTTTGAATTGTGTACTCGAGATTTTGCCGCCCTGCGGCGAATTTTCTACCCTGTGATGACCATACGTGTGAATGACTCCCACTATCTACCAAATCAAAAACTCACGAAATTTTATTACCTCCACTCCCATATCTTACAAAGCAACCCACTGTCGAGTCTGATGCGATTGAAGCATAGCCTCTACGACCCTCTGCACTTCATAAGCCTCGCGAAAATCAGGGAAACCTGGTTCTTTTCGAGCGTGTGCCTCTATCAACTCGGCAACTTCTATGATTTTCAAATCATTAAACCCAAGGTGATGTCCAGGAGCTGGGCAAAACTGGGCGTAAGGCGGATGCTGTGGTCCGGATTCAATACGTTGGTAACCTGCACGCTCAGACGTATTCACACCATAATATTGCAGTTCGTTCATTCGCTCCTGAGTGAACGCGATAGCACCATGAGTTCCTGTAATCTCAAAGGATAGATCCATGGTTCGAGCGGTTGCCGCCCAATTGGCCTCCAGACTACCAACGGCACCGTTAGACATTTTCACAAGCGCATGAGTCATGTCATCAACTTCAACAGGTTTACGTTCTGCAGATCCAGGCGTAACAGGCCTTGATGCATGAATAGTTTTACTTGTTGCACTAACTTCCACTATCGGACCCACAAGAAATCGCATCATCGATATGACATGGCTTCCGATATCCGCCAGTGCACCTCCACCCGAAAGGTCTGTGCGAAAAGAGTGGGCAACGTCTGAATTCGCCATATAGTTCTCAGCATGGCGTGCGCGAAAACCTGTGACCTCACCTATCTCCCCAGCAGCAATCATTTGACGCGCAGTTGCGATCATCGGGTTCCTAAGGAAATTAAAACCAACCATGGTCACAGACTTCGCCTTTTCCGCCGCCTCAGTCATCTTGAGTGCTGAAGCTGCAGTTACCGAAAGAGGCTTTTCACAATAGACGGTTTTCCCGGCTGCTATGGCTTCAAGGGCCATCACTTCGTGCCATGCGTTGGGTGCGGTAATCGATACAATCGCAACCTCTGGGTGGTTTACGACAGCTCGCCAATCCGCCGTAAAGTGAAGAAAGCCGAGTACGTCCGCCCCTTTCCTGGCTAGCTCATAACTAGCATCACCGAGTATCACTGGAATAGGTACGAGAGGTAAATCAAACAGGCCACCCACAGAGCGATAGGCATTCGCATGGCACCGCCCCATGAAACCAGTACCAATAAGACCGATGCCGACTGTTGTTTTCTTCATTTCAACCGTTGTTTACATTCTATTGGAATTCAATGTGTCGCCCCATAGGAGGCGATTGCAAGAAGTCATTGCATTCTCGTACATGGCTGTGTACCCACCTAAGCAGCCATTCTTTCCTGCCTGATACAAACAAGTTATAGTCTGTAGTCATTATTGAAATAAAACGAGATTGCATTAGTCCATTTTGGACATATCTCACTATCCATCCCTGTTAAACAACAAGCACAAGCGCTATAAAAACCGGGAAACTGCTAATAGCGCCCATTTGCACGCATGATGCTATCAACACGTGACTGGGCACGACTAAGCGCATGGCCTATGCTGCTTGTGCCTTTCAACATCTCATGAATTTCAACACCAAGCACAGTTAGTATGTCGCTAAATTCGGGCACAGGTGGCCGTGGCCAGATTTTCAATTCGCCTCGCCGTTCCATTGCATCCACCTCCCCAATCACCGAGCTCCTGGCCAGTACTTCAGGATCGGCACTGGTTGAAAATCGCGGACTGGTAAGGTTTCCATTTTGCACATACCACTTCATCATCTCTGGCCGAGTCAAGTACTCCATCACCTTCCATGCAGCCTTCTGTCGGGTTTCCGGCAACCCTGTAGGAATAGCGAAAGAAAAGCCACCTATCGGTGAAACCGGTCGTTTTCCTGGCGCATGAGGATGTCCGACATACTGTACTTTTCCATGCGCTGGCGATAATTCATCCAGCTCAATAGCAGCGGCACGAATGCTCCAGCCATAAGTCATGGCAGCGTGCCCTTTCGCAAAAAGGCTAATGCGTTTGTCCCAATTGCACCGAAGACTATCTGCATGGGCAAAACCCAACAGCTCCCTCAAATACTCAGCAGTATCACGACCAGCCGGAGTGTCGATCATGGGTCTGAAGTTGTCACCTTTAATATCCGTGAGATCGAAGTCTTCACCTATATTACTGAGATTAATTACAGGTTGACCAAAGTCTGCCAGTGTCTGAATAAACGTGTGGGCAACTGGGGTTCCTCGACCATAATTCATCACGATACCGGCAAAACCAAATTCCGATCGATGCAGCGTACGTGCAGCAAACGCAACTTCCTCTGTTGTGCGTGGAATTCCTAGCCCAGCTTCCGACAACAAATCTGACCTACAGAATAACATTTCAGCGGTTGGTTGGATGGGTAAACCGTACTGCCTTCCCAGATACGACGACCCCAGCCACGCAGTCGGATGAAAGTCGAGTGAACTGTAACGATGTTCCTTAATACGCTGAGTCAGCGGCTCAATCACTTTTTCGTGAGCGAGTTGACCAATCCAGGGGAGATCAACAGCGACGATATCGTATCGAGAAGTCTTTCTCGCAGAATTAGCCATGAGCTCCTCATGCAAATTATCCAACGGCAGGTTAACAATCTCAATTCGAGCGCCACAGAGTTCATCAAGATTGGATGAAAAATTACTTAGTGTCTTAAAGGTTGGATCGATGGGACTTAATATTCTCAGCGTCCTTGCAGATCCAACACCTGCTCGCATCGCATTCGGGTAGGAAAGGATTCGCGAGGCCATGTAATGTCCGCCAAAATAGAAATCCTCCTGTGCACCATCCCGCATATCGAACCCAAAGGTCTTGCCCATAAGCGCTTTGAGCTGCAGGGCGCAGGATTCAAATTCTTTGATTAATTCTCGAGATGGATGCAAAGAGTAGGACTTTCCTGTTTTGGATCGAACTCTTTTGATAATCAACCCTTCCTCAATTAACTCAGAAATACGCCGTAATGCTGTCCCGTAGGGCACCTCAGCGGCTAATGCCATAGTTGTCGTAGTCATCGATTTGCCTTCCAGATGGCGCCGCATCGAATACGCAATGATATTCCAGCGTGGATCTACAGCAGACAGGCTGGTGCGCTTTTCCATGATGGCTCGGGACAAGCCCATAAAATCCAGAACACGCAGCAATTCCTCGCGGGTCATTTCTTATTTTGTCTCTAATTGACTCTGCAAGCACCATGGTTATCCTGATTAACCCATTAGCGTAATCACGATTTTGTCCAAATCTGACATTCTTGCCGTATTTTTCGCCTTCACATCCGTGAGATTGTGGCAAATCGCACAGGCAGATGGAAAACAACCACCCCCACATGGTATTCCGATGATTAATTCAGAATATGACTTCATCGTTGTCGGCGCAGGGACTGCAGGCTGTGCCGTAGCAGGACGTCTAGCTGAGGCTGGACATTCCGTTTTGTTGCTCGAAGCTGGCGGCCGTGATAGCAGTCCGTGGATTCATATTCCACTGGGATACTCAAAGCTATACGCTAATCCAGCAGTCAATTGGTGCTATCAGAGCGAACCAGAGCCTTATCTGAATAGCAGGTCGTTGTTTCAACCTAGAGGAAAAGTACTAGGTGGAACCGGCGCCATCAACGGCATGATTTATATGCGGGGGCAACCAGAGGATTTCAATGGTTGGCGTGATGCTGGTTGCGACGGTTGGGGCTGGAATGATGTACTGCCCTACTTCAAGTCCAGCGAAGATCAGGAACGTGGACCTAACCAATTTCACGGCAGTGGTGGGCCAGTTTCAGTCTCTGACATTCGCACTAAACACGCACTGGGCGAAGCATTTCATGAAGCGTCCGAAGCCCTTGGTGTACCTCGCAATAACGACTTTAATGGTGAGCACCAAATGGGTACCGGATACGTCCAAACGACAACCCGGAAAGGCCGACGCTGGAGCACCGCTAGTGCATACCTTCGTGGACCAGCTCGAGACAACATTGACCTTAAACTTCATGCCCTTGTTAAACGGATACTTTGTAAGGACGAGCGTGCAATTGGTGTTCAATGGACTGATCGTGCCGGACACCATGAGGCATCATCTCGTTGTGAAGTTATCCTGTGTGGTGGGACATTCAATTCACCACAACTACTCCAGCTATCTGGAATAGGGCCCGGGGCATTGCTGCAGAAACACGGTATTAAAGTGCAACTCGACCTACCAGGCGTAGGTGAAAACTTGCAAGATCATTTTGGAATTGGAGCCGAATATAGGTCCACTGTCAAATCGACTGTTAACGACCTTTATAATAATCCAATAAAAGGCGGTCTTCAGCTACTGCGTTATTTGTTGTTTCGCAACGGTCCCTTTTCCGACAATGGTAACTACTCCAATACGTTTATCTGCAGTGGGCCAGAAATCACTCGTCCCGACATGATGGTCACATTTATGGCCTGGTGCACCAATGAAGAACTAAAACCACATCCATTCTCAGGCTTCACAATTCTTGCTGAACACATGCGTCCGAACTCTCGTGGGCATGTGCGAATAAAATCTGGAAACCCTGAGTCGGCGCCAGAAATTCTGTTCAATTTATTCTCCATCGAAAAAGATAGGCAGGCTGCACTAGCTGGACTCAAATTTGGTAGAAAAATCGCCCAAACGGAACCCATGGCGTCTTGCGTTATGCATGAACTAACGCCAGGAAAGGACGTTAAAAGCGACGAAGCCTTGCTTGAGTATTGCCGCACATCAGGATTGTCACTGCTTCACCCAGTAGGCACTTGCAGTATGGGCAACGATGTCTGTTCGGTCGTGGATTCACGCTTACGAGTACACGGAGTTGCCAGGTTGCGAGTAATAGACGCCTCCATCATGCCGCGTATTGTTACAGGCAATACCAACGCAGCAACGATTATGATCGGCGAGAAGGGCGCAGCAATGGTACTTGAGGACAATCGGTAATGCTGTCCAGCTACGGATATTTCCAATGTTAGGCATTGCGCTTCTGGGAAGTGGTCGCATGGCTGATGTGTATGGCCCCAAAATAAATTCTCACCCCAAACTCAAGCTGGAGGCGATCTTTAATCCGAACCTCGGCTCAGCGAAAAAAGCGGCAAGCGTACACGGAGGTACTGCGAGTGCGAATCTTGACGATGTACTGGGAAACGCAAATGTAGCTGCTGTAGTCATAGCCACTCCTACAAACACGCATCTGGAATACATAGAAGCTGCCGCCCATGCCGGCCTCCCTATTTATTGTGAAAAACCCCTAGAAGCGTCGCTTGAACGAGTAGACCAGTGCCTAGATGTATTAGACAGGCACCCTGTGCCATTTATGCTGGGTTTCAATCGTCGTTTCGATCCAGATATCACAGCATTACAGGAAAAAATAAGCTCTGGCTCACTAGGACAGTTAAATTTTTTACTGAGCACAAGCAGAGAGCCGAGTCCGCCTCCCCTTAGCTATTCAAAAGCGTGTGGGGGGTACTTCGTAGACGCAACAATTCATGATATCGATTTGATGTGCTGGATTAGTGGTGAACGCCCCGTCGAAGTGTTCGCAGCAGGAAGTTGCATGATCGATCCAGCTATCGGTGCGTTAGGCGATTCTGATACGACCATGACAATACTTAAAATGCCATCCGGCTGTTTGGTTCATATCAATAATTGCAGACGGTGCAGCTACGGGTTTGATCAGCGAGTGGAGGCATTCGGCGAGGCCGGAATGATCCAAACGAGTAATCACCGTGACAGCAATTTAGTGTATTCCGGGATAGATCAGACCGATGCTAAAGATCCGCTAAAACATTTCTTTCTGGAGCGCTACGACGCCTCATTTTTTAATGCGTTAGACGAATTTCAGTCTGCATTGAGCGAAGGTCGCCCAATGTACCCGTCTGCCGATGATGGTAAAGCCGCCTTGGCAATTGCTCTGGCATGTGCAGAATCAAGAGACACCGGTCAATCAGTAAAACCGTGTTATTGAATTCACATTTTTAACAACCGCATACCCTCGGCGGTAAACGAGGGATAACGTCAATTTGAGAGGAGTATCAACTATGAAACCGTATCTAAAAGGTTTAGCACTAGCGGCAATCACCACAATCGGAGCGCTAGTTAATCCAGTTTGGGCAGAAGGTGAAAAGCTGGTGTTTATCTATCATTCAGGAGATGAAGATTTTTGGTGGAACACCATTAAAAATACGCTGAAGCAAGCCGAGTCCGAAATGGGTATTACCATTGACGTACGCAATCCACCGACAGGTGATTCTGCTGACATGGCTCGAATCGTAGAGCAAGCAGCAGCAGCGGACTACGACGGAATGATTGTCACAATCGGTGACTATGACGCTCTGCGCGACGCGATTACTAGTGCTGTGGACACTAACATGCCCGTGATTACCGTAAATTCTGGAACACAGGAACAATCTGAATCCATGGGCGCCCTCATGCACATCGGCCAGCCAGAGTTCGACGCTGGAAAACTCGGTGGGCAGCGAGCAAAGGCTGACGGCATTACCGATTTTGTCTGCTTTAACCATCAGATTGGCAACATCCCATTAACGGATCGTTGTGCAGGCTATGCTGCAGGGCTTGGTGTTGAGCTGGGTGATCGTATGGTGGATATTGGTGGTGATCCGGTTGAGGCCAAGAATCGAGTGTTTGCCTATATGAAAGCTCACCCCGATGTAGAGTCCATCCTTACTCTTGGGCCAAATGGTGGCAACCCGACTTTGCAAGCCCTAGAAGAACTCGGTCTTCAAGGAGAAATCTACTATGGATCATTCGAGCTATCCGACGAAATGATCGCAGGGTTGAAATCAGGTGTACTTCAGTGGTCAATTGATCAGCAGCAATTCTTTCAGGGGTACTTGGCGGCAAATCTACTCACCAACTACATTCGCTATGGTGTAAGGATTCCTCACCACATTAACTCTGGCCCTGGGTTTACTACCAAAGACAATATTGGTTTGGTTGAGTCACTGGCTGGAAAATTCCGATAGTAATCCGCTGTCTTTAATTTAGCGGCGGAGCTAGCTTCGCCGCATTTCTCAGGATCTCATTATGGTTGACACACGCGTTAAAGAACTCACTGGTTTTCAACGTCTACTCATGCGCCCAGAGATGGGAGCAATTTGTGGCGTTGTATTGGTGTTGATATTTTTCATGCTAATTGCCAGCGATAACGGCATGTTCAATCCTGATGGAATTCGCAACTGGTCAGTTGTATCCGCTCAATTTGCAATCATTGCGGTAGGTGCCTGTTTATTAATGATCGCTGGTGAATTCGACTTATCTGTCGGTTCAATGATCGGATTTTCAGGAATGGTTCTGGCTATCGGTACTATTCACTTTGGACTACCAGTCTGGCTTTCTATTTGTATTGCGTTTGTGTTGTCCATATCCCTAGGGGCCGTTAACGGTTTTCTTGTTATAAAAACAGGCTTACCCAGTTTTATCGTCACGCTTGCCTTCCTCTATATTCTGCGAGGGCTCACTATTTTCATGTCGGTTACCACTACCAGCAAGACTATTCTAAGCGGTATGAGACCCCACGTAGAGCAGGATTGGCTTGCTCCCTTTTTTGGTGGTGAGGTACTCACAGGATTGTTCCGATGGATGGGTGACAACGGCTGGATTGAGACATTCTCACGTGGTGCGTTTAAAGGTCAGCCAGTTGTCAGTGGCGTGCCTAATTTAATACTTTGGGCTATTGGTTTAGTCATTGTTGGACATTTCATATTGACCAAAACTCGTTTTGGAAACTGGATATTTGCTGCAGGTGGAGACAAACACGCAGCACAATATGCAGGTATTCCGGTAAACAGAGTCAAAATTCTTATGTTCATGTTCAGTGCGTTTTGCGCATGTGTATTTGCCATGTGCCAGGTGACTGAGTTTGGTTCAGCTGGCGCAGATAGAGGGCTATTAAAAGAGTTTGAAGCCATCATATGTGTTGTTATTGGAGGTGCTTTATTAACGGGCGGCTATGGCTCTGTTATTGGGGCCGGTTTGGGCGCTGTCATGTTCGGCGTAGTTCAACAAGGATTGTTTTTCTCAGGTGCTGAATCATCACTCTTCAGAGTCTTTCTGGGAGGATTGTTATTGGTTGCCGTCATTACCAATACCTACATCCGCCGCAAGGTAATCGGAGCTGGAGACTAGTCATGTCAGAACCGATCATGCGACTGGAAAACATCAAGAAACACTTCGGATCCGTCATCGCACTCGATGGCGTCTCCTTCGACTTAAAAGCAGGTGAATGTCATTGTCTGTTGGGAGATAACGGCGCTGGCAAGTCTACCTTCATCAAAGTCATGTCAGGGGTGCATTCACAAACTGAAGGTTCCTTGTATTTCGAAGGTAAACAAATTCGATTCAACTCTCCCAATGACGCGATTAAACACGGTATTGCCACAGTCTATCAAGACCTGGGTATGATTCCGTTAATGTCTGTTGCTCGAAATTTTTTCATGGGACACGAGCCTCAAAAACGATGGCTCGGATTAAATGTTTTCGATCTGGAAAAAGCAAACGAACTCACCGTGTCGGAAATGGCCAAAATGGGTATCGATTTACGTAGCCCAGAACAAGCTGTTGGAACGCTGTCCGGTGGGGAGCGTCAAACGATAGCCATAGCACGAGCCGTATACTTTGGAGCCAAGGTCCTAATTCTAGATGAGCCCACATCAGCCCTTGGTGTACGCCAGACGTCCAACGTATTAGCTACGATTAACAAGGTTAGAAAGGCGGGTGTTGCGGTTGTATTTATCTCCCATAATATTCGTCACGCTCTGGCTGTCGGTGATCGATTTACCGTTTTGAATCACGGGAAGACACTGGGTACTGCTGTAAAAAACGAGATAACACCTGAAGAACTTCAGAATATGATGGCAGGCGGACAAAAACTTGCAGAACTTGAGGATTCATTGGACGGTACGATCTAAGAAAAATCATATCCAGCTTTTCCTACTTGAAAAACAGTTTAATCAGCCAGTTAAACTTGTAAATACTGGAAACCCTCGCTTTTGAACAATATTTCGTAGATACCCAATTGCTACGGCCTGGGTGACGCCAAGGTGGTTTCTGAATACTCTTCATATTTAAAAAAAACGGTAATGGAACTATTGTTCATTTAAATGCAAGTGCCCGCTTATCGCTTGAAATTAAATTCCTCCGTCCCCTTTATGTCCCCTTTATGGCTCTTTATGGCTGCCCCCTTTATGGCTCCCACTTTGGCTTTGGGGGTTATCAGGTACGTTAAATCCGCCAATCACTGTGACAGCTCGAGCACCACACTCATTGCCAAGCTCGAGACAACCTTCCAGATTTATACCGTTAAGCCACCCGTTGATAAACCCGGAATTGAAAGCGTCCCCAGCTCCAGTGGTGTCCACCACATCCACAGGCTTTGCCATACGAGTCAAAACTTCTCCATCCTGGATAACTCTCGCACCCGACGCTCCCATTTTAACTACGCATAGTCGAGTATTTTCACCACGAAAACCAAGCTTGGCCAGTTGCTCATATTCAACCTCGTTTGGTAGAAATATATCCACGTCGCTGAGTAATGAATCCAGATCTTTACGTGCGAATACTTCATCGTCCCAACTGCAATCCAGCGACACAGTCACTCCTGCTCTGTGCGCATCTTCGACCAGTTTCGGATACTCTGCCAACGTCGTAAGCTCACCGATATGTAAATGCGAAACAGTAGGATAATTTTGCCAATTAATCACCTTACTAGGTAATGCAAAACTACTGCGTTTAGTAATAAATGCCCTATCATTCTGCATTGAGAGAGCAACGGTTAACTGTGGCCCTTCCTGACATTCCGATTCCACGCAATGATCTATATTGATACCACTTTGCACCAGCTCATCACGAATAAAACCTGCAAACGGACCAGAAGGCAGAGTTGCTAGCAAAGATACTGGACGACCCAGCGATGCAAGGTAAGCTGCGGTGATATAGGCACCACCACCAGCATGAAGAGACACATTTGAGGCAAATTTTTCCTCACCTAATTTAGGGAGATGATCAATCCCGGTAAAGATGATGTCGCAATACACCCGCCCAACACACAGCACACCACGACTATTGTTTCTACGTTCCTCCACTAGCTTAATCGTAGCCCAGTGGCTGCATCAAACAAATGCATGTTCTCTCTAGGAGCACCCAATACGACTCTTTCGCCTATGGCTGGCGGCGTACGGCCAGATGCTTTGGCAATGACTTCGTTTCCGTTGACCGTTAAGTACACCAATGTCTCTGAACCTAATGGTTCGAGCATGCTGACATCTCCGCTCAGCAAAGGGTCGTCAGCTCCAACAACAAGATCATCAGATCTGACACCCAGTACCACAGCCATATCATCAACAAGTTGATGGCCGGGCAACTCCACACGCGTATCATCTTCCAGAACAATCTGATTGCCTAGACAGGTGCCTTTCAACATATTCATGGCAGGTGCGCCAATGAATTGCGCAACGAATAAGTTTGCAGGCTGATGAAATACATCTTGTGGTGAGCCGATTTGCTGGATATAGCCGTCTTTCATAATCACAATTCGATCTGCCATAGTCATTGCTTCAACCTGATCGTGCGTCACAAAGATAATGGTACTTCCAAGACGCTGATGGAGTTTCTTGATTTCCAAGCGCATTTGAGTACGTAGCTGCGCATCAAGATTAGATAAGGGCTCATCAAAAAGGAATACAGCAGGGTCTCGCACCATGGCTCGTCCAATCGCTACACGTTGCCGCTGCCCACCGGAGAGCTGATCAGGCTTCCTGTCCAGCAAATCAGTCATGCTAAGAAGGTCGGCAACATAGTTAACGCGATCAACCTTGTCAGGTTTACTCATTTTGCTGGTACGCAGACCAAATCCAATATTTTTGCGAACAGACATATGCGGGTATATCGCATAGTTCTGAAAAACCATTGCAATGTCACGCTCCTTAGGTTCAAGGTTATTAACGACCCTATTGCCTATTTCAACCTCACCTGACGTTGCATCTTCCAGTCCGGCTACAATTCGCAAGGTTGTCGATTTACCACAACCTGATGGCCCCACCAAAACAATGAACTCGCCATCGTCAACTTCCAGATCAATACCATGTAAAACCTGTGTTTTACCGAAGAACTTAACCAGATTACGGAGAACGACATTTGCCACAATCTATAATCCTTTTAGTTGCAGAAATGCATCTGCAAGTTTGTTGTCAGCCAGCAGCTGAGTGTTGATATATGTCTGAGCTAATGTAGTTTGAGCTTCAAAAAGACGTTGATAATGCGTTAGCGCATCATCGACTGCCTGAGGCGAAGGCCCACCGACACGATCACGAACACGGACAAAATGCTCAGCACTAACCACTGTTTTATATTCCGCCTCCGATAAAGCGCAGTCTCGATCCTGTTGAGAGCGAAATGCAATTCCGAACAATTCAAAGCCTTCCGCTAGCGACTGACCTTTGGCGATAACGGCCTTGGCAGTCTGTGCTGCGATTTCATGTGCCTGTCGAAAAGACAGTGACTCCTCACGTACCAGTGTGTCAGCAAGCTCGGTAATCGTGATACAGGCCTTATTACTGGTATCTGCAACACGCTCGCCATCAATACTGCATTGCTTGATTAGAGCGCTTAGAAGCTCTAAAACTCTGATGCCTGAATCGTAAACAGCATAGCCAGTCTGCTGCACTTCACCTTCGCTGTCATTCATGTCAGTAAAGGGTGTGTTATGCATAGTGTTTACTATGGTGTCACATCGACCACAAGTCACTGATGCCAGATGTCGTAAATGCTCGATAGGCACTGGATTCCTTTTCTGCGGCATGATGGAACTAATTTGTACCAGGCTATTGGGTACATACAGCTGCCCTACTTCAAACGCTGACCAAAACTGCATATCTTGAATCACACGCCCAAGGTGCAAGAACAATAGCTTCACCGCCGAGTACCAACCCGTTATGTAATCCACCGAAGCAATACAACCATACGAATTACGTAATGGAGCTGAGAACCCGAGGAGCTCTGCCATCTGTTCTCTGTCAATTGGAAAGCCACTCGTTGTAATCGCGGCTGCACCCATAGGACAATGATCAAGGTTCTCATACGCAGCCTGTAGCCGATCAATATCTCGCTGTAGTACTTCCGCCGCTGCGCATAGATAGTGACCATAGGTAGTAGGTTGAGCCGGTTGTCCATGGGTATACGCAACAATGATGGTGTCCCGTTCAGTTTTGGCTTTTTTCAACATTGACTCGCAAAGAGCCAGCGCATTAGCGATCAACTGTGAAGACTTTTGTTTCAACACCATTTTGAACACGGTGTGATCCATGTCATTTCTTGATCTTGCGGTGTGCAACATACCGGCTTTGTCTGCACCCACTCTTTGTCGGAGTTCTGCCTCAACAAGAAAGAAGTAATCCTCATGCTCACCGGTGTACTCCAGTGATGCAAGATCAAGCCTTTCATCAATATCAGATAAGGCCAATGCCAACTCCTTAACTGATGGATTGTCCAGAATACCTGTCTCGTGCAGCATCACCAGATGCGCCTGATTAATAGATCTGACAGGATTTACAAAATGCACAAGCGCCCCCTCAAAGAGCGGTGACAGTACCGTTTTTTTGTAGATCGGATCCGGGAATATACTGGTATCGGTTGTCACGGAATTAGCCTTTTAACCCTGCCATAACGACTCCTCGAATGATGTAACGCTGGAAAACAAGAAACACTATCAATGTCGGAATAGTCGCCAGAGCAGCGCCTGTCATGATCAGTTCCCATTCCACCTGCTGCTCTACGCTGAAGGTCGTCAGCCCCACAGGGAGTGTATAAAGTAGCGGATCGTTGGTAACAATCAAAGGCCAGATGAAGGCTGTCCAGTTTCCCAGGAAAACGAAAATAGCCAAGGCAGCCAAAGCAGGTTTGACTAATGGCATGGCCACAGTCCACCAAATTTGTAATTCGTTGAGCCCGTCTATTCTTGCTGCTTCAATAAAGTCATCGGGAACTGTTTCAAAGAATTGCTTCATAAGAAATGTGCCAAACGCTGTCATGAGCCCCGGAAACATAATGCCCCAATAGGAGTCGAGCCAACCGAACGACTTACTCATCAAGTACCAGGGAATGATGAGCATCTCTGTTGGAATCATTAACGTGGATAGAATGGCGATGAAGACAAATATCCGTCCCGGGAAGCGATACTTGCACAGGGTATAACCCACAAGACTATCAAATAGGACGTTTGAGATCGTGGTGAGAGTGGCGATAACCATGGAATTGATGAACCATTGATAGAACCTGCCGTCTTCGAGCACGTAGGTGTAATTTTCGATGGTGGGTTCTTCTGGTATGAGATTCAGATTATAAATCTCAAACGGATACTTGAACGATGCCGAGAGCATATATGCAATGGGCATAATCATGATGACGCCGCCTACAAACAGTATTAGCCAGCGAATATACTGAGCGTAACTTCGCTTTACCGGCGGCCGCTGCACTTTCATGAGTGCATCAGTGCTGGCCTTTATGCTCATATCATTTGCACTAGCAGCCATATCAGCGATTCCTCATCAGGAACAACTGCAGCAAACTCACTAGCAACAACACCGTAAAAAGCACAACCGTTTGAGCTGCAGCATAGCCCATGTCGTAACCATTGAAAGCTGTATCGTAGATCATCAAAACCATGGGTTTGGTGGAGTTCAATGGACCACCTGGATTATTGGTCGTCATATTGAACACATGATCAAATATCCTCAAAAATCCGATAGAGGAAAAAACCACCAGAAACACGATGGTAGGTTTGAGTAATGGGATGGTGATTTCCGTTAACACCGTCCAGCTCGATACTCCGTCAATGCGTGCGGCTTCGTAATAGGTTTGCGGTATTGAGCGCAAGCCTGCCATGAATATAATGATTTGAAACCCAAGACCTGCCCATATAGCCGGTGCCAATATGGACGGCAAAGCATTAGATGTAGAATTCAGAAACGATATCTGGGCAATGCCAAGACTTGCCAGAAAATTATTGAACAACCCAATGGGTACGGGTTGATAAAACCATCTCCACACCCAAGCCATGGCGACCGCACTGGTCAGGAAGGGTAAAAAATACAGGGCTCTTATAAAGCTGTGCATGAATCTAACGCGATCAAGGTGATAGGCCACCAGAAATGCCAGCAACAGACTCAAGGGTGTTCCTATAAGCAGATAGACAAAGGTGTTTTTGAAAACAATCCAGAACACAGGATCGGCAACAAGCTTTTTAAAATTGTCTAGCCCCGCCCAGGTGCGAGCACCTAATAAGTTCCAATCCTGGAACGCCAGCAGTATCGCATTGCCAGTAGGGTAAAAACGGATGACAACATAGAAGACAACGGGCAGGGCCAGAAAGGCCCATGCCCAAACGATCTGCTTCTGAGCAATGGTCAGATTTTTAAACACAGTCAGTATTCAGTTGTCGTTGCCTTCAATGAACTCTATTGGTAATACTCATCCAGAATTTTCTGCTCATCGACTGCAGCTTGAGTAGCTGCATCCAGTACAGATTGGTTCTCTAATTCAATACGGCTAAGCGTATCTACCAGAACCTGACGTTGTGCACTCTCGTTAGCAAACTTGGTTGTGTGAGCGTAATCCAACCCTTTAATGAACGGTCCGAATACTGGATTGGCACTGTTTTCTTCAGTAAGTGCAGCCGAAGGCTTAGCAGGCAATTCACCAACCGTATCCAACCATATCTGCATCGCTTCATCTGAGGTGACGTATTGCATGAATTTCACGGCAGCATCGTACTGCTCACCTTTAGCTTTGGACGTAATGCCATTAACCCAATACGATGAATAGTTAGACTTCACACCTGTAGGGCCTGCCGGTAACTCAGCTACGCCATACTTAAGTCCGCGTGTCTTATCGAGCGCACCAATGCGAAATGAACCATCGATATGCATACCCGCACGCCCCGCCTTAAAGGCCGCCTGAGGCTCATCCATAAATCCGGATTGCGTAACCCCGTGCACACTTCGAAGAGCGTCATAAAACGCAAACGCATCCTGACTTGCCTGATCAGCGAAATTAGCTGTTTGATAATCGTCCAAGTACGGCTCACCACCAAACTGTCTAATCAGTACCTCTCTTAGCCAGTGGTGATCCTGAGCAGTCATACCGGTTGTGATACCTACAGAGGTCAGATTTCCAGCTGCATCTCTCTTGGTCAATTTTTTCGCTACTTCAACCAGTTCGTTGAGTGTGGCGGGTGGTGACTCAATACCCGCCTCGTCGAACAAACGCTTGTTATAGAACAATGCCAGAGAACGCACAGCAGTGGGTAGTGCCATGTAGCTGCCATCGCGTTCCATCGCGCTAACCATTGGGAAAAATTCCTTCTCTATGGTTTCTGGGACAAATACGTCAGCAGGAAGTGGTTGAATTAGATCAGCTTCAACATAGTCGTTCAACCAACCATAATAGAGCTGAACCACATCAGGTCCCTCGCCTGCAGGAATAGAAGCAGCGACTTTAGTTCTATAGTCCGCATAAGGAAAATGCGTCGTCTTAACTGTAATATCCGGGTTGGCCGCCTCGAAATTTTTGATCAGCGTACCCATGGCATCTACACGAGCCTGGAAAAAATACTGCCAATACTCGATTTCTACCGCTTCAGCCTGGCCTGCTGCAAACGCTAATACCCCAGCCGCAGTAGCCGTACGTACCCATTTTCGAAACTGTCGCATCTACTTCTCCTAAGTTGCCTTGATATGTCGGGTACTGTAATTATTAACTCAATTAAGTTGAACTATCAAGAGAATTGATTGAAACTCATGCGATGAATCAAACTCTCAACAGCCAGGCTGGGTCAAACCCGAGCCGATCAAGATTGCATAACCGGCAGCTGGTTTTACAATGCGTTCGAGAGCAAACAGAGGCAGGCCGTGCTCAAATCGCTAGGGCGACGCAACTCAGCACTCAAGCGGTCAGCAACATTATCGCAGAATTGCTCACTGAAGGACTTCTGTTTGAAGCTGGGCGGCAAAACAGTGGTCGAGGCCTACCGGCAATTCAATACGCAATACAAGCCTCAGCCGCTGTCGCATTGGGTATAGAGGTACGTTCCGATGCGGTGTTCTCAGCCATTGTCGATCTTGCGGGAAATCCGCTGGCCACTGATCGCGTCAGATTGACAGACGCCCGCCCTGAAAATGTCGCTGAAGTTGTTAAGGAGCTCCATAATGCAGCCCTCCAAGCTAACAATGTATCTTCCGGTTTAATGCTTGGAACCGGGATTGTCATGCCAGGACCTATCAGACGAGCCGGATTATCTGAAACCGGACAATCGACGTTGCTCGGCTGGGAAAATACGGACCCTCATACCTTGTTCTCAACCGCACTCGCCACGCCAGTAGTCATTGAGCACGACACCATCGCTGCGGTATTCGCAGAACATGTTAGTGGTGCAGCAATTAGCCTTGATTCGTTTGCCTATATCTACTTCGGAACTGGTATCGGTTTAGGTGTAATGTCCAAAGGAGAAGTGTTAAGGGGCTCCTACGGGAATGCAGGCGAGCTGGGCCATATGGTGGTGGAACGGAACGGAAATCGTTGCGCTTGCGGGAATCATGGCTGCTTAGAAACGTATGTGAGTCGTTATTCATTAAACAAACACCTGGCGGCCCAGGGTATCGATGCGACTTATGGCAAACAACTCAATGAACTCTACAACGATAAGAACGATGTAATGCTTGATTGGCTGGAGAAGGCTGCTGCACCTTTAGCACAGACCATTGGCATTATTGAAAACCTGTTCGACCCCCAAAGCATTATTCTCGGTGGCGCTTTGCCTGACTCAATTGTGGACCATTTAATAGATTCAGTACAGTTACCCATCGGTTCAGTTTCCAATCGCACCGACCGCGTAACAGCAAGATTGGTACGCGGCAAATTTGGCCGCATGACTGCATCACTCGGTGGCGCAGGTCTGATAATCAATGAACTATTTGTTCCTCGAATTGCGGCTACATAAAAGACACGCACTGTCAAATCCCGATTCAGCCTTAATGAGGATCTCATCATGTCCCTAAGTGACATTCAACGTATCGAAAGGCAAACTACGACACCTCGTGCGCTTACTCTTTGGCGTACGTTGCAATCGCTTAAATGTTGCACGTCTTTCATGAACACTGGCGCACACCCGGATGATGAGACATCAGCAATGCTGGCCGCGTTGTCGTACCGCGATGGCATTAACATTTCATACGCCTGTGCAAATCGTGGCGAAGGTGGCCAAAACAATATGGGGTCCCACTCTGTTTACGACTTGGGAGTTATCAGGACTGCCGAAATGGAGCGAGCAGCAGATGTTCTGTCGCTGCGACTATATTGGCTAAATGAAGCCGCCGACGACACAATATTCGATTTCGGGTTTTCCAAAAGCGGTGTGGAGACACTTGATAAATGGGGTCACACGCGAACACTGAAACGCTTTGTACACATCATTAGAACAGAACGTCCAGATATTATTTGCCCAACATTTCTAGATATACCAGGACAACACGGGCACCATCGCGCCATGACTCAGTTAGCCCATGAGGTTATCGATGCCGCTGTGGATGAGTCCTTTGATAAAGGGTCTTTACCACCTTGGCAAGTCAAAAAATTGTACTTGCCCGCATGGAGCGGTGCGGGAGACGCTTACGATGATGACCTCCCACCACCACCAGCGACATTGGTAATCAATGCAAAGGGTGAAGAAGATTTCAGTGGTTGGACGTACGAACAAATTGGGCAACAATCCCGCGCCTTTCATAAATCGCAGGGCATGGGTCGTTGGGTATCGCCAGGAGAAGAAAGAGACTGGCCGTTGCACTTGGCTCGATGCACCATCGATGGCGCTGATAATTCACTATGTGCAGGACTACCCACATCTTTGGCGTCACTATCTACCTATGCCAGCGCACCAGATATCCTTGATTCGTTAGTGGATGCGGACACTGCTATTGAACACGCCATTATGGCATTCCCTGATTTAGACAAAGTGTGTCTATTATGCTGCACAGCTCTGAAACTTGTACGACTGGCAAGAACGCAATGCCCTGCTACAGCCTTTGGCGAAATCGATCATCGATTAGAGCGCAAAGAGGCCCAATTATCTATCGCAGTTAGACTCTCTTCCAAAGCCACCGTATCCGCAAGTTTTATTCACGATACGTTTCGTGCTGGCGACACGGTGCCACTCGATGTCGAAGTGAATCACGGTACTGCTGAATCACTCGAATGGAAAATGAAACTACCGACAGGGTGGTCTCATACGAATGATCAGGTGCACGTAGCGGCTCAAAGTAGCTCTGAATCAACTTACCCTGTCGCCTATTTCCCTCATGAACCAGCGGCGCCGTGCTTACAGCTTACTGTTGTCGTGAATGGAGAGACATCGACAACATGTTTGCCTCTGGACACCACACCGTTATTGTTGCCGACATTAACTGCGCGAGCAACACCTAGTAGCGTTGTTGTAAACGCAGGCGCTGACAGCGCACAATTCATTGTCGATATCAACGAGAAATATCCAGACAAAGCGAACACATCATTGAAATTGCCGGAAGGCTGGAGTAGTGAGAGTGAGCGCACAGGTTTTCGCATTACGGTTCCAAAAAACACACAAGCTGGAATTTACGAGTTGGAAGTACTACTAGACCTGCAGCCTGCATCAACTGTCAACCTGTTCGATTTCCCCCATATCGAACAACGCATGAGAATCCACAAATCTGGCGTTCATGTCTGTGTATTGAATGTTGACATACCGCAAGTTCGAGTGGGCTATGTCGGCGGGGGTAACGATCAGGTTGCCGAAAAACTTACCGCTATGGGATTTGACGTACAGCACTTAAGCGACAGGCAACTTGTAGATACGGAAGTTTTTAAGCAGCTGGATACCTTGGTAATTGGCCTGTTCGCCATCAGAACTCGCCCGGTGCTCCAAACGATAATCTCTAACATCCACCAATGGGTACACGATGGTGGGAATATGCTTACTCTCTACCACAGGCCTTGGGATGACTGGAATGAAAATACTATTCCACCTAAGAGACTAAAAATCGGCAAGCCCTCTTTACGTTGGCGTGTCACTGACGAAACGGCATCAGTTACGCACATGCTTCCCGATCATCTTTTATTAAACACACCGAACGTGATTAACCAGAACGACTGGCAGGGCTGGCATAAAGAGCGAGGATTGTACTTTGCTGCAGAATGGGACGAAGCTTACGACGCACTGCTCTCAATGTCTGACCCGGAAGAGTCAGCCCACACCGGTGCTCTACTTAGCGCCCAAATTGGAGCCGGCAGACATACCCACACCTCACTGCTACTGCATCATCAAATGGAACAACTCGTTCCAGGTGCATTCAGATTAATGGCAAACCTTGTGGGTGGTGGACGGTGAATGACAAATTACTGTAATAGATTCATCATCCGATATTGACACCATGCAAGATTAACACTACTAAAACTTACGAACGGTTACCTTTGTGCTATCGGATTCCATCAGAGGGTTAATCTCTTGTCTTATCACCACAGTGCCAGCAAGCATGTCATGCCAACCCCGTTTACGCTTATCAATCGCAACCCAAAACAATCCTAACCCAAATGGAATTGAGGCCAGTATGTACCCAATATATCGAATGATGAATTTACCCGTCGACGGCTTACCACCCGTTTCCGCATCTACGATAATTAATTTGGTTACCATTTTCCCAGGTGTTGCAGACTTGTAAATCCAGAAAGCCAGAACCGCAACGACAGGGAAAATGTTCTGGAGAATCACGTCCAGAACCCCTAAGTATGCTGTTTCGTTATCCCAATAATCAGCACCGTAAACAAGCATTAAAACAGGAACAATAATTAGTAAAAACAATACAGTATCTATCAATGAAGCCGCTGTTCTAATCCAGAATCCAGCATATTTTTGCTCAGTCAATTTTAACTCCTTTTACGTTTAAAATAGATAGTAGTCTTTGAATTCGCTAATACCCAGTGAAATATTCATTCATGGAGTCGAAGCAACGTAATTAAATTTTTTCTATCAGAGCATGAAGTAACAATTACAGCTATCGTTAACAAAGTATTCAATGACGCCCCCTATATCGCGATCAAATGGCGCCTCTACGCGTTAAGACCTACAGACTTATCTGAACTTACCCAATTCGTCGCTAATACACATGGTCCCGCTCGAACCGTTTTGCTAAACTTCCAAGTCGTGAACACCTAGATCAGTGATGAGAACTGAGTTTGAGCACTAACGAAAACAGGCTTGCACCATTTTTCAGACAGATAGGATTGCGCATGTCGGAGCTAGACAGCGCCATAGCGCTGGCTGCCTGCGAGTCTCTTCTAAACGCAAGCGCGCAATCACTTGATGAGATAAGCACGAAGTCTGTGTTTGCGCCTGATCTAGAGGAAGAGGTGTTTCACCACCCGTCATCGGAGATGTCCTTACTAAAGGAAGTGGCTGACTCTCTCCCCTGGACACGAACCAAGACAATCGCCAAAGAGAACCCTAAGCTTAGTACGCTGGCAGCTGTCGAGTTAATAGGACCAAATGGGGTTGCAACGAATGAAAAACTTCGCTTAGGTCTACTGCTTCAACCCGCTTGCACTCATTATCCCAGGCATCGTCATGCTGCTGAAGAGCTTTATCTAGTGCTAAGTGGCACAGCGCTTTGGGGACAAGGCAAGGCAGAACCGACGCCGCGTCAGCCAGGATCCTTTTGCCATCACGCAAGTTGGGAATGGCATGAGATGGTTACCGCTGAAGAGCCACTACTTTCCCTCTGGTGCTGGACGGGCGATATCCGCTTCGATCAATACCAGTTTTTGCATCCGGATGGTCTAGTAGACGACTACTGAAGGATATTAAGGCGCCAGCATTTTTCAGACAGCAGCTCTCTTAACTCGCCGCTAGAAACACACTAGCCAAGCTCTATCGTAATAAACCTCGAAATAATTATTAGGTACTGTGATAATAGAGCCAATGGCGGATCAATAAATTACGGAAATAGCGTCGTAATAAATACTAAAAAATGTGTTTTAAATTAACAGTGATTCAAAAACAAGTCAGATCACCACAATACGAATGGGCTAAGGTCACTAACAGTAAAGGCCGATCACAATGAGCGATATTTACGAACCATTACTGTTGGCCTGTGCAGCGTACATCATTGCAACTGCCACTCCGGGGCCCGCAACAATATTGATTGCAACAACGTCTATGCGTAGTGGCCGGAAAATCGGCCTTGCAACTGCATTGGGTGTGTTGTGTGGCTCACTCATGTGGGGGCTTCTTGCAGCAGGCGGTATTGCCGCAGCGCTGAGTGTCTGGACACCATGGACCCAAGCGTTACGAGTCGCTGGTGGGCTCTATCTTCTCTGGCTTTCGTTCAAGTCTATTCGTTCCGTCGTGTCAAAAAAATCAATAAACACGTTTGAAGACACATCTAGCAGTCACATTGGCAGAGCATTTGGGCGCGGTCTGTTAGTTCACCTCACGAATCCGAAAGCAGTTTTTTCATGGATGGCTACAGTTGCCATCGGAACATCTTCAGCTGCAGCGACACCAGAATTCGCATTTTTAGTAGTTGCCGTCTGCTGGAGCATCGGAGTAACAATTTTCTGTGGTTACGCAATTGCGTTTGCAAGCCCCAGCGCCGCCGCGTATTATCTCGCCTCACGCAGAAAGGTGGATGCGTTAGCAGCAACAGTATTTGGCGTTGCTGGTCTGATGTTACTTACACACCGGAACTAGGAATACAGATAGAGTTTTATCAAATCGCGGCCTAACGTTACATCGGTATCACGTACGAGTTGATAGCACAGGAATACAAACCAGACACATACCTGTCTATAGAATTAGGACCATCAGGCGACAAGCTGGTATGGATAAAATCACCATGACATTATTTTTTTGGAGAATAGCGTGGCAAAATTAATACATGCAATGTTTCGCGTGCTGGATCTGGATCGTTCTATCCAATTCTACTCAATGGCCTTCTTGATGCAAGAATCCCATCGACTGGATTTTTCAGGGTTCACACTGGTTTATCTGCGAGACGATGCGTCGGGGATGGAAATTGAGTTAACCCTGAACAAAGGCACGTCCGAGCCTTATGAGTTGGGCAACGGTTATGGACACGTAGCGTTCGTTGTTGACGATCTTGAGGCCACACATGCCCGCTTCGTTAAGCAAAATTTAGAGCCTAAAGACATAGTGGACTTTGCGCCCGATGATCACTTGATTGCTCGGTTCTTCTTTTGCAATGACCCAGATGGGTACTCAATTGAAGTGTTGCAGCGCCACGGTCATTACCAGTAGAACTTGGCACGGGTATTCAATTTCAGGGTAGCCCGCAATGGGACTTTCGTTCCAGTCATATCCTGAGGACTTTCAAGTACACTCATTCTTTTTATGCTGGAGTCAGACTATGTCACTCGAAGATACCGTATGCACGCTAGTCCCCTACTTCACGGTTCAGGACGGCAAGCTGGAAGAATTCAAAGCGCTAGGTGAGCAAATGGTTACGCTAACCCAGTCAGAAAGTGATGTTGTGTTTTATGGTTTTAGTTTTAGTGGCCAGCGAGCACATTGTCGCGAAGGCTACACCAGCGCTGCTGGTGTTTTGAAACATCTGGAAAATGTTGGCGAGCTGTTAGAACAGGCATTGAAAATTGCCAGCCTGGATTTGTTGGAAGTTCACGCTCCAGCCTCTGATGTGGCTGCGCTACAAGAGCCACTGAAAGGATTAAGCCCGACATTTTTCACAATGGAAACTGGTTTTCGGCGGTAGTACCCATTCAATCGAATAACCTGATCGAGGCGAAAGCCTGAGCACTTCCGATTCGTAAGGCCTATGGCTTCAGAATCACAGATAAAAATTAAACATTCAACTAGCCGCACTAATTGTGTATATTCTAGCGAGTCAGTTTCACCATTTCGTACAGTTTCAGATGCGTAAGCTATTGTTTTAGTACGCCTGAATCAACTCACCACGTTTTATGTACGACTAGAGAAACTGTGGCTATGGCATCACCTGTACGTTGCCATTGATAATACGCCCGAGGAGAAAATTGAATGTTCATAAGAAAAACCGCATTAACGCTGTGGCCATTGGCAAGCCTGTTCGCAGCCTCGCTTCTAGTATCTGCGAATATTTCAGCAGCAGACTGTCCACGCGGCGATCTGGACAAGCGCTACTGCGATGTCGATGGAGACCTGGTTGCAGATCTTCCTGAAGACTCTGCTGATTGGGTGGATCCGAATACACTGGTGTTTGCATACACACCTGTAGAAGACCCAGCTGTCTACAAAGAAGCCTGGTCTGATTTCCTAGATCACATGGAGGCTGTCACTGGCAAAAAAGTACAATTCTTCCCAGTGCAATCTAACGCTGCTCAGATCGAAGCCATGCGCTCTGGTCGATTACACATTGCCGGATTCAACACTGGCTCTAACCCACTGGCGGTCAACTGTGCAGGCTTTCGTTCATTCGTAATCATGGGTCGCGAAGACGATACCTTTGGCTATGAAATGGAGATCATCACATATCCTGGCAGTGGCATCGAAAAAGTTGAAGACATTAAAGGAAAAACCCTAGCCTTTACATCCCCTACTTCGAACTCAGGTTTCAAGGCACCTTCTGCCATCCTGAAAGCTGAATTCAATATGGTGGCTGAAACTGACTTCACACCGGTGTATTCGGGTAAGCATGACAACTCGATTCTGGGTGTCGCCAACAAAGATTACCCCGCAGCATCTATCGCTAACTCTGTAAAAGCACGCATGATCGCTCGTGATGTAATCGAGGAAGATCAGGTTATCACTATCTATAAGTCTCAGACTTTCCCTACTACAGGCTTTGGTGTAGCGCATAATCTCCACCCTGACTTGCAAAAGAAAATTGAAGAATCTTTCTTCACTTACCAATGGGTCAATGATGATGGCACTCCTACATCGCTGAAGATAGAGTTCGAAAAATCCAAAGAAGGTAAATTCCTTCCAATCACCTACCAATCTCATTGGGATGTGATCAGAACTATTGATAAGGCAAACGGCGTCTCCTACAGCTGTAGCTAAAGCCCTCCTCTCAGACGTACTTTATCTCGTTTGAGTATTACAGCCTCTGGTGCTCTGCCAGAGGCTGCTCTAATTTTTCACCACTGTTGTCGGTCACCACTGCGTTCAGAATTTATAATGCAACTTATCGCCATGCGATTAAGTGCGAATACAGTCAGCTCGATGTTCTGAAATAAGAGAGACCGCCGGGCCATTAACGCATGCTAGAAATCACAGAGCTGTCGAAGCGCTACAAAACTGGCGACGACGCGCTTTCAAAGGTCAGCCTTGCTGTTCCAGATGGACAGGTTCTTGGTTTAATCGGGCCCAGTGGCGCTGGTAAAAGTACACTAATTCGGTGTATTAACCGACTTGTCGAACCCACCTCCGGCAGTATCAACCTCAATGGCGCCCAACTGCGGAAAATGGGCAGTGGCAAGTTGCGTAAAGCACGGCGCCGCATAGGCATGATTTTCCAGGAATATGCCCTGGTAGAGCGCTTAACTGTCATGGAAAACGTACTTTCTGGTCGGC
Source organism: Granulosicoccus sp. (assembly GCA_047634635.1). Classification (GTDB taxonomy): domain Bacteria; phylum Pseudomonadota; class Gammaproteobacteria; order Granulosicoccales; family Granulosicoccaceae; genus Granulosicoccus. The sequence continues at coordinate 5,708 of JBLIIE010000052.1, read as the reverse complement.
TCGGGTATGTCGGATTCTGGGCAAGTGCGTTTCGCAAGTTTCCACAAAAAGACATTGATGAGGCTTTCCGACTTCTTGAGCGAGTAGGTCTCGATCACATGGTTAATAAACGCGCAGATGAATTGTCGGGTGGTCAACGACAGCGTGTTGGGATCGCTCGGGCACTCATTCAGGACCCTGAACTACTGCTGGTCGACGAGCCCACGGCATCGCTCGATCCAAAAACATCACGACAAATTATGCGACTTATCTGTGAGTTGTGTGAGGAGCGTAATCTGTCCGCCATTATCAACATTCATGATGTTGCTCTAGCAAAACTGTTTGTGCAACGTATTGTTGGTTTGCAAGCAGGCATGGTTGTTTTCGACGGCTCACCTGAAAGCCTCGATTCAGACGTGCTGACGCAAATTTACGGCGAGGAAGACTGGGAGGCTACCGCCAAGGACAAAACTGTAACCAACAAGGACATTGACGAGTCGGAGTCATCGAATGTCTGAGGCTGTGTCAAATACGCAACACAGAATCTGGAAAAGACCTCCTACCATTGAACGCCCATGGCTACGTTATGGACTTCTGGTTTTCACTCTTATCTACCTGTATTTCGCCGTTGGTTCATATGATGTCAATTGGTCGCGCGTAGCCGAAGGTATGGAACGTGGCTGGAAGTTTGTAAAGGCCTTCGCCAATCCTGATTTTGTTACAAGAAAAACTGACCTTATTGAAGGGATGACAGAGAGCATCATCATGACGGTTACATCAACCGTTGTTGGCATACTAATATCCATACCGATCGCACTCGGTGCTGCAAGCAACCTTGCACCTCTTCCAGTCTATTTGTTTTGCCGGACGATCATAGCGGCATCCAGAGCGTTACACGAAATTATCGTAGCAATTTTGATGGTTGCCATTTTTGGCTTTGGTCCGCTGGCAGGATTCATAACCTTGTCGTTTGCAACCATCGGCTTCCTGGCTAAACTCTTGGCCGAGGATATTGAAGCCATGGACAAAACCCAGGCCGAAGCCGTTAAATCCACCGGGGCAAGTTGGGCTCAATGGGTCAACTATGCAGTACAACCCCAGGTTATGCCAAGGTTAATAGGCTTGTCAGTATATCGGCTAGATATCAATTTTAGAGAATCTGCCATACTCGGCTTGGTTGGAGCCGGCGGCATTGGTGCCACCTTGAACACCGCATTTGACCGGTATGAATTCGATACCGCGGCGGCGATCATCATCACCATTATTGTCATTGTGATGATTCTTGAATACAGCTCCAGTATTATTCGAGGGTGGGTACAGTAATGGCTACCGATACTGTTTCAAAAGCTGTTTGGCGACGACGCACGACAGGCAAGCAGATGCTCACTTGGTTCGCCTGGCTTACGGGCGTAGCCATATTCATGTCTTGTTGGATGTATATCTCCAATCGAACAGAATGGTATTTTGTCTACGATGCACCACGAATTGCGGCGGATATCTACGAGCGTGCCACGCCTCCACGATGGTCCTATATGGATAAAATTTGGAAGCCGTTGTGGGATACGCTTAACGTTGCCACCATAGGCACTGCACTGTCCCTTATTTTTGCTGTGCCCATAGCCTTTCTGGCAGCGCGAAACACCACACCCAGTGTTACCTTTGTACGTCCGCTAGCCTTGTTGTTTATTGTCACATCCCGGTCAGTAAACTCACTTATCTGGGCGTTGCTGTTAGTCTCCATCATTGGCCCTGGAATCCTGGCAGGCACAATTGCAATAGCACTGCGTTCCATCGGTTTCTGCGCAAAGCTCCTTTATGAAGCCATTGAAGAAATAGACTTAGATCAGGTCGAGGCAATTACTGCAACCGGTGCAAAGAAGTCGCAAATCATGAGCTTTGGCATCGTGCCTCAAATCATGCCCGCGTTTGCTGGTATTACCGTTTTCAGATGGGATATTAATATTCGCGAATCAACTGTTCTCGGGCTAGTAGGTGCCGGTGGTATTGGTCTGCAACTACAAGGCTCCTTGAATACACTAGCTTGGCCGCAAGTATCATTGATTTTACTAGTCATATTCGTGGCAGTTATATTCAGTGAATGGGTATCGGCCGTTGTGAGACGTGCCATCATTTAAAAGTAGAAACTAACTGTCATAACTACTCAATGGCGGACAAGAACAAATCAAGTTTTTGTCGCCATGTACATTGTCAACACGGCTTACAGGTGGCCAGTACTTGCTCTCTGATGTCACGCCTTTAGGAAATACTGCAGTCTGACGGCTGTAGGTGTGACTCCATTCATCGGCACTTAATGCATTCATGGTGTGGGGCGCGTTAACTAGCGGATTATCTGCATGGGTATACGCACTACTCTCATCCGTAATCAATCGGGCCTCTTCAGCTATCGTCAACATCGCATCGCAGAACCGATCAATTTCTTTTAATGACTCACTTTCGGTTGGCTCAACCATTAGCGTGCCGGATACCGGAAACGACATAGTGGGTGCATGAAACCCAAAATCCATTAGCCGTTTGGCAATATCATCTACGCTCACACCCGTCTCATCTTTCAACACACGTGTATCAAGAATGCACTCGTGAGCAACATAGCCAGTGTGCCCTCGATACAATATGGGATAGGCTGATGACAGACGCTTGGCAATATAGTTAGCACTTAAGATCGCAGTGTATGTTGCACGCCTTAAGCCTTCAGTGCCCATCATGCGTATATACATCCAGGTGATAGGCAATATCAACGCGCTACCATAGGGTGCAGCGCTTACAACGCCTGTGCCATCACCAACCACGTGATGCCCCGGTAACCAGGGTGCTAAGTGTGCTTTGACTCCTATAGGGCCTACACCTGGCCCACCTCCGCCATGGGGAATACAGAAGGTCTTGTGTAGATTCAAATGAGAGACATCACCACCAAAACTCCCAGGCTCTGCAGTTCCTACCATCGCGTTCAGATTGGCACCGTCAATATAAACCTGACCACCAGCCGCATGTACTCGCTCGCACACAGCTCGAACCTCAGTTTCGAAAACACCGTGAGTTGATGGGTAGGTAATCATGATTGCAGCAACCTTTTGTGCATGCTTTTCAAGCTTTACATCCAGATCAGAAAGATCGACGTTACCGTTTGCATCACAAGCCACAACCACAACCTTCATGCCGGCCATCTGAGCACTGGCAGGGTTAGTCCCATGTGCTGAGCTTGGAATCAGACAAACGTCTCTGTGAGACTCTCCCTGACTCTCATGATAGCGTTTGATGGCCAGTAAGCCAGCGAACTCTCCTTGACTACCCGCATTGGGCTGAAGTGACATGGCGTCGTAACCTGTACAGTCACAAAGCATCTGTTCCAGGTCAGTAATCAGTTGTTTGTAACCCCGAGTTTGTTCTGCCGGTGCAAACGGATGAATACTCGCAAATTCCGGCCAGGATAATGGTGTCATTTCGCTTGCAGAATTCAACTTCATTGTGCATGAACCCAACGGAATCATGGCTTGATCCAGCGCAATATCCTTCGCTGCCAACCTACGCAAATAGCGCATCATTTCAGTTTCCGAGTGATATTCGTGGAAGCATGACTGAGACAGGAATGTAGGTTCTCTATCAGTATCGATCGACCGCTCAGCGGGCTCCACCAATTTGCAATCAGCCAGCAGTCTGCCTGTCAAAGCAGACAAAAGGGCCTGAATATCACGGGCCGTGGTGGTCTCATCGAGACTGACACCGACAGTTCTTTCATCAATTTTACGTACATTATATCCAGTGGCAAGCGCTCGCTGTACGCACGCTTCACTATCGTCCACCTGAATGCTCAAGGTATCAAACCACTGTACATTATTGATTGTTAAGCCGTATTGCAGACAACTGGTAGCCAGCTGATCAGCCATACGCCGTGCACGTCTAGCAATACCGATTAACCCGGCAGGTCCGTGGTAACAGGCATACAGCGTAGCAATAATAGCCAGCAGCGCTTGAGCCGTACAGATGTTTGACGTCGCTTTTTCTCGACGGATATGTTGCTCGCGAGTTTGTAACGCCAGACGATAAGCAGGCGTGCCATCAGCGGTTATGGACTCACCCACCAACCGGCCAGGAAGACTGCGCTTATGCTTGTCAGTGGTTGCCATGAAGGCTGCATGAGGGCCACCAAAACCCATAGGCACTCCAAACCGTTGAGCGCTACCGACAACAATATCAGCACCCCACTCAGCTGGAGGCGACAACACGGTCAGGCTCAACAAATCAGCAGCAACAATACTCATGGCCCCAGACTCTGCAGCTGCCTTGGTAATATCATCAGCGGCGTGTACATCGCCAAACGTTCCCGGATACTGCAAGAGTATCGCAAACACATCAGACCCATTGGGCCCCAGTTCAGGGATCATCTGCGTTGCCGAAACTTGACGAATTTCAATACCTAAGGGTGCAGCACGTGTATTGAGTACATGAAGCGTCTGCTCGTGACAATCACTAGCCACCAATAGAGTGTTGCGCTTTCCACGCAACACTCTATGTGCCATAGCCATCGCCTCAGCAGCTGCAGTAGCTTCGTCCAGTAAGGAAGCGTTGGCTATGGACAACCCAGTAAGTTCACAAATCATTGTTTGGAAATTAAACAATACCTCTAACCGCCCTTGCGCTATCTCTGGCTGATACGGTGTGTATGCCGTATACCATGCGGGGTTCTCAAACACATTGCGTTGAATGACACTTGGCAGGAAGCAATCGTAATACCCTTGGCCCAACGCAGAGCGATTAACAATATTCAGTGAAGCTAACTGACGTATTTCGGATAATGCTTCTGCCTCAGACAGCCCACTTCCCAGATTGGCCAATTTCTCACTTTGACGGATCCCTGCAGGTACAACCTGATCTATCAGCGACTCCAAGGTTTCAATGCCCAACGTGCCCAGCATAAGATCAACATCATTACGTCGAGGGCCGATGTGCCTAGAAACAAATTCGCTAACTGGATTATTCATATTTTTTATTGGTCTCACAAATCTGGATGTTGCAGTAAACGTTTTCCACTGCGGATTCTATTTAGACAAAAACGGGACAGGAATGACACGCGCCGCATACTTTTTTTCTCTAATAATGACTTCGCAGGCACCATCAAAAATCTCAGTGACTCTTGCTACAGCAATAGTTTTTTCCAATGTTGGGCTAAATGTACCCGATGTAATTGAGCCCATGGCAACACCGTTCCGCTCAATTATTTGACCCTGGCGTAGAACTCCCCTACCTTCCAAAGTCAAGCCTATTTGCGAATAACGACCACCAGAAAGTTTTTGCTCTTCCATAACTGCGCGACCTACAAAATCTCTATCTGTATCAGAGAGATCAACGGTCCATCCAACGCCAGATTCTGCTGGCGTATGCCCCTCGTCAAGGTCGTTACCATAGAGACTCATACCAGCTTCCAACCGAAGAGTATCGCGCGCTCCAAGGCCTACAGGCACTACCCCCTTATCCAGCAATTGATGCCAGAAGGCTTCAGCCGCGGAGGCAGGCATAGCTATCTCTAGCCCATCCTCACCTGTATACCCCGTCCTTGCTATAAACCATTGACCCATTTGCCAAGCTGAAAATCGTTTTAATAAACCTATTTCGTCGCCGCTGATGCCTTTTGCGTCAAGTGCATCACTGGCAATAGCCACCGCCTCTGGCCCCTGTATGGCTAAGAGTGCCAGATTTTCTTTCACGTCAAAGGT
>JBLIIE010000051.1:0-30662 GCA_047634635.1 Granulosicoccus sp. | reverse complement strand
GTGCTGATCAGACCCTTCGAGGTAGATATCTGCCGGGTAAGTCAGATTCTCGTTCTGCTGTAGTACGTGCATCCAGGATGTGCCTGAATCGAACCAGACATCCAGCACATCAGTGACTTTTTCGTATGTATCGCTGTCATCACCGAGAAGCTCGGCAGAATCTAAATCGAACCATGCCTGAATCCCCTGAGCTTCGATTTTTGTCGCAGCCTTTTCAATCAGATTGGCCGTATCCGGATGCAGCTCTCCTGATTGTTTGTTCAGAAATAAAGGTAGTGGCACACCCCAATAGCGTTGGCGAGAAATACACCAATCCGGCCGCCCAGCAATCATGCCGTGGATACGCGACTGACCCCAATCCGGAATCCACTGAACCTTTTCGATTTCAGCCAGTGTGTCTTTGCGCAATTCGTGTGTGTCCATTCCAATGAACCACTGCGGAGTAGCACGATAAATGATGGGTGTTTTAGTTCGCCAGCAAAATGGATAGCTGTGCTTGTATTTTTCGCTTTTCACAAGTCGGCCACGTTGCTCGAGTTCTTCGAGCATGTGAGCATCGACTTTCATGACATGTTCGCCCGCAAACAGCTCTACATGCTCTCTGAATACACCATGATCGTTGACAGAATCGAGCAGCCCAAGATCATGCTTTTGAGCGGCGTAAAAATCATCAACTCCATGATCTGGGGCTGTATGAACTGCTCCAGTGCCTGCTTCAGTTGTAACGTAGTCCCCTAAAATGAGCAATGAATCTCGATCATAAAGCGGATGTTTCAGCTTTAATCCTGCGAGCGTGTCACCCGTGGTGTTTGCGACAATCTGATGCCCGGTATATTCATAGCGGTTCATGACGTCGTCTACCATGGCCTCGGCCATGATCAGACGCTCGCCGTTTACGCTCACAAGTGCATATTGGAGCTCTGGGTGCAGAGTGACCGCTAGGTTTCCAGGTATTGTCCAAGGTGTTGTTGTCCAGATAACGATGTTGACATCGCTGCCGTCATCAATGGCACCAAAAGCTTCGAGCAGTGCGCTTTTGTCGCGTGGTTCGAACCGTACATCAATGGCTGTGGAAGTTTTGTCTTCGTATTCAATTTCAGCTTCTGCCATGGCCGAATGAGCACCCCAACTCCAGTAAACAGGTTTTGTGCCTTTGTAAATGTGGCCTGCTTCGATGATCTTGCCAAGCGCGCGAACAATGTTTGCCTCATTGGAGAAGTTCATGGTCAGATATGGCGCCTTCCAGTCCCCGAGGATGCCCAGGCGCTGAAATTCAGTACTCTGATTTGCTATTTGCTCAGTGGCGTATTCTCGGCATTTAGCTCTGAATTCTGCTTCAGTTACCTTGTCACCGGGTTTGCCGATTAGCCCTTCAACCTTGTTCTCGATGGGAAGGCCGTGGCAGTCCCATCCGGGTACGTAAGGAGAGTCAAATCCTGAGAGTTGCTTGGATTTAACGATCATGTCCTTGATCACTTTATTAACGACATGACCAATATGAATGTCTCCATTGGCGTACGGAGGTCCATCGTGCAGAATGAATTTGGGTCGTCCGGCAGAATGCTGCCTAATATGCTCATGCAGCCCTTCGTCATTCCAGCGGGCAAGCATTTCCGGCTCACGTTTCGCCAGATTTCCACGCATTGGGAAATTGGTCTTGGGCAAATTTAGCGTTTGTTTGTAGTCTGTCACTAGAATTACTTCGTCAGGGGTACAAAAAAGGGCTAATGCGAGTGCTTCCGAGCACTGCGGCTAGCGTACGTGTAAGTGTAAGTCATCTACTGCTCATCAGCTGTCGCGCTGCATCTGCATCTTTAGCGATTTGAGCCTTGAGTTCGTCCAGTGATGCAAAACGCATCTCTTTACGCAACTGAGCAACAAAATCTATGGACAAATGATGACCATACCAGTGCACAGATCGATCCAGTGCGTGTACTTCCAAAAGCAGCTTGCGGCCACCTATTGTTGGGCGCTCGCCAAGATTTGCAACGGCTGATACGCTTTCCCTGGTCTCGACATTATTTGCCACCACCACAAACACACCACGCAGCGGTGGCCGATGATTTCCCAGAGCAACATTTGCCGTTGGGAAACCCAGCTGGCGTCCTACCTTTTCGCCGTGAATAACGCGGCCACTGATGCGATAGGGTCTGCCTAACAAGGTCGAGGCTGCATCTAGCTGGCCGTCGGTAAGATGCTGACGGATGCGAGTACTGGAAATACGCACCCCTTCATGCTCACAGGTTGAGCTTTGTTCCAGGGTGAATCCGTACTTTTCAGAGGCTTGTTCTAATAACTCGAAGGTGCCTTGTCTTCGATGCCCAAAGCGGAAGTCATCACCAATTACCAGATGGCGAGCGCGCAAACGATCCACAAGCGTGTGTTTGATAAAGTCTTCGGCGCTTTGCTCGGCAAATACATTGTCGAAGCGAAGCAAAAGCAATCGGTCTATGCCCGCTTTTCGAATACTGAGAAATCGATCCCGCAAACCTTGTAGTCGTTGCGGCGAGTTGTCGGGCGACTGATTGGGAAACCTGTCCTGTGAGAAATATTCGTGGGGCAGAGGGTCAAAACTGACAACAGTAGATGGCAATTGGTGCTGCAAAGCCGCAGTTTTGAGCGCTGAAAACATGGCCTGATGACCCAAATGAGCACCATCGAAGTTGCCCATCGTTACGACGGTTTTACGTTCGTCTGGCCACCGGTTCAAACTGCGTATCAGATACATGGGCTGATTGCGAAAATAGGTGCGTCTATAGGATCTTTACTGGTCACGGGTGAATTATGCGTTACTGGGGCGAATGCGGGGACGCTCAGGCGTTTATTTTACGACTATTTACGGACTCGAAAGGTGTTTGAGACGAAAACCTGAGGCCACCAGCCCAACAAAATAGACCAAAGCGCCAGCGCCGATAATACCCAATAAACGAGTGACTCTCTGCAAGGCGGTCAGGGCCTCCCAATCAGAGCCTGTTAGCCACCACAATGTGATGCACAAAATGGCGAGTGCTGGCAGCAAGCGCAGTGCGAATTGCACAAGCGGTTTTGACGCTCGGTAAATTTCATCGCGCCCCAATTCTCGATACAGCATCAAGGCTTGCTGCCAGGCAGAGAGTGAACTGGCCAAAGCCAAACCCGTGTGCGGAGCAATAAAGTCTAGCCAGATCATCGGTAGCACAAGGATAAGGTTGTAAACCATGTTTGATATCAGTGCAATTATGCCAATTCGCACTGGCGTTTTTGTATTCTGTCTGGCAAAAAATGCAGGAGCGAAAATTTTGATTAATAAAAACGCTGGAAGACCAACTCCGTATGCTATCAGGCTATAACTCGCCATTGTGGCGTCATGCTCTTGAAATTCCCCGTAGCTAAACAGCGTCATTAGCATCGGTTTGGCGAGAACCATCAAACCAATGGCAGCCGGAATCCCCATGATCAATATGAGTCTGATTGCCCAATCTATCGTGGCTGTGAATTGCGTTGGCGAATTCGACACGTGTTCTCTGGAAAGTCGGGGCAGAATGATGGTGCCAAGGGTGACGCCAAGCAGGCCCAGGGGGAATTCCATGAGGCGATCGCTGTAATACAGCCAGCTTAAGCTGCCCACTGTAAGAAACGAGGCAATGATGGTGTCCAACAGCAGATTGATCTGGGCAACCGAGGACCCCAAAATTGCAGGAGCCATTAGTTTCAGTATTCGCTTTACCCCTTCGTGATTCCATCCCCAGCGAGGCCGTGGCAACAAACCAATTTGCCGTAGGAAGGGCAGCTGGAGAAACAGCTGGGCTATGCCTGCCAAGAAAACACCCCAGGCTAGCGCAACAATGGGGATGTCGAATTTCGGACTCAGTACTAGCGCAGCGCCGATCATGCAGATGTTGAGAAGTACCGGCGTGAACGAAGGTATGGCAAATTTCCCGAAAGTATTCAGCATGCTACCGGCATAGGCCATGAGGCTGACAAAGAATAAATAAGGGAAAGTGATGCGAAGCATATGCACTGCCAGGTCGTAGCGCTCCGGATCATCAATAAAGCCAGGTGCAAATAGCATGATGAGCAGTGGGCTTAGCATCACGCCCAGAGTGCTCACCACTAATAGAATGGCTGCCAGGGTTCCTGACACATGGGCAGCGAGATCGAGCAGGGCGTCGCGGCTCCGAGTTTCCTTGTATTCGGTGAATACAGGCACAAATGCCTGCGCAAAAGCGCCTTCAGCAAACAGTCTTCGCAGAAAATTGGGTATCTTGAATGCAACGAGGAATACATCGGTCATAGCCCCTGCGCCAAACACAATGGCTAGGACTTGGTCGCGAACGAAGCCCAGAACGCGTGAAAGCAGGGTCATTAACCCGACTATCGTTCCAGAACGTGCAAGATTATTCGGGTTCATTGACTCAGACGTTGACGTAATGGTGCACGCGGTAGATAATGGGCGGCTAATTTCAGTACACACATGTTAGAGGATAGTCCGTGGCCAATACTGCCCAGGCACGCAAACGCGTTCGCCAAGCCGAAAAATCTCGTCAACGTAACGCTAGCCAGCGCTCTATGATGCGCACAATGGTTAAGCGTGTTTTCGCTGCTGTTGCAGCGGGTGACAAAGGCGCTGCAGAGACAGCGTTGAAGGAAGCGACTCCCGTTCTGGATCACATGGCTCGAAAGGGCTTGATCCACAAGAACAAAGCAGCTCGTTACAAAAGCCGTTTCAGTTCTCAGGTCCGTGCACTGGTCTAAACCTCTGGTGTTGTAGTGCCCAGTCCCGGTCGTAGCTGCCCATTTGGGTACCGTTACGGTTCGGGGCATGCCTTTCCAGAAATCCAATGTGGATTGAAGAGGAAGGAGCACATGCGCGCCCTTACGTGTCTGGGCACGCAAAAGAATTCCATGATTCAGTTCAAGATGAAACCAGTTCGGTTTTGTAAGTTGTGAGCGACATTCGATCACTGCAAGACAATCATGTTGTCTCGGTGGACCAGCTCCGGCTCGCTTGAAAATCCTAAAATCCCCACAAACTTGTCACTGGATTTGCCAACGATTTTGCGCGTATCAGTTGAGTTGTAGTTGATCAGGCCACGAGCAATTTCTCGCCCTGTGTCGTCTATGCAAGATACTAGTTCTCCCCGGGAAAAATCTCCACTTACAGATTTTACTCCGGCAGAGAGCAAGCTCGAGCCATTATTGAGCAATACTTTGCGAGCGCCTGCGTCAATAGTCAGTGAGCCTTTGGCGCGAAGGTGATCTGCAAGCCAGCATTTGCGCGCATCCAGCGGTTTTTGGTTGCTTGTTAACATGGTTCCAAGCGGTTCACCTGCTTGCAAGCGCAGTAAAATATTGGGTTCGCGACCGTCGGCAATCACTGTTGTGGTGCCATTTTGTGCCGCTCGCACTGCTGCTAACACTTTTGTTCGCATGCCGCCGCTACCCAGGGAGGAACCTGCTGGTCCAGCAAGTGACAAAATATTTGGGTCGCTCGCATTGGCCCTTTCAAGCAAAATAGCATCGTTGTTGTGTCGTGGATCCTTGTTGAAAAGGCCAGTCTGATCGGTAAGCAATATCAGTACGTCGGCATCAATCAAATTGGCAACTTGAGCGCCCAGCGTATCGTTGTCACCGAGCTTTATTTCATCGGTGGTAACAGTGTCGTTCTCGTTAACAATGGGAAGAACACCGTGCTTTAGCAGGGTTTTCAGTGTGCCGCGTGCGTTCAGGTAGCGACGTCGATCAGACAGGTCGTCGTGTGTTAGTAAGATTTGAGCTGTCAGTTTGTTAAATCGCTGAAAGCCCGTCTCATAGGCTCGTATAAGCCCCATCTGGCCTACGGCTGCAGCGGCCTGCAGCTCATTAACTCGAGACGGTCGTTTTGCCCATTTCAGGCGAGCGACACCTTCAGCTATCGCGCCGCTAGAAACAAGGACAACCTCTTTTCCTTCAGACATCAATGCTGCTATCTGAGCAGTCCATTGATCGATAATTGCGTAATCCAGTCCTTTACCTTCTGCTGTTAGTAGCGAACTACCTACTTTGACAACCCATCGATCGGCTGCCCGGAGTCTTTCACGCATCGTCTGCCTGTGGTGGGGGAGGGGTGGTATCGTCGTTGGAACGTAGCGAGTTTTCACTCGTTCGTGGTTTTTTACGCTGCTCTGCTGCCAGTCTTGCTTTGCTTGCAGCTATCTCATCAGCTTCGGCATCTTCTTTTCGAAGGTGTTCCAGTCGAATCATAATATCAGATGCCAATTCCTTAGAGCCTGCTCCTGTTGCTGCTGATATCGTATATATAGGGCCTGTCCAATCCAATCCTTTGATGATTTCCTGGCAATGCTCGTCTATGTCTGCCGCCGCCAAGAGGTCTGACTTGTTGAGTACCAACCAGCGTTCCTTGTCGTATAGCGTCTCGCTATGTTTTTTGAGCTCGTTGACAATTGCAATACCGCCCTTGACAGGATCGGTTTGATCAACAGGCATGACATCGATTAGGTGCAGCAGTAAGCGTGTGCGACTTAGGTGTTTCAGAAAGCGTACCCCCAGTCCGTGTCCTTCAGCAGCGCCCTCAATAAGTCCTGGAATATCGGCCATGACAAAGCTGCGGTGTGGTTCGATGCTCACAACGCCCAAATTCGGATGCAAGGTAGTGAATGGATAGTCGGCTACTTTCGGCTTGGCTGACGATAACTGTCTGATTAACGTAGATTTTCCAGCATTCGGCAGGCCCAGTAGGCCAACATCTGCTAAAACTCTAAGTTCGAGCTGTAATTCGCGCCTTTCGCCGGGCGTGCCGTCTGTGGTCTTGCGAGGGGCTTGGTTTGTTGAGCTTTTGAAACGCGCATTGCCCAGGCCGTGCCAGCCTCCTTTGGCCACCTCCACAGTTTGCCCGGCATTTTTAAGATCGGCAACGACTTGGCCTGTAGCGAGATCGGATGCAACTGTGCCCACGGGTACTTCAACTACGCAGTCTTTGCCGCCGGCTCCAGAGCAATCGGCTCCGCGGCCATTTTCTCCCCGTTGAGCCAGATAGGTGCGCTGGTGGCGAAATTCTGCCAGGGTGTTCATACCTTCAGTGGCTCGCAAGTAAACACTGCCGCCATCTCCACCATCGCCACCATCAGGGCCGCCACGCGGGATATATTTTTCTCGCCGAAACCCCAACGCGCCGTTGCCGCCATCTCCAGCAATGACGTTGATTCGAGCTTCATCTACAAATTTCACGCTGTTCTCTCATGGCAAATAAAAACCCGCACTAGGCGGGTTTTTTGTCGTCCCGGGATAGGCCGAAAGGCGTTAGCCCTCGGCAGGAGCCGGAACGATGTCGATAAATTTACGATTGTTGGCGCCTCTGACAGCAAATGAGACGACACCATCAGTCTTAGCAAAGATAGTGTGGTCCTTACCAATGCCTGTGTTTACACCGGAATGAAAACGAGTACCACGCTGACGAACAATGATGTTGCCAGCCAATACAGTTTCGCCACCATATCGCTTCACGCCGAGTCGCTTGGATTCTGAATCGCGACCGTTGCGAGTACTACCACCTGCTTTCTTATGTGCCATGACTGATTACCTTTCTTCAGCTGTTTTTATTCGGAAATAACTAAAAAATCGATCTTGCAACCTTTCGCTAAGGTGACTTACCCAGCGTTGATGGCAGTGATTTCCAATTCCGTGTAGTTTTGACGATGTCCAGCCTGCTTGCGATGATGCTTGCGGCGACGGAATTTGATAATTTTTACTTTGACGCCACGGCCGTGTGAAACAACCTTTGCGCTAACAGAAGCGTTTTCGATCATAGGCGCGCCAACAGTGACTGATTCGCCGCTGCCGAGCATGAGCACTTGGTCTAAATTGACCTCAGCACCTGCTTCTGCTTCTATGGTTTCTACTTTGAGACGGTCACCTTGACTGACTCGGTACTGCTTGCCACCGGTTTTGACTACCGCGTACATGATTTGTGGTCCTGAAACTTTGGCCTAATGCTTGGTTAAGCACTTGAGCATGATGTGCGGTTCCATAACCGCGGACAGCCCACAAGCTTATCAGCGATTCATTGGGGACGTCAACCAGATGGTGTGCATTAATTGTGCAATTATGAATAAATGCTTGTTCGAGGTGTTATGACAGCGGTTTTTCGGATGGCGTGCACCAAATTGTTGCAGGGGGAGTTGCAAGTTGTGATGCACGGCCAAGATGTGAAAGCTGTATTTGTGGTCAGAGCTTCTGTTTATTTTCCGGACTTGGTTACGGAACTCTGAAAATTGGCAATAGTCTTCATATTCATGGCCGATATTGCCAGGCAATGCGGTATCCTAGAGCCACTGGGTATATGAATAAATTAAACCGGCCGGGTTGATCGCAGAACGTGAACTTGAAAGCTCTGTATCCCCTAACATCCTCCAGTCCAACGAATCCCCCCGCTTCTCACATAATGCCGCTGTCCATAGAAGATTGCCGTTCGCTTGTTGCAGGAGGCATGGAGCGTGTAGATAATTTGATCAGACGTCGATTAACATCAGACGTGGTTCTGATCAATCAATTATCTGTCTACATTATTGGTAACGGAGGCAAACGCCTTCGACCTCAGCTGGCGTTGCTCAGTGCTGCTGCCTGTGGACTCGATTGTGAGGTTTCTGAAGCTGCGGCTGAGCATCCGGTCTCTGTGGCGGCCATTATCGAGTTTATTCATACTGCAACGTTACTGCATGACGATGTGGTCGATGCGTCAGAGCTGCGGCGTGGTCAGGATACCGCCAATTCGGTGTGGGGTAACGAGGCAGCCGTTCTGGTGGGTGATTTTTTGTACTCTAGAGCCTTCGAGATGATGGTAGATGTTCAGAGCTTGGAGGTGATGAGTATTCTCGCCTCCACGACCAATCGCATTGCTGAAGGTGAAGTCATGCAGTTGCTGAACGTTCATGAACCGGAAATCACAGAGGCTCAGTATATCGATGTCATTGAGGCTAAAACGGCACGTCTGTTTCAGGCGGCTACTGAGCTGGGTGCGGTGTTGGCGGGTCAGGGTTCAGAAATAAGACAGGCCCTGGCCAGCTACGGTATGCATTTAGGTACGGCTTTTCAGATTGCAGACGACGTTCTCGATTATCAGAGCGATACTGAAACGATGGGCAAAAACACTGGCGATGATCTGGGCGAAGGAAAGACAACCTTACCGCTCATTTACGCGATGCGTGACGGCTCTGTCGATCAGGCCGCAATGATTGCCGATGCAATACGTACGGGTGGGTTGGAGCAATTACCAGCCGTATTAGACGTTATTGCACAAACAGATGCGTTAGCAAACTCAATGAGACGAGCCTCTGAAAGTGCAGATGCTGCGGTGTCAGCTTTGTCGGTTCTGCCGCCATCTGAGCACCGCGATGCGTTGGTTAGTATCGCGCACTACTCTGTTGAGCGAAGCTTCTAAGGCATTACACTGCTCTTTTGTTCAGATAAATAAAGCGCCACAGCAGGCTCAGCCAGATAATGTCTAGCGGACCGAAACTGCCAACCCCAGCACTACTGACCGCCGCTCGATTGTCCCCATCATTAGAGATCTCCATATTGGTAAGTTGTGGAGTTTGGCTTATTGCTTCTTCCGTGAGACTTACCTGAACATCAGCTCTGTTATCGGATCCGTTCGAGTCAGTGAAGTCAGAAAAATACAATTCACTACTAATCAGTGCCGCGCCCGCATTGGCAAGTAATGCGGTGACTGAGTAAATGCTTTGTGAATCGGCACTGATGTTTCCGTGCTGGCAGGTCATGGTGGTATTCGTTAATACACACCCAGCGCCTTGATTCGACAATTGTGTTGATTCAGGGAAGCGTGTGATGCTACTTACCTGGCCACTTGTTCTGGTGATATCCCAATTAATAGCCGATACCTCTACCTGTTGTTCAAACGAAAACGAAGTGGGAGTCGTCTTCACCGTGAGTGCCATATCAATGTTTTCGAGAACGCAGGAAGACGAAAGCGAATGTCTCATGGCGTCCAGACTGCAGCTGGAAAAATTAGTTTGTGTGAAATTGGATAATTCTGACCACATGACCTGACTGCCTGTGATTGACGCGTCAGTTAGACACTGCTGGTCATCGTCGTGAAAGGCACCTAGGTTGTGTGCAATTTCATGGGCGCTTAGCAGCGTGCCATTTGGATAGGGCGTGGATATACTAAGATCGTAGCCATCGACTTGGCAGACCGTGTCAATCCAGCTCACGCCTATCAGCTTGTCGGGATCACTATGGCCGGTAAACAAGTGAACCAGGGCCAGATCAGCAGGAAATTCATCATCACTGCGTCTTATTTGCCGAAATTCATTCAGCATTTGCTCCATATTCCCTGAATAGTGTCGCAATGGATCAGTCTGTGGGTCTTCCTCGGATTTAAATCTCTCAACGATAATCGCAAGCCCAAGCTGGTCCTGGAATAGTCCATCGACGCCGTTGATTATCTTAAGTGCTTCATTCAGCCCACCACCGTTGTGGAAATCGTTATATCGGCTATCGATCAGTATTCCGATTTGTATGGCTTTCAGTGGCAAGACCTTGTCTTGTTGAGCCGACAACCGTGAAGAATTCTGCTGTTGAGATATGTGACCAGCCTTCAGAGTGTTAGTGTTTGCGGAAGAGTTTGAAATTGCTACTAATGAGTGGCCTGTTTTCTCATGATGCTGCAGTTTGAACAGCGCATCATCGATGAAAATGTGGCCTGAAACGTTCACATCAACGGTAGCAGTCTTTGATGAGGGGGGCAGTTCAATATCACTGTTTATCCGAACCCATGAGTTTTCCTTACCCAAAACATGCCCCCGATAAAAATAGGGAATGTCATACAAAGCCCTTTGAATCGATGCGCTGTTACCCAGAATTGAGAAACGTTCAAAGGGTACCTGCCATTGTGCCGTGGAAGTGCTAATGATTAGCTGAGTTCCATTTCTTTCCAACGTTACGCGTGCAGGTGTGAATGCGTTATCGACATTTATATTACCGGCAAAAGCGTTAAATACCGTCACGAACAGGGTCACGCCTAGCGCAACTCTGCTAAACCACTTGCTCCAGATATTTCCGTTAATGAACACATCCATCGCGGAAGTCTACAGTCGAATGACGACTAAACCTC
Organism: Granulosicoccus sp.; assembly: GCA_047634635.1. GTDB lineage: Bacteria > Pseudomonadota > Gammaproteobacteria > Granulosicoccales > Granulosicoccaceae > Granulosicoccus. Next base: position 19,552 of record JBLIIE010000051.1, on the reverse strand, counting down.
TAAACACAAAAAGCTTTTGTGTTTGCATTGACGTGCATCACACTTCTGCGTAGCAAGCGCATATTGTGATCAAACATTTAGATCATCAGGTGCTTTGAAAACAGATTGTCCGGGGGTGAGTGGCCATACACTACAGCCTCCAATCGATGTTCTGATTAGTCTGAGCGTTGGGAAATTAACAGCAGCCGTCATGCGGCGCACTTGTCGATTCCTGCCTTCTTTGAGTGTTATGTTGATCCAGCTCGTAGGAATCGCCTGCCTGACTCTAATGGGGGGGCTTCGAGGCCACAGACTCACTGGCTCAGTTGTCCGCTCTGCACTTACTGCTCGAGCCTGCCCATCATTGAGTGGTACCCCTTGTTGCAATTGTTTCAGTGCGTCGTCTGTCATAACGCCTTCCACTTGAACTAGGTAGGTTTTGGGAAGTTTGAAGCGAGGATGGCTTATACGCTGTTGCAATGTACCGTCGTTGGTGAGAAGGAGTAACCCTTCGCTATCCTTGTCTAATCTACCAGCCGCGTAGTAGCCAGGTTCCCGGATATAGTTTGCTAGCGTATCGCGACCATCGTTATCGGTAAACTGGCACAGGACACCAAATGGTTTGTTGAATAACAGCAGGCTGAGAGCCGGATTAGATGTAGGTTTGCTCATCGTATACGCATGTACGCTTTGCAACTCGCTGTGCCAGTGGTTCTTCAAATCCCATTGCAATTAAAGCTTCAGTCACGTTGCCGCTGCTGGGTGTTTTTCTTAAACAAGCATCAATGTCGTCAGGCAGTCCATCGTCATGAATCAGGCCGGTTAGTGAGCGAGCCAAGGCAATGTTGGTTTTGTTTTCGTAAAGAAGCCTGCTGACTCTTGGTGCGCCACGAAATTTCATCATGGCAACTTCCCCTAGATTGGCAAGCAGAGTATCCAGATTTTCCCATTTATTAAGGAGGCGGGCAGCGGTTGTTGGGCCAACTCCAGGTACCCCGGGGATGTTGTCGCTTTTGTCACCGGCTAATGCTAGCCAGTCTGCAATTTGTTCTGGCCGAACTTTGAAACGTTTGTGAAGGTCTGCATAGCCTGCGATGGGGCGTCTGCCAAGATCCCAGTAGAGATCATCAACGGAGACGAATTGTGCGAGATCTTTGTCACCACTAACAATCGTTATACGTTGTTTTTTAGCCTGAGCCTTGCCAGCGAAATGGCCGATTATGTCGTCAGCTTCCACTTTGCTGCTGCCAATGGTGGGAAGCCCCAGGATTTGTGCCACTTGTTTGCATTTGGCAAATTGAGGAGTTAAGTCGGCTGGAGCAGGTGGGCGACCCGCTTTGTACTCTGGGTAGAGTTTGTTGCGGATGCCTTGCCTAAAGCATTCGTCAAAGGCGCAAACGAAATATTGAGGTCTATGGGTCTCAAGAATATGGCACAGGGTCTCCGTGAAGCCTTGCACAGCATTGTCGGGTTCATCGAAACGATTACGAGTGTCGGTATTAAGCGTTTGCCATGCTCTGAATATATAAATACTTGAGTCGATCAGAAACATCATAGTCAGTACTGCAGCACGCGAAGGTTAGTTGGATGGCTGAGGGTGAGAATTTGTTTTCCAGACTTCTTGCCAAGCCAACCTCGGACTTCAATGCGTCTCCCTCGAAGATTCTTAGCTTGGATACTTGTATTGTTCGGGCTTGCAAAAAATTGTTTATTCAACGTCACACGCAGACCGTTCTGTAGCTCAAGGGAGGTATGGTTTTTCAATTCTTTGATTTTTACAACGGTAGACGTTACTAACTGGAAGCCCCGCTCACTGCCTGTCAGCTTCTTGCCGCTGTTTAGCCAGTTTCCCGGTTTTTGCCATATACCGAGTCTTGCGTGTCTGGCAAGTCGCTCAGTTTGCTCATATTGGTGAGCACAGCGCTGGTTCAAGCCGACGGAGACAGATAGTCCAAGCCCTTTGCTAATTAGTGTTTCAGCAGCACTAGAGCCATCAGCGAGCCGAAGATGTGCCAATGTGCGGCCATGGCGGTCGAATTCTTCAATTCCAGGGACCAGTGACACACGCTTTGTCTGTATTTGTTTTTCTAATTCGGTTTTGGCAGCCAGCGCCCAGTGTTTGTCTTGGGCAAGCGCTGAATTGAGCTCTAGAGTGTTTATTCCGATCAAACGCACACGGCGGCCATCACTGAGCACTACAGTATCGCCATCGGTCACCCTTGAAATCGAGACAGGTACAGACTTTGCGGAATTCAGGCAGTAAGATTTCGTATCACCCGGATTTGCTTCACCAGTGGGTGGGTCGACGCGTGCAATTACTGGGTTTTGCCAATAACAGGCAGACACCAAAAAAAGGCACCACAATGGGTGCCTTTTTCCTAAGCTGTGGTCGGATTTTACCGACACCAAGAATGCACGCTCGGCCGAAAAATCGGCCTACAAAAGGATTTATTTCGCGCCGTAACGACGACGGAATTTGTCCACTTGACCAGCGGTATCCATTACTTTTTGCTTGCCGGTGTAAAAAGGGTGGCAAGCCGAACACACTTCGATACTCAGATCGCGACCCGCTGTAGAACCCGTTTCAAACGTGTTGCCGCAGCTGCAAGTGACCGTGATTTGTTTGTATTCGGGATGAATTTCAGGTTTCATAGCAACCTCCCGGTTATAAAAATTGGAACCGGATACTAGGACTATGAACAACTAATTGCAAGTCCTAGAATCAAGTTTTCGATGAAAAATGTCGTTATATGAAGTGGTGACGGGTCGTTTATGACGAAACTAGTCCTCGAACAGTCATAATTCAATCGGAAAATCGGATCTGCTCATGGTGTTTAAATTGATTGGGAAGCTGTTATTCAAAGCAACAATTCCATTCGTGATTATCGCTGGGCTGTTTTCCTACGGTATGTATTCTAAGGGTGGGGACCCTCTGGCAATGTGGAAAGGCTTCGGATCCGGTGTCATGAATCAGTTCGCGAACATATTCTCCGATGTTAAAAACGATGCCTCGAATGCTGCAGACGCAGTAGCAAAAGTGGCTAACGTGGGTTCTGGTGAGTCCATATCTGCAAAAATCGGTGGTTCCAAGCGTACTCAAATGTTCACTTGGAAAGATGCCAACGGGGTAACCAACTACAGCACCATAGCCCCGACTGATGCTGATTCGAGAAAAATGAGTGTTAATCCGAATATGAATGTAATGGCACCGACCTTAGCACCTAGACCGGTAAAAGTCAGGCGCAGCGAGTCGGACGAGCGATACGAGGAACCTGAGAGCACCTTCTCCCCTAGCTCAGCTAGAAACAAGCGAAAAAATCAGCAATACAAAGATTCTGCTGTGCAAGACGTTGCTGACCAACTGGATGGTGAATTGCCGGGTGTGGCGGGTCAGATATTGTCTACCCAGGGTGGGGCAGGGGCTGATGCACTTAATCCAGCTCAATTATTGAGAATGCTACAGCAGTAAGGTTGTTATTTATTACTGATTTTTAAAGGGATAATCGGATAGCGTCGCGCAGCAGGAACATTTTTTGATTCTGCGTTGCGCCCGGGCGAGCTGGGTGCTCCCTCGAGAAACAATTCAAGGGTGCTGTTCAGCCAATTGATACCTGTTGGCGTTGCGCGCAGGTTTAATCCTTTTTGTTCCAGTAAGCCTTTTTCAGTAGCGGACTCGATAGCTCTCTGCCAAGGCATCATCGAGACTCCCGTATGTTGCTCAAACAAAGGTATCGGGAATCCTTCAATCAGCCGCAATGCGTTCATCATGAATTCGAGACCAGTTTCTTGAACGGGTATTAAGGATCGCCCGCCTATGCGATCAGACTGTGTTTTGGCATTGAGGTATTGTTTGGGGTGTTTGTGCTTCCATTGTCTGACTATTTCGCCAGTATTTGCTGAGCTGATTTTCGCGTGTGCACCTGCACCGATACCAAGATAGTCACCGAATTGCCAATAGTTAACGTTGTGATTAGCTCTTTGCCGAGACGCAGAGCCTGCGCCATCGCCCTTGAGTGTTTTTGATTCAGATTTCGCATAAGCGGAAATTTCGTAACGTTCGAATTGGTGCTCCCGCAGCTTCTTCACAATGGCATTCTGCATATCTGCTCGTAAGTCATCGCTGGGCAGTTTTGGTGGGAAACGGGCAAACAGGGTGTTCGGCTCGAGTGTGAGTTCATAGCAGGACAGATGTGTTGTTCCCAATGACAACGCTTGATCCAAATCGTCCATGGCGCCTTTGAGGGTTTGTTCTGGCAGGCCAAACATCAAATCCAGATTGATTTTATCGAAGCCTGCTTTTTGCGCGATACCTACTGCTCTGATAGCTTCATCCGCCGAATGAACTCTGCCCAGAGCTTTCAGGGCTTTGGTATTAAAGCTTTGTATCCCTATGGATAATCGGTTGATCCCAGAATCCCGATAGTCTTTGAAGCGTTGTTGTTCAAAGGTCCCCGGGTTGGCCTCCATTGTGACCTCAGCAGTTGGGTGAAGCCCTGTTAAGGCTCTTATGCCGCTCATCAGCTGGTCAATAGCCTTAGCCGAGAACAGGCTGGGCGTCCCCCCGCCAATAAATACAGTGCTGATTGTCCTGCCCCACACCGACGGCATCTCTTCAGCCAGGTCAACTAGCAGCGCGTCCACATAAGCTTGTTCAGGTACGTCCCCACGGGCCTCGTGAGAATTGAAATCGCAATAGGGACATTTGCGTACACACCAAGGGATGTGCACATACAGAGACAGTGGTGGGAGTTCAGTGAACTCGCGATTCATCGTTTTACCGTGTTTTGCAACGCTAGCTGGTCAACCATCAAGGCTACAGCTTTGCCACGATGGCTGAGTTTATTTTTTGTAGCTGAGTCGAGCAGCGCAGCAGCGCTCATGGTGTCGTGATTGCAGAATACAGGGTCGTAGCCGAAGCCTCCATGCCCCTGTGCGCTGTGCAGAATGTGCCCCTCCCATGTTCCCTCTGCGATGAGGGGGGACGGATCAAACTCGTGTCGAAGATAGACCACCACACTGCGAAAACGAGCGGTGCGGTGCTGATCGGCTAGGCCATCAAGCTGTCTGAGTAAGTAATGGTAGTTTGCTTGATCACCACTACCTTGCCCAGCCTGTTCAGCGTGACGAGCCGAATAGAGTCCGGGTGCACCATTGAGAAAATCAACTTCTAATCCGGAATCGTCTGCAATAGCAGGTAGCCCGGAAATCCGAGCAGCATGCCGTGCCTTTAACAAAGCGTTTTCTACAAAAGTGAACGCCGTTTCATCCACTGATTCAATGTCGAAATTACCTTGCGACATAACGTCGAAGCCGAGCGGATCCAGAAGATCGTGCAGTTCACTGATCTTGCCTGGGTTGGCGCTGGCGAATACGACCTGTTGCATTATTAAACTCTCGTTATTATCCGCACTCTAGGAGGAAAGTGCGTCACGTTGGGCAGTAACCAGCTCACTGATTCCGTGCTTGGCAAGGATCAGCATCTCCTGTAATTCGTTTTCTCTAAATGCATGTCCTTCAGCCGTTCCCTGTATTTCGATAAAACCACCGGCCTCATTCATAACAACGTTCATGTCGGTCTCAGCAGTGGAGTCTTCAGCGTAATCCAGGTCTAGGACTGGCTGGCCTTTGAATATGCCTACTGAAATTGCTGCAACGTGACCGTGAATGGGGTTTTTTTTAATTTTCCGGTCCTTGAGAAGTTTTTCAATGGCATCGCATAGTGATACGTACGCGCCAGTGATTGATGCACATCGAGTTCCCCCATCAGCCTGCAATACGTCGCAATCGACGGTAATGGTACGCTCCCCTAATGCTTCGAGATCGATTGCGGCCCTAAGCGAGCGTCCGATGAGTCGCTGTATCTCCTGCGTACGACCACTTTGCTTGCCGCTTGCCGCTTCGCGCCTCGCACGAGTATGGGTAGCTCCGGGCAACATGCCGTATTCGGCCGTAACCCAGCCGCTGCCGGTGCCTTTAAGCCAAGGAGGTGTCCGGTTATCAATGCTTGCAGTGCACAGCACCTTGGTGTCTCCCATGCTCACGAGCGTCGATCCGGCTGCGTGTTTGGTAAATTGACGCACGAAAGAAACGCTGCGAAGCTGGTCAGTGGCTCTTCCGCTAGGTCGCATGGGTAAGTCCTTAGGGTTGGTGGTGGGGACCGGGGAGCCGGTCTAGGGGCGGCAGAGTATACCTGCTCTGTCACCGAGTCATGCTTTTTGTACGTTGTCGTATCAGACTATCGTGTAAATTGAGCTTAAATCCAAGCCAAGAGAATAAACTCCACGATGTTGCGCAGCATGACAGCCTTCGGTCGCAGCAGTCTGGACACTGCCAGCGGTGAAATTGTGTGTGAGCTAAGATCCGTTAATCACCGTTATCTTGATGTTTCATTAAGTTTGCCAGAATCCTTACGATCGCTGGAGCCAAGTATTCGAGAAAGTGTCAGTAAGGCATTGCAGCGTGGCAAAGTTGACGTCTCACTGAAGCACATCCAGTCTTCAGCGACGAATCAGTCCTTCACGATTAATGAGGATTTGTTGGCTCAGCTGACGTTAGCTGCAGATAAGGTTAAATCACTCAGTGGGTCCTCAGGCAACATCGATCCAATTCGTTTGATGCAATGGCCCGGAGTCCTCACTACGAGTACTGATTCGCAGGAGCTATTGGCAAAGGATGCTAACGACGTTTTCGAGTGGGCGTTGACAGATTTTATTGAAGCTAGGGAGCGTGAAGGTGCGCAAGTTTCTAATTTGCTTAGTGAAAAAACCTTACAATTGACTGCTCTGAATTCCAATATTCGCTCTTTTCGACCAACAGTTATTGAGCGGCAGAAAGAAAGATGGTTGGTAAAGCTTTCGCAACTCGGCCAGGAGCACAATAATTCACGTCTAGAGCAGGAACTTGTCTATGCGGCACAGAAGTTAGATATTGACGAGGAGTTGGATCGGCTCGAGTCTCACTGCAATGAACTTTCTATGACGTTGAGCAGAAAAGATTCAGTTGGACGCCGATTGGATTTTCTGATGCAGGAATTTAATCGTGAAGCCAATACGTTAGCATCAAAATCCTACGACGTCGTCACAACCAATGCGGCGGTAGATATGAAAGTACTTATCGAACAAATGCGTGAGCAGGTTCAGAATGTTGAATAGGGGATTGGAACGTATTGCTCTATTCGCGAATTGTCGGAAACCATTGCATCTACTGGCGAATGTAACGTGAAATTACGATTCTGCACGGGCAGGCCAAGCGGTGCAACGAGGAAGCTATTGGACGTTACGCGTATTCACAGTTTAGGCGGGGAAAAAGAGGTTGGATCGAGAGATGGTCTAACAGTTGCGTGTCAGTGGGTTACTGCCAACGAAAACTTTGATCTTAAGTGATGGAATTAAGTAATATGAAATCGAGAGCCGGTAATTATGTCCCTGTCATTCTTGCTGGTGGTTCAGGCACCAGATTGTGGCCTTTGTCTCGCACAGAATACCCCAAGCAATTTTTAGCGTTGGCAGGTGACAAATCGCTCTTACAAGCAACGGTTGCCCGTTTCAACGAACACTCGGCGTCTTCCCCAGTAGTCGTATGCGCCGAACAACATCGCTTTCTGACAGCCGAGCAACTACAGGCAATTGGTGTGAGAGATGCCAGCATACTGCTGGAGCCCGTTGCGAGGAATACAGCGCCTGCGATTGGTTTGGCCGCCTGGCAGGTTCAAAATTCGGATCCCGATGCAGTCATGGTCGTTTTACCTGCTGATCATGTGATCGATGATATAAAACATCTTCAACATTCTGTTTCTCAGGCTGTGGAGCTTGCTGAAGCAGGTTACATGGTTACTTTGGGTATCAAGCCTACGAGCCCTGAGACAGGCTATGGTTACATATCGGCAGCAGATCCTGTGCCGGGATTTGACTCGGGTGCGATGGCGGTTAGCCAGTTTATTGAAAAGCCGAATGAAGAAAAAGCTGCAGAGCTGATCGCAACCAAACAATGTTATTGGAACGCCGGAATCTTTGTATTCAAGGCATCTGTGTTTTTGAAGGCACTTGAGATACATCAAGCCGAAATCTACAACTTCACCAAAGCTGCGGTTGAGGAAGTGGTCGCAGATCTTGATTTTCTTCGAGTTAACTCAGAAGCATTTAGCCAATGCGACAATGTGTCGATTGATGTTGGCGTTATGGAGAAAAGTGATAATGTTGTTGTACTGCCTTATGATTCTGGGTGGTCTGATATAGGTAGTTGGGATGCTGTGCACCAGATCCAAACACAGGATGTTGACGGCAATTCCGGAGTTGGGGATGTGTTGCATCACCAAACAACAAACACCTATCTGCACTCGAGTTCACGTCTCGTTGTTGCCCTAGGTACAAAAAATATATCCGTCATAGAAACATCTGATGCGGTGCTGGTAATTGATCATTCCAGTGCGCAGAGTATTAAGGATGCTATCAACTTTCTATCGGAAAATAACAGACAGGAACTCACCAGTCACACTACTTGCTATCGGCCATGGGGCCACTATGAGTCGCTAAAGCTTCATCCCAGGTTCCAGGTTAAAAGGATCAGCGTGAAGCCGGGTGCAAAATTATCTCTACAAAAGCATTTCCACAGATCTGAGCATTGGGTGGTTGTAAAAGGTACGGCAATAGTTACAAACGGTGAGCAGGAAATTCTTCTTACCGAAAATGAATCAACGTATATTCCGTTAGGCACGATGCACCGGTTGTACAATCCTGGAATTATTCCTCTTGAGTTAATAGAAGTGCAGTCAGGTTCGTATCTAGGAGAGGATGATATTGTCCGAGTGGGTGATAATTATGGTCGGGCCTAATACATCTGTGATGAGTAAGTAGTGGGAGGGAATAACGCCAATAGACACGAGGTTAAGACTGCGAAGAAAGAGCGCTACAGTTGGCCACCGCCTGAAGACGCCTACGTTCCGAAGGAAAAAAACCCGATACATTCTATACTGACAGCCCTGCCGGTAATCATGTTGGTTGTCGGGCTGTATGTATATTACGAAGGTGAATCAGAACAAAGTAAGGGTGCTCCTATCCGCCTTGAAAGTCAGAACATTGAGGGCGTGTTTACCGGGCTCTCTGTTGTAAAGTCTGGCTTGCAGGGACGCCATTACCTATGGATAGAAGAGGATGGTTCCACTCGAGGTATTCGTATTCGACCCGAGCAGGTCGAACTTATGCAAGAGTTAGAACGAGGCAGTGAAATCAAACTCAGCATCGCGCCGACTGTGACAGGGTCAGGAATTTACTGGGCTTGGCGAGTGAGTCAGGGCGGCAATGTCGCTTTGGATATGGATTCTTCTCTCCAATAGATAAGCGTTAATAATTAGTGTTCTTGCGTCTAAGCTCTAATACGATTCTGTTTAGCGGCGCGCAATTCTTTTACTGGTTTTTTTACAAAATTAATGGTGACCTTGAGTCCCGGATTATTGTCTTCCAGAACCAAATGCGCAGAGTGCAGACGCACCACGGCTTGAACGAGGCTAAGGCCTAATCCGTTTCCAGGTGTATTTCTTTCATTTTCCAGTCTTACAAAACGTTCGAATACTCGTTCTCTCTCATGCTCTGGAATACCGGGTCCATTGTCAGAAACAGTGATAGAAAATTGCTGATCATTTCCCGATACACTGAGTTTCACAGCAGATGGATCAGGTGTGTACTTGATGGCATTATCGAGTAAGTTTGTCACGGCCTGGCCAATCAAATGCCTATTGCAATGAAAGCGTGGGTTGCTCTGAATATCACTGTCAAATGTCAGAAGCTCTTCTTCTTCATCAGCTACTGCTTGATACAGCTCCGCAAGTTCGGACATCAAATCCCCGATATTAGTCTCGCTCCACTGGGCAGAATCTATTCCCGCTTCAAGTCTGGCAATACTTAGCATCGCGTTGAAGGTTTGAATAAGGCTGTCAGCATCGCCTATGGCCTCTCCCATTACGGATTGGTAAACATCTGAGTTTCGTTCTTCAAGAAGCGTCACTTCGAGGCGATTGCGAAGACGAGTAAGAGGGCTTCTCAGGTCGTGGGCAACATTATTTGTTACCTGCTGCATGCTGTTCATAAGATCTTCAATACGGTTTAGCATCTGATTGAGCTTGGTAGAAATCTCGTCAAACTCGTCATCTCTTGCTGTAACCGATAGCCGCTGTGATAAATCCCCACTCATGATTTCGGATGCCGTTCGACTCACTGAATCGATGCGTCTGAGCACACTAGTACCAATCCACAGTCCACCAATTAGAGAAAAGAGCAGTGTTAGACCTGTCGCTCCCGCAACGAGCACAAATGTATGATCCAGCAACGCTTTTTCGTCGCTTATCTCGTGGCCGATGGTTAATTTCAAACCGTCCGATAGTCTTGTTTCAGCGACTCGAACAGGATTGAATGCACGTGGGCTACCAGGAGGTAAATCTGCAACATCCCCCATATTCTGAGTCGTATGAGAGCGTATTGATTTTAATCGTAAAGGTAGGCTATCTTCAGCTTTTTCAGTGTTACTGGCGGTTGTGTCGGTGTTATCCAGGTAGTAAAATCTACCGTAAGTATCGATTTGATTACGACGCTGAATAGTTTCTAGTAATTCTGTAAGAGAACCTGACTTATACAGATTAATTAAATAATCGGTTTCTAGTCGCAGCCGTGTGTCGACTTGAGATTCAATCTGATCTCTAGTGGACCAATAAATAAACCCGAGCGTGGCAGCTGATAGGGTACTGAACAAAGTGGCGTAAATTAGAGATAGGCGAAAAGCAGACGTTCGGAATATTCTGCGTTTATCGAGCCCAATCAAATAGGTGTTGGATTTTGCAGTGACGGGCTCAGTCCCAGCTCGTGCAGGCTTTTTCTGCCTCGTAGTGGTCAGTGAGGATGGAAGTGACATGCTATAGCGGACACACGTTGACGAACATTGCCACCAAGATTATTTGCTCCAAATGCATTAGCCGTTTTTTTAGTGGGTGCATTTTTGCACCCACTAAATCTGTCGCTAGAGGAAACTGTCAGTGTATATCTGCTGTAGACGTGGTTTCCTGTAGTTTGTAGCCAGCGCCCCTAACTGTATGCAGTAAGGGCGAGTCGAAGTCCTTATCGATTTTGCTACGCAGACGGCTGATCTGAACGTCAATCACATTGGTTTGCGGGTCGAAGTGGTAGTCCCACACATTTTCTAGCAGCATGCTTCTTGTAACTACCTGGCCGGTATGCTGCATCAAATACTCGAGAAGGCGAAACTCGCGTGGTTGCAGGTTGATGTTGCGACCTGAGCGGGTCACCTTGTGCTTGATCAGATCCAGGCTCAGATCGCCTGCATGCAGAACCGTGCCTTGCACGCCTGTTTGAGCGCGACGCGTCAGCGCTTGCAGGCGGGCTGTAAGCTCGCTGAGTTGATAGGGCTTGGTTAGATAATCGTCGCCACCCGCTTTTAGCCCGGTTACACGCTCATCGACATTATCCAACGCACTCAATATCAATACCGGCGTCATGTTTCCCATGCGCCGTAGTTCTTCTATTAACGACAGACCATCGCGCTTTGGTAGCATCCGGTCGATGATCATAGAGTCATAAGCATTGGCAATTGCCATTTGTAACCCGTGCTCACCATCTGCGGCATGTTCAACGCTATGGCCGCTTTCCGTCAGCCCTTTGACGAGATAAGCCGCGGCTTCCGTGTCGTCTTCGACTAGTAATATTCTCATGGTGCCCCCAATGTTTGAAGCGAAAACTGATTAAAGCGAAAAACTGTTTGTACAGCCTAAATGAGTAACGAATGTGTAATGCAACATCACGTACTCATTGCTGGTCAGAACGGATTGATTCGTCTTGATTTAGTTAATAAGTAAGAAACACGGAGATTAAAACCATGATCCACACAGTCAAGTCTACGCGACAAGTAGGCGTTCAAACCAATAATGGCCTGCATTTGCGAGAAACATCAAACCAGTCGTTCTTTCTCAGAACCTGCAGAATATATCGAAAAACACTCTTTTGGATAGTTTTGCTGCCCTTTCTTGCTGTAACGAAATCCTGGGCCGGCTCTTTGCCCGATTTTAGCGGTCTGGTTGAGGAGGAAGGTGACGCGGTCGTCAAGATTTCTGTGATTACAGATACAGCGCCAATGCCCGCCAGTAGTGTTCCAGGTTTCGATCTTGAGCAGCTTCCAGAGCAATTTCGACGTTTTTTTGAGCAAATGCCACAAAATCCGGCTCCGGAGCAGCGCCAAAATCAACGTAGAGGTGCTGGTTACGGCAGTGGATTTATTATCTCTGAAGATGGTTACGTCATTACCAATGCACATGTTGTGGATAATGCCTCTGAGATAATGGTTGGCCTGCATGACCGACGAGAATTTAAGGCTGAACTTATTGGTAGTGACACTGCAAGCGACATAGCTCTACTCAAGCTAGAGGCGAATGGGTTGCCGGTTGTCATCATTGGCGATTCTGATGATCTGCGAGTAGGCGAATGGGTTCTGGCCATAGGGTCTCCATTTGGATTCGAACACACTGCGACTCAAGGAATAGTCTCGGCATTGGCTAGAAGCCTGCCGGATGATACCTATGTACCGTTTATTCAAACTGATGTAGCCGTTAATCCAGGTAATTCTGGTGGCCCGTTATTCAATACTGACGGAGAAGTTGTTGGCGTGAATTCGCAGATTTATTCTCGCTCTGGTGGTTATCAGGGTTTGTCATTTTCCATTCCCATCAACGTTGCTATTTCAATTGCAGATCAATTGAAGGAAAAAGGTTTTGCGACAAGGGGTTGGTTGGGTGTTGCGATACAAAATGTCGACCAAGCTCTTGCAAAGTCGTTTGGATTAAATAAACCAAGAGGTGCGTTGGTTACGCAAGTGACCCGAAATAGCCCGGCAGATAACGGTGGCTTGAAAAGCGGTGACATCATACTGGAGTTCAATGGCAAGTCGGTTAACTACTCGAGTGCGCTGCCACCGATTGTGGGAGCCGTTCGCCCTGGAAAAACGGTAGGTGTAGAAGTACTACGAAACGGTACAAGTACACTGTTGAATGTCACGATTGAGCCTTTAGATGAGGGGCAAAAAGTTAGCCTGCTCACTAATCCTGATCCAATCGATGAGTCGCGCCTGGGAATTGAAGCTTTGGCCTTAGACGATGAGCAACGCAAGCAGATGAAGGTTGAATCCGGTGTCGTTGTGTCCAAGGTTCTTGCGAACAGTGCTGCTGCAAGCGCTGGTATTCGTCAAGGAGATGTGATTATCTCGCTCAACCGAGAAGATATAGATAGTGTTGATGAGCTGGAAAGGCTGGTGCGTGAAGCTCCTGATAACGAAGCCATTCCAGTACTGGTGCAACGCAATAATGCACCTATGTTTTTGGCCTTGACGTTGCCGACAGTGAAAGGCTAGAACTCAGGGTAGAAACCGTCCATATTATTGTTCCAATAGCTGATTGCCTAAGCAGGCAGCGTCATCAGATTTAGTCCGGTTCGGTGGCGTTGCCTTTGCTTTCATCGTGAACCATGATCTGTTCCAGAGATAGCCCGGTTAGGTGGTTAACCGTTCGCCAGATATACCAGAAGATTCCCAGCATCATGATCATTGAAGGTATGGCAATGACTGGATAACTTAGTAACGTCATTTGCCCTAGCTCTTCATTAAAGGCAGATGACCCACTTTCACTTGTGACGATAGTTTTAGCCAACACGTAATTCATGATTGCACTAAACAGAAAGGTCGCTGCAAATAGATAATTTGCGCGATCAAGTCGTTTTTCAAATAGCTCGGTATTTTTGTTTTCTGTCAGTTTCTGCTCGATGCGGGGGATGTTCATGATATTCGGGTTAAAGAGGAGTTTGCGAACTAATGGGTACCCGAATTTATTTGCCACAACCACACCGATTCCAATGCAAAGAGGTATCGCTGCTTCTTTAACTGCAAGCCATTGAGCATCAATCTTCAGTAAACCAATACCGCCGGTAAGTAGCACGCTGATGACGCCGAGTAATGCCACGAAGTTCCGTTTTTTATTGATGAAAAGCTCGTAAAGCCCATATCCAATTGGAAACGCTAGCGCCAGTATTAGAGCATTGGTTGCACCTAGTTTGTCATCACCGCTCATTTTCATGAGGATCACTGAAGGGATAATGATGCTGACTATTAAATCAACGAAAGGTCTGGGTTTTTGAGGTTGGTCAGTTTGTGACACAGTATTTTTTCATGAAAGTGTATCTGGGGAGTATACCCAGACTCCAGTGCCTTCTGCCGGGTTACGCCTTCAATCTTGATGCAAGCGCGTCGGGGAGCACATCAGCGAACATCGGAAGGCGGTGTGTTTGTTGAAGGCCCGCAGGAATTACGGGCATAAAAAAGCCGCCAGATATGGCGGCTTCCGTGCCTTTGCTGACGAATCAGCTGGCTAGAGTCGTACGCAAAAACCTGTTAGTGAGAAAGCGACTTACTCATAGCTGACCCGACAAAAATCAAAACACTAGACATTTGATCACCTCCGTTGCGTTGCAGTTCGTTCCGATAGATTAGCATAGAATTTCAGATTTTTGTTTATCTAGCTTCTTAGTAAAAATTGCGTATGCGAGATCAGTCGCTAGGCTCGTAGAGGGTCGGAATTCGTCACTGCTGTGAAGCTATTCCAGTTCTGATCAGCTTGTACTGCCGTTGCCCTGGAGCAATATCCACGTCGAAAACGCGCTGGTGATCGATGGAAGATATAGATGGGTCGTTAACTAAAACATCCAGTGATACAGAATGCTTGCCCGGCTCCATGGGTACTCGCAACAAGGTTAAATATGCGGGTAGAGATTCCCAGCTGCGTGTATCAGCTTGCTCTATCGCAACGAGTAGTATTTTCACCAAAGTTCCGGCAAGCTCATCCTGATCTTCTATGGAGTCTGCGATGTTGTGTTTGGCTGCAAGTCGCAGAGCTTGGCGAGCAGCAATACTCTTGCCACGTTTGTTCAAGGCACGCTGTGAAATTGATACCAGTGCTGTGTCAGCGCGCGAAAAATCAGCTTGTTTCTCCCCTACCGTGACGTAAGCTTTAGGCGCTTGTTGGAAGCTCTCAGCGTAGTAGGGAAATGAAATTCGAGAATCGTAACTGATAAATAAATCACCAGGCAGTTTTGGGTCGATAAATCCTGATGCCACGATAAATACCAGCTCACTGGTGTTTCTATCCAGCAGTTCAGGCTGCGGCAAATCAAAGTCTTCTTCCAATTTACGATACTCGACCCGAGCACCATTGAGTTGTCCGGCGCTTTCGAAGCTCAAGGCCATCAAAGTGCGGGTGAAAATATCATTCTTGAGGATGTCGCCGTGTTCTTCAAAGAGGGCAACAGCCCGCCGAGCTTCGATAGCTGCGCCTTCGGGATTATTCAGTAGCAAGAAATTAAGCATCTGGAATGTGTGAATCCAGAGTTTTTCGCTAATTTCACCGCCATAGCGCGCCGCCCAATCGCTACTTATAATGGAGGCGGTTTGGTCCCGGATACTGACATAGTCCAGTTCTTCGACAAGTTCCAGAGCCCGCTCGAAAGCAGTCATGCTGTCGGAGTAATTTCCTGAAGCCTGAGCTACTAAACCTTTGTCCAGGTATAAAAGTAGTTGATCTCGATTGGATACGTCCGCGTCTGAAAGGGTTTGTAGAGCATCGGTAGTACTGCCATGACGAAACTGATCACGTGCAACCTGCAGCGCGCTGGACGTTGCGCACGCTTGTAGCATCAGTATCGCCAGGCAGCAAAAACCCATTTTTTTCTTTTGATGAAAAACAGACATGTACCTTGTTCCGCAGAGGAGTCTGTATCCGCCCGGTTACCAACCAATGATTGGACGAGAGGCCTCGCGGGCGATTTCTACATTGTCAGCCCAAGAGATTTCACCAGTCTGCAAATCTGTTAGCTCCATATTCATGGAGTAGTAGACCATCGTTTTTCTATTCAAACGCCATTGCTTGGGTTGCTTTTTCTTGATGGAGCGAAGGGTGCCTGAGAGGATATAGTTCGCGCCGAGCTGGCGTCCTTCGATGACTCTTTGTTCCGGTGGAACATATCCGGCGTACTGAAAATCAGTTTCCTGCTGCAGATTAGCGCGCTGTTTACGGTTGAGAAATCGATACTCTCCAGATTTGATCAGAGACAGACGAATATCATCAGTAATTCCGCCAGTATTAATGTGCTCCGATGTCTCGTTGTCTACGCCATAAACAATGACCACAGGCTTTTTAGAGGTTTCTGTTGTGACGTTGGGTGAGCTGAGTAAGCTATCGGTCAAGGTTCGCACAATCTGTTTTTTGTCTGAAAAACTGTAGCTGGCGTCGTAGTTCTGCTCAACATCTGGATCTAGAGTGCGCGTTGTGGATGCACACCCAGTTATTAGGACTGCCATGGAGAATAGGCCAACCAGGGCAATCATATGATTGAATTTACTGACCTTACTAGCTTGGAGTGTCTGAATGTTCTTTGATATGGTCATTGTCGTGGCTATATTAGGGTTTGAATTTCCCGGCATGGTCATTTAGGGCTCCTGATGCAGTGTTGGGGCTCGAATAGTGAAATTCTACTGTGCAAGTCCTGCAGCAGAATACCCCAAGATGCTGAACGGGAGATTAACGAGCTTACCGTGTCGCTTCGTCACGATATCAGTAGGTGTGATCTAGTGCGCATTTTTTACAATTATGAATGGCTTTGCAGAAGCTTTTTGACGGTTTGAGTATTTTGATTACTGCAGCATTGCCGACATTAGAATTAGGTTGGGGTATTTGAAAAATGGACGAACTGACAAATTCACTAGTATCGTACATTTTATGAACAAAACTCAGCAGACGGACACAGACGAAATAGAATTGCTGGTGTCAAAAGAAGTAGAGGCAACTAGCGGAATTCCGTGCTTATCCCGCCGAATGAAGGCATATATGTGGCTTCTATTATTCGGTGTCCTTGGTGTGGCAGCATGTGCTTTTGCTATGCTTAATACGGGTGTCAGTGCCGAGAAGATACAAGAAATTGGCCTCGATAGAGTCGCTAATAGTCTTGAGAACGTCTTATCCATAATGGCGTATCCCGTTTTATTGTTTTTAATTCTGTTTGTCGCCTTTGTTTGTCAGCAAATATACAAAGAATACCGGTCCGTTTTCAATCCGAAAATTTATGGACGATCGCGCAAACGTTAGTCCGAATAGGGTCAGCACTGAAAAGTGCAAATCTCAGGATCTTATCGAATGCATTCGTTTAACTGAAATGGGTTCCTGAAAGGTCTTCGTAGCATTCTTGAGTGGCTCCTGACACGTTCCGGGCGGGCCTGAATCGAAAATCAGAGTTATCTTTTCAATTTTCCGTGAAGTCGTTTGGCCGTACTAACTTGTTGCCTACCCAGTGTCCATTTGACATACATGTACCATTTCGTGCGTAGCGCTGTTGGTAGGATGAATCGCCAAACAGCCGAAAAGAATTGCGTTACTCCCAATTTATTCATTAAGCCCATGATTTGGCTCCTTAGCCAATTCAGGACAGGTTGTGGAATAACCAATAATGCAAACACAGCGAATGAGCTTCCAGCAGTTGCCAATAACAACAATATGGCGAGAACGCTTCTTAGCCATAGCTCTAGTGCCATGTACCGATCAAAGCCCTGTTTGATCAATTCAATAAAGTGAGTCTTCATCTCGATAAGCCAACGCCGCCAAGGCTTATGAGATTTTACGAAGACGTGTGTAGAGGCTTTTACCAGCAATTGCCTAATTTGAATAATCAGACCATTTTTAAGCAGTAATGCTCCCAGCTTGGGAGTCAGGCTTTTTAACCAAACCTTGCCCCAAGTCAGCATTCCCAGAAACAAGGGTACTATTAATTGATGCGTATAGCTGGCGACCGCAGCTACCACTGCAATAAAGACCAAGCCGATCAGCGTAATTCTGAGTTTGCTGAGCGGTAGCTTTGAAACCATTCAAATTTCCAGATTAGGTAGATACGCTGTGAGAGCAGTTGCAGCGTGCTTAGCTATCTATATCACCTGCCTCGTCAGTTACGATCTGGCCGGTCGCTCGTCGCCAGAGGATAGCCCCTGAGAGGCCGATTCCCAGGAATATGCTGTATAGAATCAGAGCAAGCCATTCTAGGGAGGCGCGATTGTCAGCAGACACCCAGCCCTCTTGCAATGACAGATAGACGAGTGAGGCAAAAAATACCACCACGATGATGGTGCCGATTTTGCCTAAAGCCTTCCATGTTGCAATCAGTAGGGCTATGTTTGCAAGAACTGCGACTATGGCGCCTAATATGACCCAGGCATCCGTTGGATTTTCGTTATTTCTTACCCAGTGAAATACAGAATTACCGGTGGGGTTGTAGGTGCCGAACACCACCATGGCCGCAATAATCATACGACTAATAAAAACGACAGGCGATGAGCCTTTTAATGCCTTGATCATTTCTTGTTGATTTCCGTAATCTGCTGGAGGTCGGCATATTTCATCGTGCCGATACACCACTGACTAGGTGATCGCCTCGATGAGTGAATACTTGAGATATTATATATTCGGCATAGGGTAGCAAAGTACTCATTATCGGCAGTGTTTTGTGGTCAGCTGCGAAGCTGTCGCCCTACAGCCTCTCACCACGTCGATAAGGCTTTAGTAGCGCCTTGGGATATTCTGCTCGACGTGCCACGATAATCATGGCGACAATGCTGAGCACGTATGGCAGCATTAGGAAAAACTGATAAGGAATATACGCTCCAATCTGTTGTTGCATGCGCACTTGGAATGCATCCAGACCTGCAAATAGTAAAGCGCCTAAAAGTGCCTTTCCCGGTCGCCATGAGGCAAATATAACCAGAGCGACACAAATCCAGCCTCGCCCATTAATCATCCCAAAGTAGAATGCATCGAACGCACTGATGGTGAGGTAGGCACCTCCTACTGCCATCAAGGCGCTACCAGTCATGACCGCAAGAGTTCTTACCAGCACAACGTTGATACCCTGCGCTTCTAATGCTACGGGGTTTTCTCCAGCGATTCGCACGGCTAATCCCCATGGGGTGCGATAAAGCAGATACATAATGATAGGCACCACCAGAAACGCCATATAGGTGAGAGGGGTGTGAGAAAACAGTGCTGGTCCGAAAAAGGGCAGGTTAGAGAGGCCGTCAATATCAATATTCTGAAACGAGACGATTTTAGGTGGGGATGTGCTTTCGGGCAGCAACATTTTGATGATGTAATAGCTCATAGATGAGGCTAACAACGTTATACCAATACCCGTGACGTGTTGTGACAACCCCAGGGACACGGTAAAGCTTGCGTGAAGGAGTCCGAACAGGGCGCCTATTGAGGCTGCGAAGAGCACCGCACCATAAAGGTCCCCGCCGTTGTAGACCCATAACCAACCACTCATGGCTCCTGCGGTCATGATGCCCTCAATGCCCAGATTCAGCACGCCAGCTCGTTCACAGATAAGCTCGCCCAGAGTGGCGAAAATAAGTGGGCAGGCAATGCGAATAGTGGCAGCCCAGAAGCTTGCGCTGAGTAGAATTTCCAGAATGTCCATTAGGCGACCCTGTCAGTAAT